>DATJMC010000020.1:0-133317 GCA_035508975.1 Occallatibacter sp.
TTTGGGCTGCTGGAATTGCTGCTTCGACAACCGTGCTTGTAACGCTCGTCGCACGCGCCGCACAGCCCGCCGCTGTGGCGACTTCGTTGCTGATTGCCTTGGGAACCATGAAGCAATGGAGAGATGGAATTCTCATCATGGTGGCAGTGCTCCTGATGACCGCATTGGGAACGCCAATCAGAAAATGGCGGCTCAAGGCGAGGGTATAGGCTAAGGCGGTGGTGAGCAAGAGAGCGTTCCGGCGTCGAGTGAGACAGGCACGGCTGTTATTGATGACAAAAAAATAAATCCAGATCATACCTGGTTACGTTCCACTGTCAGAGACCATGCTTCATGGGAAGCGAGCTTTCCCTGGAAGAGATAATGTGGACTGTTTTTCGCCCTGCAGCCTCGGAGCAGCCTGGTGCACAGCCCGGCTAACGAACTTCTTTGGGTAGGGGAGGAATTCGGGCGCTTCTTTGACAAGTGCCTTCAGATTGGGGGCGACTGGAAAAACGAATGCAACACCTGACTCGCGGGATAAATTCGTCATCGAAAGGTCGATGGAGTAAAGTTACCTGCCTGGAGGTCTGGCTCGGTATCAGGCGAGCTCGGGCGGCAGGCTACGGGGCATGCATGTGCATTTTGGTATCTCCCTAGCGTCCATCCGATACACTTGGCAGGCTGCGTCTTTCCGATCTATGGCGGATGGTAATCCCAATACGGCGGGTTTCTCTGCGTCGGTTCCGACCGAGGAGGCGCTTGAATTAGAAGGCGTGCTCCGCCGTGATCCGTCGGCGATGGAAAGGATCTTTGATCGATACGGACGTATGGCGTATTCGGTTGCATTCCGCGTGCTGAAGGATGGGCCTCAAGCGGAAGACATCATTCAGGATGTTTTCTTCCAACTCTGGGAGAAGCCCAGCTTGTTTGTATCCGGGCGAAGCTCGCTTGGCGCATGGCTGGCAGTGGTTGTGAGAAACCGCGCGATTGATATCGTGCGCAAGCGGAAGGCCTGCGAGCCGGTTGAAGACGTGGTGCTCGCGGCCGAAACCAACGTGACATCGGAGGTTGAGCGGAGGGCGGTTGTTCAAAGAATTCGACGGATCTTGGAGGGTTTGCCCCGAGAACAACGACAGAGCATAGAATTAGCGTTCTTCGATGGACTGACGCACGCAGAGATTGCGGCGCAAACGGGAGATCCACTGGGAACGGTGAAGACACGAATTCGGACTGCTTTGACAAGTATACGAAAGGCATTTCAGCGATGAGCGAAGGCACTCACATCCCGCGTGAGGAACTGGCGCTCTATGCCGCGGGAGCGCTGACGGAGGACGAGTCTGCCGAAATCAAAGTGCACTTGCAGAGATGCGGGTTGTGCCGCGAAGAGTTGGCGCATGCGACGGAAGATGTCGCACTTCTGATGATGAGTGTGGAGGAACAGCCGTTACCGTCCGGGGCGAAGCAGCGCCTGATGAGCAGGGTCGCTGCGGCTGCGGATCGCCAGGCCATCGGAGGGACCGAATTGATCGAAATGCCCAAACGACGCAAGATGGCCGCGAGTTTCTGGACTGCCTGGGGCGCGGCGGCCGCTTTGCTCGTGGTGAGTATAGGGCTGGAAGTCAAGATTCGGGATCTCAGCGCGCGAGTGGCGCAAGAGCGTCAAGCGGCGGAGGCACAGGACGAACTCAATGCGCGAGCGCGAAAAGTGCTGAGCCTGCTTTCCTCAGAGAATGCTCAGCGAGTGGAACTAACGGCTGCAAAGGTGCACCCGGTTCCGAGCGCCCGTGCGACCTATCTTGCATCTCAGGGAGCGCTGGTTCTCATGGCGAATAACTTGCCACAGCTGTCCAAGGACAAAACCTACGAATTGTGGATCATTCCTGCCGATGGAAAGGGCCCCATTCCTGCGGGTTTGCTTCGGCCTGATGCAGGTGGCCAGGCTAGCGTCGTTCTGCCAGAAATCCCGATTGGGGTAGGAGCAAAGGCTTTTGGAATTACGATCGAGAAAGCTGGTGGCTCTGACACTCCCACCCTGCCGATTCTTCTTTCGGGTGCAGCGCCTTCCGCCGGCGATTAGTCGTTCTAGTCGCCGTGCATCGATCAAGCCGTAGCAGCCGTTCTCGTGTTCTCGCGTAATGGAGCATCAGCTCACTGCGGTGCGTTTTTTAGCCAGTTTGACGCATGGTGGATTTCCTGCAAGAGGATTCATTTCGAAGGCTCGTGACCGGCGGGTGAGAGAGCATCCAAAGGGCGCAATTCCCATTTTCGCGAGGTCGTGAAATCAACGCGATCGGGCGTGCGGGAGACCTTCCCAATGCGTCAACACTCGCGCTTGCATCATTGGCATCGGGTCGCAGGCGTCAGATTCGCGCTAGCCCGAGAAGCAGAACCGAGCTCGTCGCGAAGACGCCGAGCAGCTTCAGGTTGTTGGTCGTGTGCGGCCCTCCAGCGCGCGGCATATCGGTTGCAACCAAAATTATCCTGCTATGCCTTGAGGGATCGTAGCGCACCGTCATCTCTGTGTCTGGCGGATGTCTTTCCACCCACTCTTCCAGCGGAGCAATCTGATTTGGCGGGTATTGCGGAACTTCGCGCGACGGAACATTGGCCGAATAAACATGCGCTGCAATCTGCTCTGAGCCGACCCTATAGCTCAAATGGCAATCAATATAGTAGCGGTTGCGCCGACCTGTGCTTGTCTGGTGCAGGTAACACCGGTCGACACGCGCGGTCGTCTCGGGCCACTGAGCTTCGACACGCTCTTGCCAGGCCTCGGCCGCAGTCACCGCCAAAACGAAGATCGTACACAGCGCGGCAAGAACTCCCAGCAGCGCCGCGATCCCTCGCCACGCAATCTGGGGCTTTGTTGCATCGCCGGCCATCATTGCGAAACCTCCCTGTCGCGGTTAGTCCATCGCTGTCTATCACCCAGGCCAAGCCACTGGTCAACGAGATGACCACTCTGTCACGACTTTCGCTAAATGCCGAGGACCGATTTTGAGAAAGTTGAAATCACTGAGGCTTATGTCTCGATGTGTTTCGGTTGACTCAACGCCCTTCTGAGTCGAGTGAGTCCTTGCCGTATCGCAAGCTCATCGAAGCCGCCGAAGCCGAGGAGCAACGCATTTGGATCAGGCCGTCTGAGGGTGCATCGATCGACGCCGAGGACCTCGGCACCTTGGGTTGCCGACAACCTTTCCGCCTGTTGCGAACTCATTCCATTCTTAAGATACCCGATCGTGTAAAGGCCGGCCCTGACGTTAGAGATTTCAAGCAATCCGCCTAGATGCTGCTTGGCTCCTTCCAGGAGTGTCGCAAGGCGTTCTCCATAGAGGTTCCGCATCCTTCGCAGATGACGCGCCAAATGCCCGTCAACGATGAAGTCGCAGAGCACAGCCTGGTCAAAGGAGGAATTCCGGAAATCGGTTCGATAACGGAAACCTGCGAAGAAATCTATGAGTTGAGGAGGCAAAACCACGTAGCCCACGCGTAAAGCAGGGAATAGTGTCTTGCTGAACGATCCGATGAAGATAACGCATGAGTGATTGTCAAGGCTTTGCAGGGCAGGCACAGGCGGCCCCTCAAACCTGTATTCGCTGTCATAGTCATCTTCAATGACGAAAGCGCCGGCGCGCGAGGCCCAGCTAAGAAGCGAAATGCGTCGCTCCAGCGACATCGTAGCCCCCAGCGGGAATTGGTGACCCGGAGTTACGTAGGCTCCCCTCGCATCGGGACAGATCTTAATTCCGGCGGAGACAGAAAGACCTTCATCATCTACAGGCACAGCAATCATCTTGGCTCCGACAGTCTCAAACGCGATTCTTGCTCCGAAGTATCCAGGGTCTTCCATCCATATTCGGTCGCTCCTTTTTAGGAGCAGACGTGCCAAAAGATCGAGTGCCTGTTGGATTCCGGAAACGATGACGATTTGTTCGGCAGTGCATCGCACCCCGCGTGAAGTGCGCAAATACTCGGCGATCGCGTCGCGCAATGGCCGATATCCTCGCCGATCGCTCTCATTCTTTAACCATGATTCGAAATTGCGTGCTCGACGCTTGGCGATGCGTCCCCAAACCTCGGAAGGGAATCGGTCAATAGCTGGGTGACCGATCCGGAAGGGGCGGGGCCTTTCAACAAAGGCGGAGTCAATCCAAGGCTGTGGTTGTCTATTCGTCGATAACACCCGACGAATGTAAGCAGGTGTCGTGATTGCCGGGCGGCCCGGACGAGGCGTCTCTACCCGATTGGCCCACGTACCGAAGCCGACACGGGAGGTGACATACCCCTCGGCTTGTAAACGCTCCAGAACGCTGACGACGGTTCCCCTGGAGAATCCGTACTGGCTCGCGAAATCTCTGGACGCTGGCAGTCTGGTGCCCGGTGCGAGGCGACCGTCAAGGATCGCCGAGCGCAACTCGCCGTACAGCCAACTGGTCAGAGTCTGATGGCAAGGCCGACTCTTGAGAGTGAGTTCAAACGAGCTGACTGTTTTTGGCATTGCGATTGGTCTGATCAAAACATTGAAAATGGCTCTAGGCGCTGTACCACTGCCCCGATAGTATCAGTCCTGAAGTCGAGGTGCACTCGTCCTCATTGAACTTTGGCTTCTCGCTCGAAGACTCATGGGAGATCAACAGATGAAAGCTGGAGTTTGGTTCTATGGCTTGGGCACGGCTCTTACCGGCGTCCTTGATATAGCTTGGGGTTCATTCGATGCCTCGCATCAGCCCATCCAATCGCTGGGCAAGAATCTCCCGGCACACCACATACTGGCATACGTGGCGGGCATGTGGCTGCTCGCAGCGGGCCTTGCAATTCTTTGGCGACGCCTGGCAAGGATAGGCGCTGTGGCGTCCGCCCTCGCCTACCTGGTTTTTGCGGCATTCTGGCTGCCTCGCTACGAGGCCGGAGTTCATGCCCTTGGTTGGCGAATCGATGTCTTGGTAGGCATCTCCTTCGGGCTCGCCCAACAGTTCATGCTGGTCGCTCCTGCTGCAATCGTCTACATCTCCGAATCACCGGATTCCCTTTTGCAAGAGAGAGCAGCAACCGTCTCGCGCTGGATGCTGGGATTGCCCCCTATCGTCTTCGGCTTATTCCACCTCACCAGCGTTCGCGTATTCGCAAGCATCGTTCCCCAATGGATGGGGTTTAGATATTTTTGGGCAGTGCTAACCGGAATCGCCTTCATCCTGGCGGGGAGCGCAATTTGTTCAGGAATTATGGACGTCCTGGCCGCCAGGCTCCTTGCGTTAATGTTGTTGCTGTTTGAAGGGTTTGTGGAAGTCCCTCCCATTTTTCTTCGACTGCACAACCAGGGCACTTGGGGTGCAGCCGTATACAATCTGGCCGCAATTGGCGCATGCCTGATATTTACCGAGTTCCTTGCAAGCTGCGCAAACCGTACGCGTCGAATCGATCCCGCAAGAGACGTCGCCATCTCACCCCCACATCGAGCGGCCGTGTGAGTGAGTTTCGCGCAGTCGTCGACGGGCATTGGGCGCTTCGCGAGGGAAGCTCTGGTACGCGATCAATCGAGCGACTGGCGCACTCAATCTTAGATGGCCCTCTTTGTATCCCGTTTCAAACGGTGAGCTTCCTCGAGACCTTCCGTTGCCCAACCTTCTGGCGGTTCTGCGGGTGTCCCGAGCGGCCCGACGGTTCGATTCAGCCTTCGCCGCGATGGGCTTGATCGGCAGGACTCGGCGCCAAGGAAGCTGATTGTTACCCGGTTTAGGCAACGAACGCGTAACTCCCAGAAAACTGGCCATTCCGGTAAACAGCTCGATCGGTATGATCGCGGGGCATCGTCGGTTCGGTTCGTCTGGACAGGCCGAGCTTCGCCGACATTTTGACCAGGTCTGCAAGTGAATCGGCCTGCATCTTCTGCATCACTTGACCGCGGTGTGCCTTTACGGTGATTTCGCTTATGCCCAGTTCGTCGCCGACTTGCTTGTTTAACAACCCGGAGGAAACCAACGCCATAACCTGCTGCTGTCGAGGTGAGAGAGACGCATAACACCTTTGAATGGCCTGTTTCTCAACTCTTCTCGCAACAGAACGACGGCTCCGTTCCAACGCCTCTCTGACAGCACACCGCAGTTCGCTTTCACGGAAAGGCTTTGTCAGAAACTCGACGGCCCCTGCCTTCATGGCCTCTACAGTCGTCGGTATATCGCCATCGGCGCTCAGGAAAATAGTTGGGATGTGAGGGCATCTAGAGGCCGCAAGTTTCTGCAATTCGAGGCCGCTTAGTCCTGAAAGCACCACGTCGAGTATCAAGCACCCGGGCTCAAGCTCAACTGAGCAGGCGAAGAACTCCTCACCTGACGTGAATGTTTGCGGACGCCAGCCTTCGCTCTCCATGAGGGCCGAGAGCGATTCGCGTGTAGTTCGGTCTCCATCAACAATGAAGACATTTGATCCGTCCTGTGACTTTCTTGAAGGTCCGATACGATCTGAATCTGCAAACGTTGAGAATTCACCGTCCCTGGATGGAGACTCGGTCTGAAAGAAGCTCATTTGCGCCCTCCGTTTGGTTGTCTCGTAATGGGTTCACATGCGCTATTCAGGGAACCGCGACTTTCAGCGTTGCCTGATGGAGATTGGCCGGTTGAGAGATTGGCCATTACGAGAGTCACTATGCAACTTGCGAAGCGCGCACACAAGCCTCGATGGAGCGAATCTCATCCGTCCCATCGTTGATCATCGATTTAGACTTTTGGGTGAAACGTACAGGCTGAGAAGAGGGCGTTCAACTCCCGATATGCTTTCTTCCGAAGAGGCGAGCGTCGATGGACCAGGCACCTGGTCCAATCATCGCTAACGTACCGCCGAAGACCGCCAGCATAAGCGACATCCAAATGTCACTTCCGCCCGCGACGACAATCCAGAGCTCTACGCCTGCAACGAGTATTCCTGCCAGGGGGGTCCATAGTCCTGCCAGGATGAACAGACCTAGTACAGACCCAGTCGTTTCAGGCACGATCAAGCCGGCTGCTGGGGCTTCCAGGTGCGCTATCGTGTTGTGGAGCAGAGCGATTCCCGTGACGAGCCGCTGAATGAGAAGGCCGAATCCTGGCCAGCTGTTCGCGAAGGTTGAAAACAGTCGCTGCAAAACTCCTCCCACGGGGAGGGTACGGGAATCCCAACGGTGGGGGAAGCGACGAAAAGAGGAAAGGAAATCATACTTTTGGATGATTTGATCTCGCTCTCGATCGGAAGGGGAGTAGCCTGCATCCGGCCGCTGCGCAGAGTCTCTCGAAC
Source organism: Occallatibacter sp. (assembly GCA_035508975.1). Lineage (GTDB taxonomy): Bacteria > Acidobacteriota > Terriglobia > Terriglobales > Acidobacteriaceae > Telmatobacter. The sequence continues at coordinate 7,249 of DATJMC010000020.1, forward strand.
AAGGAATTAGCGGCCTACTCTTAACGAATGCCTTCTCGGCGAAGGGAAAGCCGGACCAGTTCTCTCCGTCGTTACAGCGTGCTATGTGAATCATTTGAGGAGTCTTCGGTCGGACTTTTTGTCAAGCTAGTTCGTGCGCAGACTACCGACCTCTACGTGCCCAGTTGAATAGCCCGAACCGACGTCCACGGTGCGGTTTTGGGTATGCCATTGAACCGGGAACCGTGAGCTCGACCTCTGTGCCCGCACCCATCTCACTCCAGAAGTCCAGGCGCGCACCAATTCGCTGAGCCCGTTCGCGCATGCCGGGAATGCCAAAGTGGCCTGATTGTCCACCGGCCTGAAGAATCTTGGGATCGATCCCCTTGCCGTCATCGCGGAAGCGCAAACGAAGCTTATCCTGGCCGTAACGGATCTCCACTTCAATGTTGCTGGCAGCAGCGTGGGCGAAGGCATTTCGGATTACCTCGCGGGAGATTCGGTAGAGTTCATCCTGGAGAATTGGCGATAGATCCTGTTGTTTGCCTTCGATGACCACCCCATAGCTCGGAGCGTTACCATCTCGTCCGTGAGCTGTCGCCAGTTCTCGGCTTATCGCATTCAGCAACTCAGGGAGGCTCCGCTGCGCTGCCGGTTCCGGGCGCAGGTCGCGAATTGCGGAGCGACCCTCCTGGATTGCTTCCTCGGTTCCAAGAATTGCTTCATCCAGGACCGCAGTCGCATTGTCGGCTTTCCGCAGCAGCAATTTACGCGCTGCCTGAAGTTGAAAAGCGACTCCTTGAAAGCTTTGAAGCAGCGTATCGTGCAGCTCGCGTGCAATGCGGGTTCGTTCCGCGAGGCGCTCTTCAAAGCGCAGATTTAACTGATGTGTGAGTTGCAGCAAGCGTAGCCGGTAGAACAGTAACGAAACACATGCGACGAGCACTACGAGTGCAGAACGGAACCACCAAGTCTGCCACACTGCGGGCTCTACATGAACCTCGATTGCACTTTCCGCGCCGTTCCATAGTCCGCTGCTGTTACTGGCAACTACTCGAAAACGGTAAGAGCCAGGTCTCAGATTGGTATAGACTGCCTCTCGAGCAGCAAGGGGCGCGCTCCAATTCCGGTCGAAGCCATCGAGGAAATAGCGAAAGCGAATCCTCTCCGGCGAGGCGAGACTCAGAGCCGTATAAGCAAATACGATTCGCTTGGGTGAAGGTGGAACCCGCACCCGGTTCGTGATACTGAGGGAAAGATCATCTGCGAGCACCGCCTCGATATGTACGATGGCCGGCGGGGAGTCGTTCGGCATGTGAGATGGATCAACCACTGAAATCCCGTGGCCAAGGGAAAACCAGATTCTTCCGTCCGAATCTGCGACGACAGACCTGCTTCGGTTGATGCCGTCGCTGCTGAGCAGGCCGTCCGCGGTTCCGTATTCGCGAAGGTCAGATGCTCCCAGAATGCCCTTGGCGAGCTTGTCTCGACGCACCTGCAACACATGAGTTGAGGTTGCAATCCAAAGCCAACCTCTTTTGTCCTCTGCGATTCCGAATACTGGGTCGCGTAATTGTTCAGGCCACTCGGCCGGTACTTGAAAACGATCAGTGACAGAAGCCGCAAGGCCAGCCGCTGTTCCAATCCAAAGAGTTCCGGAAGAATCCTCAAAAAGGCAGTTCACACGTTCAGAAGGAAGGCCATCTCGCGTTGTAAAAGTTCTCCACTGCCCGTTTGAGAGGGAGTTCAACCCGCCAGCGGTGGCAAACCACATTTCTCCGTTGCGCGTTTCCAAAATGGAAGAGATGGTATTGGAAGCAAGCCCGTTCGCCATCGTGTAATGAGTGAATCGCTGGTCTTTGAATCGGCTGACACCCCCGCTTAGTGTTCCCGCCCATACAGAGCCATCGTGACTTTGGTAGACGGTATAAACGCTGTTCTGAGCGAGGCCATTTGCCTGGGTATAAGTCATGCTTGTGACGGCCCCATTTCGAAACTGTAGCTTTGTAAGCCCGCCGCGCTGACGACCAACCCACAGGTCATCCCCTTCGCTGCTAATCGAATAGATCACATCATCTGCTGGAATCCCAGTCTGGATGGATTGAATGCGGCCATTCTTCATCGCATAGAGCCCACCCTGTTCTGGAGCGAACCATGTGCGACCTTCCCCATCGACGTCTACAGGTCCGTCGTGCTCGAAGCGGGGATCGATGGCAGGAGAATAGGAAAGGAACGTACTGTTGCGAATGCGGCCTAGTCCTTGGGAACCTCCAACCCAGAGATTGCCTTCTCGATCCTCAAATAGAGCATTAATGCCACCCTGGCCGCGAATCGTGTCCTCTGCTGAAAAGGCCGTGCCATTGCTATTGATCCGCAGGAGTCCGCGTGTTGTGCCCGCCCAGATATTCGAATCTCGATCACGCAGTATGCTCAAGACCTGAACACTGCCCAGAGTCGAGGGCAAGTCGATTCGGTGCAACTCCTTGCCATTCCAGCGATACAAGCCAGTGTCAGTACCAACCCACAATTCATCCTTGCTAATGAGGAGCAGGCAATTGATTTTTCGGTCAGGTAATCCCGCATTGAACCTGGTAGCTCGTCCAGCGGCAAAGGAGAACAGGCCCACCCCCAGGGTCCCCATCCAAAGCCTGCCGTCACTACCTTGCGCCATAGAGATGACCGGTGGAGATGCGGAACCGGACAGTACGGCAGGTTGAGCTAGTTGCTCAACTTTGCTTCCTTGGAAACGAAACGTTCCCCTCGCAATATCCGACACAATAATTCTTCCATTGCTGTCTTTCGCCATAGCAGTGATCTGCGACGTCTGAACCATGGCTCCGTATTCGACGCTCTCAAAACGACCGTTGTCTTGGTGTACAACATCGGCTCCCTCTGGACGGATCCATAGGTGTCCGTCAGCGTCGGTAAGCAGCTGCAATATAGGGATATCAGAAGCCGAGGCAACGGGCGTGAATGAAACAGGGCTAAATGTAAATCCGTCAAAACGCACCAGACCTCGGTCAGTCCCGATCCACAAATATCCATCTGCGGTTTGAGCGATGGTGTTGATGGCGCTTCCAGGAAAGCTGCTTCCCACAATCCATTGCTGGTAGACGTACTGAGACGGCAAGCGATTCGGATCAAGTGCATAGGCATTCGCTGCGATGCACGCGAACACAATTCCAAGGAAGAGATAACGACTTGGCTGCTGTGAGATCACGGAAGGTACTCGAATTTATCGACTACGACTTCATTTTCGTGCTTCAGCGGAACCTGGCCCCTCACGAAAACATACAGGGAGATACGCACTGTCTGGCCCGCTGGAGAAGGAATACCCGAGGTAAAAACGTGTTGGTTGACCAGACGATCGCCAGGGCCGCCGCCAGAACCAGTCATCGTGGAAAACGTCACTTGGCCTGGTTCCCACCGGAAGGAGTGGGTAAATACACCGGGTGGCACCTTAAATCGTACGAAGTTCTCCGGAACGTAATAAGGCTGGACGACATAGTGCACATTCGTGTTATCAACGAATCCCCAGCGAGACAGTTCCACGTCAAGTTCGCGGCGGTTTCTTTCGGTCCCGACACCATCCCAGGTGATGAGGGTGAGAACCGCAGACGGTTCCAGATGAGTGGTGTCCTCTACCTGGAACCGATAAGTTCCATATCCGAGGCCGCCGTTAAGCTTCACCTCCGCCGCGCTCCATTTTTGTGGACTCCCTGAGATGCGGAGATGAAGGGCACCGCTTTTGTCGACCCAGGCGTTGGTTGGATCGAAAAAGTTTCGTGAGCCGGCATGGAAGATTGGTCCGGTGCTCGTCGTCCACTCGTAGCCGCTGAAGTTCAGCGTCTTTGGGGATGGAAAAACGGGAGCTGGGCCTTGACCTTTCACAGTTGAAACGGCTGCGACCCCGGTTCCAATGCTGGGCAGTGATTCTGTCTGGACGGGTGGGTTGTAAGTGGAATCAACCAAGAGAGCCGCATATTCGATTCCGAGAATCGTCGAAGCTCGCCAGCGGCCGTCCTTTTCAATATTTGTGAACGGTGGACCGGAAGGTGGCTGCAGCCCCCATCGCCCGTCATTCTTGCTGTACAGCACGATTCGGTCTCCGGCTCGAAATCCGCTTGCGGAACCTTCAATCGTGTCGGTTTGATAGGGGACCTCTTGACCTGGGAGAACCTGGCCCGTAGCAGGAACCTTGTTGAAGGCGACCGTTGGAGGAGAACCGGTCGATGAGGCTCGACAGCCTACAAGATCCATAGAGACTGCGAAGAGAATTGATGCAGCTATACCGAGCAGAAACGGTCTCATGGACACTTCCTGAAAATGACCGCAGGGCATGCTCCTCGAACCTGCGGGCGGCCCCGACTTCCGCTCAGTTGTTAAGGCTCTTCCAGGTGAAGGCGTACTGGGCACGCTGAATGCTGACCGGAATCGGCTCGCGCGCTGGCTATCGCCAGGGATGACTTTCCCTTCTCGCGCGAAAATGGCTAGAGGAAAATGTGTCAAGTCCACTGCGATGATGCCTCCGCATCAAATCACGGATGATATCTGTTGGTAAGAGAACAGCAGTTTGGGACACAGGAGAGTTTACGAGCGGGACCACCTACCCGTGACGAACGTGCCGCTCAAGCAATGAGAGATTATACCCTGCGACGGCGATGAACAGCGCAAGGCTACGCCGATGAGGTGCGGCGTCCCAACTCTCTCGCGCCAGGACACCACTTCCGATCGAGTTGCACTAAGGTATTGCTCAATACCTTTGTCTCGCTTACGTGCGCATCCGAGACTCCTCAAATGACATCTCTTGTTGCGTACCGGAGCAGACCAATTGCGTATCTGTATTGTCGCGACCTCTTGGGCAACCACAATCTTGGCTCCGAAGAACTACGAGCGTCGTGTTGGTCGTGGCACCGGTGATGAATCGTGATATACGCATGAGCAAAACGACCCAACGCACTGCGCTCGCTGAAACGCAGTCTACCGAATGCGCCACTATCCTCAGCTCAGAGGGATCTGCATACCGAAGGGTGATGGTTTCACCGGCTATCCGAATGCGGAAGGTCAGGCGGCTCCTGCGCTCTATCGTGAAGGGTTGTTTTCAAAGCCCGCCCGGAACCGCGACCGTCGTAACGAAGGGGTGCATGGGAGGTAGGAAAGTGAAATGTGCTGGGACTTATCTGTTCTTGCTGGTCATTGGGCCAAGCCTGTTAGCTTTCGGTCAAAGCAGCAACACAAACGCCTCACCTCCCGATGAACCGAGGAGCCACATCGAGACACCCTCTTCGACGATCAGGAGCTCTCAGCCTGACGAACTAAAGCAGGAACTTGATGCGGACGCTGTCGCACTTTCCAAGATTCCGGCGGACCCGCTCATACAACCGGATCCAGTAGCTCCAATCTTGCGTCCAGTCGATACGCTCGTTGACTTGAGCATTCACTCCCTGCGGTTGAAGTTCGGTGCTACCTATACCTTTCTCAATCAATATGCAACCTCGGCGCCAGAAGGAATTCGGCACGATCAACCCAGTGGCCGTCTTGACTTCACCGGAGCGTGGTCTGTCTACGACCATGAAAGTACGGCTGGATCCATCAGCCTGCTCATTCGTTCGGGAACTAACATCGGCATAAGTCAGCAATTCAATCTAAGTGATAAGCTCGGCTCGGGGATCTATCTTAATTGCCTCCAAGGTGGAGGCCCACAGGAGCCAATTACGGTCAACATCCTGTATTGGCGCCAGGATTTCCTTGACAAGAGGCTTTCGTTTTACGTCGGTAAGATACACCCGAATGAATACGTGACTCTCAGCATGTTCAATAACGATGAGCGTACACAGTTTCTGAATGGGACTGACGACGGTAATCTCGCAGTCGCTTCGGACGGGACATATGCCGGTGGCGGCGCGGTCGAATTCCAGGCGACCGAACATGTTTTTGTTCACTCGGTCGTTGTGGACACGGAGGGTTCACAGCAAAGCAGTATTGCAACGCTTGCCGATCGAAGATACGCAGAGGAGGTTGAAGTCGGCTGGGCATCAGGCTCCCTTGGCGGGAAGTACCGGTTGTACCGTGCAGGAATGTGGCGCGATGACACCAAAGATCGAGGAAGTGGATATGGCGGTGGGTTTGAGTTCGACCATGAACTATCGGACGGTTGGACGCCATTTGGAAGATTTGCCTTTGGAACGAGCACTGGCTCAGCCATTAGAGATGAATACGGAATCGGCTTGGCTCAAGTGCATCCATTTGGGCGTCGTGGAGACATGTTTGGCGCTGTATTCAATTACACAGAGCCTAATGCTCCTGCCAAACACCATGAGAGCGTGTTTGAGTCTTTCTATCGCCTCCGCCTTACTCAAAGTGTCGAGCTTGGTCCAGATGTGGAAGTTTCGATTCACCCGACTTACGCGGCCAGAGCCTATACGACAACGCTCCTCGGGGCGAGAATGCGAGTCATCTTCTAAGACTTCACTGGCATAACGGTTGATTTGCAAACCTGACTGGTGGGCTTCTGTCATGGCAAATCGTTTGATGGCCTATCGGGATGTGTACACGGTGTTTCTCTCAACACCGGGGGAAACGTCGGGATGGTGGCAGTAGATGGGACTCGGTGAAAGAGCCACGATGTGCGGGTCGAAGCGTGACGGAGGAGGTCACTAGAATGGCAACTCAACGAGTAGCGACGAGTGCGGCAACGACTCTAGAAGGCGCGGCGAAAGTGGCCGCGGTCAACTATACGCGTCCTCTCACTATCGTTACCAGTTTGTTTTTCATGTGGGGCTTTCTCACTTGTCTGAACGACATTCTGGTTCCACATCTCAAGTCAATCTTCGATCTAAACTACTCGCAGGCTATGCTGATCCAGTTTGCGTTCTTCTCAGCCTACTTCTTATTTTCAGTACCATGGTCGAGATTTGTGAACAGGGTCGGATATCACCGGACAATGGTGGTAGGACTGCTAACAATGGCTTGCGGCGCATTTGTGTTTCTCCCGGCAGCATCTAGTGCTTCGTACGGTTTGTTCCTGACAGCACTGCTCATTCTGGCCGCTGGAATTACTGGACTCCAGGTTGCTGCAAACCCATACGTGGATCTATTAGGCAAGCCAGAGACAGCATCAAGCCGTCTCGACCTAACGCAAGCGTTCAACTCCTTGGGCACGGCGATCGCGCCAAAGATAGGAGGAATTCTGATTCTGAGTGCTGCGCCGCTGGCCTCACGCCAGTTGGCGCAGCTAGCGCCGCAGGCGTTGCAAACCTATCGTGTGCAGCAGGCTGCCTCGGTCAGAACCCCGTACGCGGTAATCGGATCGGCACTTGTCTTGCTGGCGATCTTGATCGGTACTTCCAAGCTGCCACAAATAGGAGACGACACGGAGCGAATTGGTGAGAAGGATGGCGATTCGATCTGGAAACATCCGAGTCTGTTATTAGGGACGATCGGAATTTTTGCCTACGTTGGTGCTGAAGTCTCAATTGGAAGCTTCCTGGTCAATTATTTCGGACTACCTCAAATCGCGTCCCTTCCGGCCAAAGTCGCGGCTGGGTACGTGTCGTTCTACTGGGGCGGCGCGATGATCGGACGCTTTGTCGGGGCGCTGTTGTTGCGACGATTCAAACCGGCTACTTTGCTGGTTATTTGTGCGATCAGTGCGGCTGCACTGGTGACAATCTCGATGGTTTTAGGAGGCCACACGGCGATGTGGAGCATCCTTTGCGTCGGATTCTTCAATTCAATTATGTTTCCCACGATTTTCACGATGGGCGTTGCCGAACTTGGTCCGCTTACAGGTAGTGGGTCAGGGATTCTCAACATGGCTATCGTTGGCGGCGCGATACTGCCATTGATCCAGGGTTTGATTGCCGACCGCATCGGACTTCAGCACGCATTCTTCGTGCCCGTATTGTGTTATTTGTACATACTGTTTTACGCGGTAAGTGGATCGAAGCCAAATAGTGAGCGAGGGCACCATGTGTAGCGATTCACTTGCTGCGACCGGTGACACGGGGAATCATGTTGACTCAACCCGCCGCGAGAGAATTGAGCTGAAACAGCAGATGCAATCGAAATGCGCGCCGTCGCCGATGAAATTCACAATCTGACCACGTTCGATGCGGAAGCAGTCTTCGCGCTCCTATTTGTTACGGTCGGTCATGATGCCATGAATACCGGTGCCCAACTGGCCTCCCTTGAGCGAAAGGCCGCCGATGGTTCCACTGTGCGCATCGATCAAGTTCAGCAGGCATTTGGATATGGTGCCGGCAAGCTTAAGCACGCTGCCACCGCCTTTCGCGTAGTTCCTGGAAGGAATGCCGATCAGAGCGGTGCCGCCACGTACGTGAAGTTCGTGGGTGAGATACACGCCCGGCGGCAGAGACACGCAACCACTTACCTTGGCCGCGGCGTCGAGCGCTTTTTGGAGGGCGAACGAATCGTCGGCTTTACCGCCGCCTCTCACGTCGAACATCGCACTTCAAGCAGCATCGCGCCGATTCATTGCACCTGAGCCGGCCAGCGAAAGTCTTGTTGCGATTTTACTCGACGTACCAGTTACGAGTGTTGTATTACAGTCTTCGTTCGTGTCCGCTTCGGGTATTCTGTTTCGATCTCGAAGAAACTCCCGAAGCTTACGTGGTCCTTGAATGAGAATAGTTCGGTCATCCAGACGTGAACTGGCTGGAACATCTAAGCTTGTAATTCAAGCCGTCGTCTTCCGTGCTGGTTGGTCGACGGTGTCGAAATGGTTGCCATAGCGGATGACTGCCGTGGTGCGATAAAGTGGATGCGCGATCAGGCTCAATCGAACTCGCATCGCATGCGAATGCGGACGCAGCACATTGCGTGACGTGAGTGCTTTCGCCCGGTCATAAATCGGATGCACTGGCCGTTCCTGGTGCCATCCTCCGCTTCACGAGGTGTTCTATGCAACGCCGCTCTTTTCTGAAATCCGCCTTCGCACTGACCGCTGCGCCGGCCGTCTACCCGTGGTGTAGCAGTAGTGCTGCCGCGGCGGAACTGACCGATATCTCCACCCCAAGGGCGCGCTCATTCCCGCAGGGATTCCTCTGGGGCACGGCTACTGCCGCCTATCAGGTGGAAGGCGCAGTCAATGCCGACGGCCGCGGACCCTCCGTCTGGGACACATTCAGCCACACACCTGGCAAAACCTGGCATGGCGAGACAGCCGATGTTGCCGACGATTTCTTTAACCGCTACAAGCAGGATGTCGCACTCATGAAGGAGCTGGGAGCGAAGGCGTTTCGCTTCTCCATCGCATGGCCGCGCGTGTTCCCCCAAGGCACAGGCACGCCCAATCCCAAAGGCCTCGACTTTTATAAACATCTGCTCGATGAACTACAGTCTGCCGGGATCGAGCCCTATATTACACTCTTCCATTGGGATCTTCCCCAGGCTCTTCAGGACAAGGGTGGCTGGAGCAGCCGGGACACCGCCCAGGCTTTCGCCGACTACGCCGGCTACACCGCCGGCCGACTCTCCGAACGCGTTACGCACTGGATGACCATCAACGAGTTTGACTCTTTCATCGACGCGGGCTACGGGGATGGCTCATCCGCTCCCGGCCTCAAGTTGCCCCGGAAAGAAGTCATGCAGGCGCGCCACTACGCCGTTCTCGCCCATGGAATGGGTGTCCAAGCCATTCGCGCCGCGGCGAGGCGGACCGTCAAAGTCGGTCTTGCCGAAGACATCTCCGGCGCAATGCCTGCAATCGAAAACGCGGCTCACATTCGCGCAGCCGAACGGGCCATCCGAGAGATGAACGCCCAATACATCACCGCCATTTTGGAGGGCCGCTACACGGATCGCTATCTCCGTAATCTTGGCTCCGACGCGCCACGCTTCACCGCGGAGGAAATGAAGATCATCGGCTCGCCACTCGATTTCGTCGGCACCAATATATACACAACACAGGAAGTGGTGCCTGTCGACGACCCTGAGAGCTTCGCCTTGATTCCCCGCCCGGCCAGCTACCCGCACGCGTCGTCAGACTGGCTCTTCTTCACACCTCAGGCCATTTACTGGACCCCTAAGCTGGTTTCGCAAATCTGGGGTGTGAAGGAAATATACATCACCGAAAACGGGTATTCCTCGAGCGACGTTCTCCGCTCCGATGGCCGTGTCCAGGACACAGACCGCGTTCTTTACTTGCGCAATTACCTTGATGAACTCCATCGCGCCGTTTCGGAAGGCATCCCTGTCAAGGGCTACTTTCTTTGGAGCCTTCTTGACAACTTTGAGTGGTCCGACGGATTCTCCAAGCGCTTCGGTATCACCTACGTTGATTTCGCAACCCAAAACCGCACTCCCAAACTCTCCTTTGCCTTCTACAAAGAGGTCGTCGGGACGAACTCAGTCGCCTGAAATACATTTCCTTGGAACGTGACCATGCGCGATTCTGGATGGTGCGAGTTCCTCACCAGAGAGTCCGTCGGTGCTTCTGCGTTACAGCACCACGCCACGCGGCCACAGACATTCTCAAATCTCTGTCGGAGGAACACGCGCATGACTCAGAACATGAAGAATCTCGATGTCGTTCCAGCGCGGCGATTTTTAGTTTCTGTTCCTGACTGCATTTGCTGGACCTTATCACTGCCGCTTGCCGCTAAAGCGACTTTAGCCTGCTGCATCGTTATTGATCCTTCAGCAGATACATTTGTAGCCAGGCGACCGCGCGGGTTAGTTCGTCCCGCTGATGCTCTCGTTTCACGAAACCATGTCCCTCATCGGGATAGTAGACGGCATCGACCGTACGGCCTTCCCCCTTCAAGATGCTGACCACCTGCTCCGCTTCTTCGCGGGGAACGCGGATATCGTTGTTGCCCTGTAGCACCAGCAGCGGGGCAGTTTCATTACGAATGTACTTAAGCGGCGAACTGGCTTCATATACAGAGCGGTCCTTGACCGGATCGCCGAGAAGGCTCTTCTCGTATTCCTGGAGGCTTGGATCTTCGTGCTCGAGCATGCTGAGCCAGTTCAGGATGCCGTATTCATCTACCGCGGCCGACCAAACATTGGGCGTCTTGCCGATAGCCATCAGTGTCATGTAACCGCCATAGGAACCGCCCCAGATACCCACCCGATTGGGATTGATAAACCCGGTGGCCTTTAGGAAGTCCACGCCGGCGATCTCGTCCTTCAAGTCGCCGCCACCAAGGTCCTTGACATTGGCGTTCTGAAACTCCATTCCATATCCAGTCGAACCACGGACGTTTGGCGCAATTACGACGAATCCTCGTGAGGCGAGCAACTCGGCTCGACCATTGAAGTCGTCTGTGACCTGACCAGTGGGACCGCCATGCGGCATCACGACCGCCGCGGCTTTGCCGTCGCGTTTCAAGTTGAAGGGCACCCACACGAACGCTGAGATGAGGCGGCCATCGAAGCTGGAGTAAGTTACAAGCTGAGACTTCGGCAGTACGCTGTGTTGCAACGTGTCGTTGGTGTTATGAGTGATTTGGATGAGCGTGTCATCCGGCATGAGTCGGTACAGTTCCTCCGGATGGCTCGAGTCCTCGTGCGACAAGATCATCGAGCCGTCGGGAAGATACGGCGTAGGCGAGCCGGCAGGAGTGTTCAAGCCCGGTGGCACTCCACGCTCCGACTGCTGCAGCGTCTTCAGATTGACGAACCGTGTCGAAACGCGTCCATCGGCGTCCACAACAATGACGGCGCCCGCGCCATCGGGCGTGAAGGCAACACCACTGGCATACCACTGCGTATCCGTGAGCCAGCGCAATTTCCCGTCGGCAAGCTCGAGCAGGGCCACATTCTCATAACCGCCTTTAGAGTTCGACGTAATGAGAAGCGTGCGTCCGTCATGCGAAAGATCATCGACGCTGATCCGTTCTTTGCCGCTGTGTTCAAGCAGTTGCTCCGCAGTACCTGTCGCCACGTCCAGGCGATAGATCTCTGAATCATCAGTACCAACAGTGCGGGTCGCATAGATGAAGTGGCCATCCGGGCTCCATATGTCTTCCCTCCATGAGGCTCTCGGATTACCCTCGTGCGTCAGCAGGCGAATCGCGCCTCCCGGCCAGTCCATGACCCCAAGATTCGTCGTAGGTGCAGTCTTCTGTTTCACGCGAACCGCCAACAGTTTGCCGTCGGGCGAGAAGCCTTGTGGTGTTTCACTTATGTCGGGAGTGTTGGTCAGGTTGCGTGGCTCGCCTCCGCCTGCAGGAACTACGTAGATGTCGTAGTATTCGTTGCCGCCGTGGTCTTGTCCGTAAACAAGCGCTGTATCGTCGAGGGTGAACCGAGCCCCCGTCTGGCGGTCATTGTTGTTGACCAGTTGTCGCGCGCCGCTTCCGTCTGCGTTCATGATCCAGAGATTCGGACGTCCGGACTTTGTGCTGATGTATGCCAGGCTGCGCCCGTCGTGTGAGCGTGCAACACCGCTCACGTACGTCGTGGTCAGGAGAGCCTCAACGGGCAGCGGCGAAGATACTGGCCCGCCGCTTGAGATGACGCTGAGAGGATTGGTCGGTTTCCGGTCGGCGGGACCATCCGCATGAGAAATCGTATAGAGGCAGGGAAGAAGACACCACAGGAGAGCGATCTTGCGCATGCATGTCACCTCATGGGGAGGGTGCAATCATGCTAGCACTCCCGTCAAGGCCTCGAGTGGTCTGGATGTCCGTCCGATCAGCCCGTCGACCTCAAGAACCGAGCTTCGGGGTTCTGGCCTATGTTTCTGATGCCCACTGACCAATTCGACTCCCAGCTCGTTGAGCCTTCAGAGTGCACGATGGATCTCGTCTTCTAGTCTCCGAAACCGCCGTTCGTTACCGCGAAAGTACCGAGCGGCATCACGGAGATCAGTGAGAACTGCCAGTGTTTCGTCTTCATTTGCCTGCCTTGCTCAAATTCAAGGTCACCGCTTGCCTGCTCGGCGCCTGCACCGTTGTTGCAGCCCTTGCGCAAGGTTCGCGGCATATAGCCCTCGCGCGGTTCCCTAGGTGACAGGCCGCGGGTTGAAGAGGACCAGCTCGTTGTGCAGACCCCGATGGTCGACCCAGGTCTTCTTGCGTCCACTCGCGACATCGAAAACAAATCGGAAGATCTCCGAGCCCACTTCCTCAATCGAGGCATTGCCGGTAGCGATCCGGCCGGCATCGATGTCGATAAGATCGTGCCACCGCATCGCCAGTCCGCTGTTGGTGGAAAACTTGATCACCGGAGCCAACGCAAGTCCTTAGGGAGTCCCTCGGCCATTGGTGAAAATGTGCATGTTCAGCTGCAGCGTGCCGCAGATGAAATCGCTGGCAGGCGTGGCCGCAAAGACCATACCCTTTGGGTAACGCGCTCGCCTGGCCCAGCTATTCGTTGGTACAACATGTGCTCGGATCACTAATCGGCGAAGGGAAACGCGAACTGGACCACTCTGCGATTGCGACCTTTGAGGAAGAAGCATCTCACGTAAAAGTAAATGTGCCGACGGCTTGACTTAGACGCGACCAAGCTGGAAGACCGAGTTCGGCCTACATCATGCTCAGTCTTCTGGGTCTGCAACCGTCTCCCCCCGAGCCGGCATCGTACCGCGCATCTCTTCCCGCATCGCCAGGGCAGCATCCTAGAACTGCGCTCGTCCTGCCAAGGCGCGCAGAAACTGTCGCCCGTCCATGCGGTACTTGAATGACTTACGCCCATCGACGAAAACAACAGGTACCTCGTCGTTGTACTTCACGCGCAGTTCGGGGTCGCCATCAATATCTACCTCGTGCCATTCGAAATCGGCATCGCCCTCCAGCTGGCTAAGCGTCTCCTTCACAACATCGCAGAGATGGCACCCTTTGCGTGAATAGACAACAACCTCATGCATGAGGTCATTGTAAGCTGAGCGCCGACTTCGAGGGCATCCCGGAGAAGATTCATAGTCCACTGTTCGCGGATGATCGAGTGGCGCGCGGGGATTGTGCAATCGCAATCGCGCCTCAATCTGCTGCGTACGCAGCCATCGGCGCTACCTCTGCATCCCTCAAGGTCCGCTCGAACTCCGTCAGGTGGGCTTCAATGTCGCGCTCCTTTTGTTTACGTTCGACAATGTCCTCGCGGTAGCGGCGCAAAAAGTAATCAATAGTTTCGACGCGGATGCGAATGGATCCCGAGGGCCTGTTTTCATCAAGATCTTTGAACGAGAAATATGGGGTTCCCGACCTCTCGATAATGCCTTCGATCACCCCGTATATCGGCGCGTCATGACCGCATTTGAAGCTCGATACTTCAAGCGCAACCAGATTAGGATGGCGTGCGGTGAACTTTGCCGCCCACACTTTATGGTTGGTGCTGGTCGAGTAGCGATTCTTCCATACGTCGCTGATGTCGAGGGGATGGGTGATAAGGCCGGAGCGCACCTCATCCCCGAACAGCCTTTCGAGGAGATCGTCGTCGAGCGGCAAGGTGCTTTGCGAGAAAACCGGATATCCCAGCTTCTGGAACTCTTCCATGATCTCGTGGTTGAGGCCGGGATCATGGTGATAAACGCGCCCTAGCATTACGATGCCGATGCGGTCCTCGCGCTCGAGTTGATCGAGCGTTTCGCGCGCTTGACGCCGGATGTCGTTCTCACAGTCTGCCAGCGCCTGAAAGCCAAGCTCGATAGCGCGGTCATTCTCTTCCCGTGAAAGACCCAGGAGCGGCGCCCACGCCTGGTACATCTGCTCGGAGCAGATCTTACGATCCTGCAGATTCAGGATGGGATCAACATACGTGATTCCATTTTCTCCAAACAGGTCGCTCTCCTTGGTGAACGCAGCCTTGACCGCGTTTGGTGTCGCAGTGACTGTGGGGCAGGCATTTGAGCCCGTCAGGTTGACCAGGGGTGTGTGCAGCACGTCGTACATCGGAAACCAGATCGCGTGAAGCGGCTTCTTGCTGTGTTTCACAGCCAACAGATTGTAGACATGTGCAATGCCGATCTTCGATGGATAACAAGGATCGACTGCGCCCCGGCTAGCTCCCGCACGGTAGAGTTCCGGGGTCGTGTAATCGGAGTACACGATATTCTCCGATTGAATGCCGAGGCTCGCGAAGTAGGCGTTGAAGAGGGGAGCGTAGGTGTACGTATTGAGAAGGCGTGGAACGCCGATACGAAACTCCTTGCGCCGTTCCATTAGCGCGTGTCGGGCTTTTGCAGCCCTCGAAACAAATAGCCCTTTCATGCTGGGAGGCGGATCGGCAACGATGCTTACCTCGCGATGACGGAAAACGTCGCGCGCAGCGATATCGACGAAGTTTGGATTCGCAGCCTTAACCTTGTCGATATCGGCCTTGATTTCCTTCATATCGTTCAGGTCTTCTACTGCGCCCTTTTCGCAAGTCGCGATGATGAGACGCTGCTCGCCTACGCGAAGCGGAACCTTGGTTTTACGAGATTGAAACTCTCCCGTAGGTTTGGGAACTTCGACGGGTCTTCTGGCGCCAGGCGCGGCCTGAATCTGTATCAGCGGCTCAACTTTCGCACGAAAAGATGTGGTCGACGAGGAACCGCACCCACAGCTTTCGCCATCATGATCGTGGCCATGATCATGGCCGGTGCTGCAAGATGAACCTTGCCCCAGAGCGGGAAGATTCGACTGAAGCTGCTCCAGGCTGGGAAGTGTACCGATGGCGGAAGCGGCTTCCCCGAGTGCCGCGACGCGTTCATCGGACGACGGAGAAGCTGCCGTTCCCGGCGAGCCAGCCGCAGGCGTTACATCTACATCGATGAATGTGCGCAAGCAGTTGTTCTTGCAGAAGTAGCACCGGGTATCTTCGTTGCGTGTGGTGCGGTAGCGAATGCTACGCACTGCATTGAGACCAATAAAGGTTGTCTCTTTGCCTTTACGCCACAATCGAAGGGCTTCTTGAGCCGCACCAATTGCGCCTGATTCGCCACAATGCTCGTGCACAATGATTTCGGGTTTCTTCCCTGCGGCGCGAAAACTGGAACGAATGAAATCAACCTCCGCTTTCACAACGGCAAGATTGTTCTGCGTGCCCCCCTGCAACACAAAGCGTGTTCCCAGCGTCGCGAGGTTTGGAATACTCGCAACATACAGGAACACATTCTTGGGCAACACGTCGGCGAGGCCTGCCAGAATCTCCTCGGAGCGCCAGCCCTGGCGCTGGAAGTTGACAATGTCCGATTGCATGAAGACCGCGCAGCCATAACCGAACGAGGGCATCGACTTGGCAGAGAAAGCAATATCCGCGAAATCCTCGACCTTCATGCCAAACCCTTCCGCCGTCGATTGCAAGAAGTAACCGTTGCCCGCCGAGCATTGCGTATTGAGCTTGAAGTCCTTAACGCGTCCGTCTTTCAGGACGATGAGCTTGATGTCTTGCCCTCCGACGTCAATAATCACATGTGGATCTTGATAGAACTTAAGCGCGGATTCAGTGTGCGCGACGGTTTCAACGAGGGCTACGTCTGCCTTGAGCACATCTCTCAGGATATCTTTGGCGTAGCCGGTCGTTCCGACGCCGAGAACATCAAGCGCCGCACCTCGACCTTCCACCTGGCTACGCAGCTTCTCAAACATGTCCATCGTGTCTTCAATTGGATTCCCGTTCGAAAGCTGATAAGCCTTGCAAAGTATCTCGCCGCTCTTGCCGAGCAGCACCGCCTTTGTGGAAGTTGAGCCTCCATCGACACCGACGAAGCCTGAGACCACCTCGCCCGCGGTGAACTCGACCGGAACGAACTTCTTCCGGCGATAGTCGGAACGAAAATCGTCAAGTTCAGCGCTGTCTGCAACCAGTCCCTTGCCGCCGGATGAGGCTTTCTCCTCCGCGCGTCCGTAGTCGATGTACCAGGAGAGCTTGCCTACTCCTAAGTAGCGGCCGATTTCCGCCTCCTCGTCCTTGCCAAATTCAACAGCCCCCAGCGCAGCGAAATATTGCGCATTCTGCGGGACTTTGATTAGGTCTTCGGGCTTGGCCCCTTCGGGAATTTCGACCTTGCGCTCCTTCCACATGCGCGGGATGTTAGCCTGCCAGGCCTCGCGCATCCCCCGTATAAACGAGTTCGGACCGCCGAGCAAAAGGACATGAGGCCGCAGTGTGTTGCCCCGCGTGAGGACGCTGAGGTTTTGCAGGATGATAGCCTCAAACAGCGAAGCCATCAGCTCGTTGGAAGGTGTACCGGTTTTTTGCAGGCCGTTGATGTCTGTTTCCGCGAAAACTCCGCACTTGCCCGCAACTTTGTGTAACTTGATTCCGTGGTAACCTTGATTTGCCAACTCAGAAGCGGGAATCTTTAACTTGGCGTTTATCTTATCGATGACCGCTCCGGTGCCGCCGGCACACTTGTCATTCATCGAAGGTATTTTCTTCTTGCGCCCTGTCTCTTCATCGTCTTTGAAGACGATGATCTTCGCGTCCTGGCCGCCGAGCTCGATGACGGAGTAGACCTCTGGATGGAGCTTTTCTACGGCCAGGGCCACAGCGTGCACTTCCTGCACGAACTTGGCTCCGACCATCTCTGCGAGATTTCCGCCGCCAGATCCGGTGATGAAAATGCGCGTATTCTCAGTGGAAATGCCAGCTTCCAGCTCCATGCGCCGTAGAAAGTCAAGCACTTTCTCCGGTTGACGTGTCTCATGTCGCTGATAGTCCGTCCAGATGGTCTGATCAGTGGTTGCGTCAACCACAACGGCCTTCACCGTCGTCGAGCCGACGTCGAGCCCTACCAGAAGCTGCTGCATCCGCATGTCTCCTCAGTCCGGATCAGTGCCGGACTCTGTTGCGACGACCGGAGCGTAGATAAACAGGCCGATATCGCCGGAAAACGAGCATCTCGCGGAGGTTGGACCAGAAGACGCGCAGAAGCAGCGCATCCAGTGCCAGCGCAATCAAGACGCTGGCCGCTGCGAGACTTCCCTCCGCTACGGTCTGTATGGGAATGCGCATCACGCCACCTGCTGTGTCGACATGGCCACGCGTGTGCGGCGACGCTGGGTATGGTCCTTGTTCATCAGGTCGCTCACGTGACAGGCAAACTGCGCCGCCGTACCAGCGATGCCGTCACGATGAGGAACCTTGTAGAGACCGCGCCGCAGCCTGGGATTCTGCGAAACGTACTCGCGCAAATCGTCGAGTGTTTTCCCGGTCTTGCGCAGGACTCCATCGAACTCTGCGCGTGCCTTCGCCTTGGCCTCCGCCAGGGCCATCTGTACCCTGCTGTGCGCGTTCACTTCTCCCTCGCCCGAAGTCTCGATGGGCAGGAAAATCATGTCCTTGAACTTGCTGACAACTCGAGATTGCACGCCGTCGGACTGCGTCGAGGGCATGCACCCGAACGGCTTAAGAGCGAGAACCATGTGGCAGAGGTGGTTAACGGTGTAATAGATGTTCTTGCCTACTTCCATGTGTCCTTCGCCGCCTCGCGCCAGCTGGTGATAGAAGGGGTGCGCGAGCTGCGCGAGTTCCGATTGTGGGACCAGATGGTGGCCGGTACCGCCCAAGTGACGGATGGTCCGATGATAAAAATAGGTCCACATCGCGCTGCCCACGGTTAGCCCGACCGTCTTTTTGAAAAGCGCCAAGCGATTCGCGGCGTGCTTCTTCAGCTCGTACCACTTGGGATCACGGTGCGGAGCGTTGGCTTGGGCTCGAGCCCGAGAACCCTCTTTAGCCACATACATCATGTAGTCGATCCATGTGGCGATCGGTTCGACAAGAACCTGGGCGCCTTCCTTTTCGAGGAAAGCGAACATGTTGAAGTTGCCGTCGCCTTCAGTTGTCTGTGCCCAGAACTCTCCAGTGATCTTGATAACCGGTCTCACTCGCAAACGATCGACTTCGATGGCATCGATGCGATCGCGGCAGGCGTGAAGTGCGTCGACGTACTCCTTGCCGTAGAGATTGTGCGCGACCTTTCCAAGTGTGCACGCGATGCCGGTCACCTTCTCGTTCTTATCGAGCAGCGGCTTTGCCCATGCTGGAGCGGCTTCTTTGATGTGCCAGCGCTTGCGGTCGCGCAGCGTGTCCGTCAATGTTGTGACAGCCTCGCGAATCACGCGATCCGTCTCGCCTTTAGTCGCTTCGAAGGGGCGGATTTGATAAACAAGTTCGTTGATGACGTCGCCGAGATTCAACGCGTTCAACATGCCCATTCCGAAGTCCACCGAAAACTTGAGCCCCGGCTCCCCGCTCGCTGCCTTGATGCCGTCTGTTTGCTGGAAGAGGAGAACCCTGAAGCCTTCGAAGCCAGCATTCTGCAGAGCAAAGCGATACTCAGCTTCATACATGCCGAAGCGGCATGGACCGCATGAGCCGGCAGTGAAGAAGACATAATTATCGATAATTTGCTGGCGAGACAGACCCTTCTGCTCGAGACCTTGCAAGTAACGAACAAGATTGCCAACGGTAAAGTAAGTGGGATTGCATTGGCCGTTGTTGCCGTATTCCTTGCCGGCTTGAAAGTCCGCGACGACGGGCGTGGGAATGTTCTCGCAGCGATAGCCGCTGCCGTGAAAGACGGCCATGATCATCTCTTCGTGTTTCCATGTCAGACCGCCGAAGAGAATGGTGACCTGGTCGCGTTCCGCTGCCGTAAAAGTACGCTCTGTGGGCTTCTTGAACTCGCGCATGCGAGCGAGCCCGGCTTCAGCGCGCAGACGCGCTCGCTCGGCATCGACGCGGGCTTGAATCTCCATTTCGAAGTCGGTCTGAATAATTTCGTGGGTGGCCGGGGGCATTCGTTCCTCCTCTGCGGAATTGGTTACCGGTGACGGTCTGAGGGAACACCGATCTCTTACATCTGCCCTTTCATTCCCTGAAATCCATGCGCGAGTTGCTTGAAGAAGTACTTGATGACCCGCTGGTCGTTGTAGCACCAGCCAAGAATGTGATTGAGAGTGGAGAAGCAGTGAGTCTGGCAGGTTTCTTTCTGATGATCGAGCTGTTTGGTATCAAACTTGTGCTTTCCAACAACGCCCCAATCGTAGCTGGCGCCGTACATCGGAAAGCATGGAGCCAGGGTTCCATCGACGCGAATGATCATGGAGTTCTGGCCAGCGCGGCAGTTCCAAGGGAAATGATTGCCCTTCATGAAGTCGACCATCTGCCAGAGACGCGCATTGGAGTTGACCATCTTGTAGCCGCTATCCTGCTTTTCTGTCAGCCATTGGATGGTTTCTTCAACTCGCGGCCAGTCTTGAGGCGTAATGTAGGTAACGTTCTCCTCCTTATGCTTGAAATGCTCGTCCTGCTCGATGAGCGGAGACTCATTGATGTGGTAGTCGGTAGCGATGCCGCATTCGTGCGCAAACTCGGTGAGCTGCCGAACATCGTCTAGATTGTTGCGGCAGATATTGATATTGAGGAACACCGAATAGCCGTAGCCGTATTGCTTGCGCGCCAGGTAATCGAATTGCTTACGAATGGGTGCGAGCGCTTTAGGAAGACCCGGCTTGATATCGACCGCGTCCACAGCGATGTTGAAGGTCGAGATACCGGCATCCGCCAGCTTGTCGATGACGTCGATACGCAAGAGACGTGCGTTCGTCGGCAGGTAGATCCAGAAGTCCTTCTTCGCCGCGTAGTAGGTGATGCGCTGGATGAAGTCGGGACGAAGCAAGGGCTCACCGCCCATGAAGGCCAGGACGCGACAGCCGGTGCCGTGCAGCCAGTCAATTGACCTCTTGGCCGTATCCTCGGTCATGCCTTTGACTTTGTTGTCAAACGCCCAGCAGTAGTGGCAGTCAAGGTTGCACTTGAACTCCGTGAATAGGTACGCAATCAGGGGATGGAAGTCGCCTGCCGTCACGCGGGAGCGAATATACGGGAAAAGCCAACCCCGCATTGCGTGATAAATCTGGCCGGCGCTCCAATGCCTCTTTTCAGGAGGCTGCCATGCATCGCTTTCATTCACTGGCCCAAGTAGGTCTGGTCGTTGCGGGAAAACCGGATCCGGAAATCGCTGAGGGATTCCAATCGGCTGCAACTCACTTTGTGTGCCCGGCGAGTTCATAAGAAGCTGGTGGAGTTCAACGTCGAGCCGAAAGGACGCTTGTTGTTCCTGCTGCTGCAGCATAGGGACAGATCTCCGCTGTTGAGGCCAAACAATCCCGACTCGAGTCGTTGCCGAACCCGCGTGGTCAACGGTCTCAATGAGCTTGCCGTCGGTTGTGAGCGTGAGGGCACCTTACCGTGCTCGAGGAACCCTCGAATCATCTTGGATAACGTTCTTGTCCATGTGCAAAGCGCTTTGCGCTTCGTGCCACCGATATTTCGCTGAATCGTCTCCAGCGTTCAGGGGAGCCGGTGCAGCTGCAAACGCACAAAGGACGTCGGGGCAGAACCCCATAAGAAGTGCAAGACAACTAACTGGTGATGACCGATGCAGGCTCAACAGCTTTGCGCTTTTTCGATGTGAGATGCAGCAGAAGAGCCCGCTTGCAACTTATCGAGGTAGATGCTCGATACCGTTCCCGGTTGCAAGAAAAATGTCAAAAATTGATGGATGATCAGGGGACACAGAGCAGCGCAAGGGGAACCACGGTGCCCTCGGTCTGCACAGGTTTGGCTCAATCCAGCGTAATGCAATTGAGGGTCCGGGTTATGCGGATTTCGATATGTCAGGCAGGAAGGATACGAAGATCACCGGGCGGCTGAGCTTTAACTTGTGCGCAGAGGCTTCGATATCCTGAACCATCCGACTTTCGGGCAACCGTCGGGCAATGTCCAGTCGTCGCCCTTCGGGCAGATTTCGTCAACGCGCTTTGCCGTGAGCGATGGTGGGTCATCGCGTCAGCTTCAAATTAGCGGCAAGTTCACGTTCTAACTCGGCGGATGCTCCCCTTGAAGCACAAGGAACGGAATTTGGCTTGGCTCCGCTCGAGAAGGCCCCCCGATCTTGAAAAGCCGTGTGATTGTTCGAAATCGGTAAAGCTGAAAAGGGAAGGCGAAGCGGGTACCGCGGACCCTTGATCCAGGTCCGGTGAGGGCGAAATCGCCTGGACTGAAGCCGGCGCTCTATTTTTCAGTCACGACAGGTTACCTGTGACTTATTGCGGAGACGCGCTTCGATCAATTGCTGTCAGAAGAAGGTTTGTACCACGTCAACCACATCGTAGGCGGCATTCACAACCGAAAGCGTGCGCCATTTATCAAATGTCAAGCAGGGGTGTGCTATGTCGAAAGCGATCATATCGCCGACACGCAAGTCATCACTCGCCTTGAGTTCGAGGAACGCATGCTGATCCATCATCTTGGTCACCCTCCAGTGTCCGGGGGCGGCTTGGGGACTGTCGTTGCCAGGCCGAAAGTACAATGCCGGAATGGGTAGCCCTGAATCGAACGCCGCATCCCGTTTGCCCATGCCGACGATGGCTTTCTCCGGCTCCGGAATTGACTGTACATACGCCCACACCTGCAGCGCAGGAACCAGTCCCGACTTCATCGCATGCGCAATCGGGTTGCGTTCGAGGATCTTCGCTTGGGCCTCACGGTAGGCTCCCACGTCGTGCGTGAGATAACAGCCTGGGCGCAAAACCATCTCGACTTCAGTGCCGAATTTTGCAGCGGAAAATCCTTCAGCCACTATGTCGTACCAGGCTGAGCCGGCCCCAGTCAGAATTGCAGGGTTGCGATCGATCCTCCCTTCGTTCAACAGCCGGCGGGTCAACTCCACCGCGCGTCCGAGAAAGCTCCGGATCGATTCCTCATCGTTCAGTACGCCTTCATAGAGTTCCACGCCGCACAGAGCGATCGCATTGTGATTCCGTGCGATCGCGTCCAGAAGGGCATTGAGTTGAACTTCGTCGCGCACGCCTGAGCGTCCGCCGGCAACGCCAATCTCCGCGAGAACGTTTAGGCGCAGTTTCTGATCTTTGAAGAAGACCGCAAGTTGCTCCACATGCTCCGCAGAGTCGACCAGGCAGAAATATTCAAAGTCCCTGCCCCGCAACAGCCGCCCAATCATGGCCATGTTTTCTTTGCCCACGAGCTGGTTTGCCATCAGAACCCGTCGCACGCCGTGTGCGTGCGCGACTCGCGTCTGGTGCGCTGTCGCAAGCGTAATGCCCCAGGCTCCGGACTGCAGCTGCATCTGAAAGAGCGCGGGCGCCATCGTCGTCTTGCCGTGCGGCGCAAGCTTCATCCCATAGGCTGAAATGAACCGTTGCATCCAACGAAGGTTATGTTCAAGCTTTTCCCGGTATAAAACGGCAGCAGGTAGGCTCAGATCTTCACATAACAGGTTCCACCCAAGAGACACCGCAGCGCGGCTTTCGGCAGGTCCCTGCAGGTTTCCCAGTCCTTTTTCGATGGGCGAAATCATCTTGTGTGTCTCAGAAAACGTATCTCGTCGGGTCATTTCTCCTGCCATCGGCGACTTCGAATTTCCTGGACAAAGGCGCTTCGTGAATAGTCTATAGTTTGAATCAGCGCGATGCCGAACTCTGACACTCTTATCCGGAATGCACTCGTGTTTGACGGCAGCGGTGAGGAGCCTCAACTCCTCGATGTCGCGCTCGCTGGGGGGAGGATCACCGCATTGGGATCCCCGCTACCACATATTGGAGCCCGAATCATCGATGCGCATGGCTTGGCTCTCGCCCCCGGATTTATCGACGTTCACACGCACGACGACCTCTACGTGCTGCAGGACCCGGCGATGTTGCCGAAATTATCGCAGGGCGTCACGACGGTCATTGTAGGCAACTGCGGCATTAGTGCCTCTCCGGTCAGGCTCCGAGCGGCGCTCCCAGACCCGATGAACCTGCTCGGCCGAGCGGACGATTTTTGCTATCCGACGTTCGAGTCCTACCGCGCCGCGGTGCGTGCCGCCCGGCCCGCGGTCAATGTAGGAGCCCTGATAGGCCATACAGCGCTGCGCAATAACCACATGGATCGACTTGACCGAGAGGCAACCGCTTCGGAGGTCGCGGCAATGCGCGCCGAACTCGCCGATGCGCTCGCTGGAGGCGCCCTCGGGCTCAGCACCGGCCTTGCCTACGCCTCCGCTCGCTCCGCTACAACAGAAGAGGTCCTCGGGGTGGCCGCGCCACTTGCTGACGCGGGCGCCCTTTACACAACGCACATGCGTACGGAAGCGGACGGAATCCTTGAGGCGCTGCGGGAAGGCTTCACCATTGGCCGGCAAAGCCGCATTCCAGTCGTGATTTCGCACCTGAAGTGCGCGGGCATTGCCAATTGGGGCCGTGCCGGGGAAGTCCTTGAAGCGCTCGACACCGCGCGCCAGGCTCAGTCTGCTGGCTGTGATTGCTATCCCTATGCGGCAGGGTCGAGCACGCTCGACCTCGGCCAGGTGGATCCTCGAGTCCAGATTACGATCACGTGGAGCGATAGTCACCCCGAAGTCGGCGGAAGGTCTCTTGCTTCCATTGCCGAGCAGTGGCAGGTGACACAAGTCGAGGCCGCGCGGAGTCTCCAGCCCGCCGGCGCCATTTATCACAGCATCTCGGAATCAGACATGCGCCGGATTCTTTCGCATCCGGCCACCATGATCGGCTCCGATGGACTGCCGCAGGATCCGCGCCCTCATCCGCGCCTTTGGGGAACCTTTCCGCGCGTACTTGGCCGTTACAGCCGCGACGAGAAGCTTCTCTCATTGACCGAGGCCATTCGCAAGATGACTGCTATGCCGGCACAGCGCTTCGGGCTTGCCGATCGAGGCTGGGTCCGTCCCGGATTCTTCGCCGACCTCGTGCTTTTCGATGCTCAGACCATTGTGGACACAGCGACGTTCACCGACCCCATACGCCCTGCGCAGGGGATTCATGCGGTTTGGGTCAACGGAGTACTTACCTACACAGCGGACGGTCCCACAGGCATTCATGCGGGCGAGTTCTTGCTGCGTGCGAGCACAGTTTGGATGCAATAAGAGATCCTAGGAGGACGATGACGATCAAAAGATTCGGAGTTGAGGGAAGCAAAGGCACTGGCGGCCAGCATATGCCTTTTGCGCGCGCCGTCGAGGCGGACGGCTGGCTCTATGTTTCCGGTCAGGTGCCAATGGTGAATGGAGAACTGGTGGCCGGGAACATCATCGCGCAATCACACCAGGCGATCAAGAATCTGCTCGCTATCCTGAATGAAGCCGGATACGGCCCCGAGCATGTGGTGCGTTGCGGTGTCTGGCTCGATGACCCGCGTGATTTTGCGTCCTTCAATTCCGTTTTCAGGCAGCACTTCGGCGAGCATCCCCCCGCCCGTTCCTGCGTTGTCTCAAGCATGGTGGTCGATTGCAAAGTGGAGATTGACTGCGTCGCCTACAAGCCCCGTACTGCATAAGCCGCTCCGCTCTCTCAGGAACCCGCGATGATGGTGGATCCTCACAGCATATTCCTGCTTGCCGCAACGTTGATTGCAGTTGTCTGCCTCATCCTGCTGATCGCGGTCTTCAAGCTTAATCCATTCATTACCCTTTTTCTTGTGTCGCTTGGATTAGCCCTCGTCGTTGGCATGCCCCCCGCTTTGATCATGCACTCATTCGAAACCGGCATGGGCTCAACCCTGGGTCACATCGCAATCGTGGTCGCACTTGGAACAATGCTCGGCAAAATGATGGCCGAGTCGGGAGGAGCCGACCAGATCGCGCACACCTTGATTGGTTTTTTCGGCGAAGAGCGCGTGCATTGGGCCATGATGGCTATCGGCCTCATCGTGGGATTACCCGCATTTTTCGAGGTAGGCTTCGTCCTCCTGATCCCAATTGCATTTACCGTCGCCCGGCAAACTCGCACCTCGCTGATCCTCGTCGGGATACCCATGGTCGCGGGACTGTCGGTCGTCCACGGACTCGTTCCGCCGCACCCCGCCGCTCTGCTTGCCGTCACCATTTACCAGGCTGACGTGGGCCGCACCATTTTGTACGCGCTGCTCATCGGTCTGCCCACGGCAATTCTCGCGGGCCCCCTCTTTGCCAAGCTCATTGCGCCGCGGATTCAATTACAAATGGATAATCCGATGGCCGAGGAGTTTGTCGAGCATGGCGCCGAGCGCAGCCTTCCCGGCTTCAGCCTCACTCTCTTTACCATTCTCCTGCCTGTCTTTCTCATGCTGGTTGGCAGTTGGGCGGATGCGCTTTCGCCCGCGGGCAGCGCAGCAAATGAAGCTCTCCATCTCGCCGGCAACGATGACATGGCCCTGTTGATCGGCGTCCTGCTTAGCTTCATTACCTTAGGACGCCTGCGCGGGTTCACCCGAGAAACCATCCTGCGGTTCTCCAACGAGTGCCTCGCCCCGACTGCGACCATCACTCTCCTTGTTGGCGCGGGGGGCGGCTTCGGTCGCGTTCTGCAAGACAGCGGAGTCTCGCATGCCATCGTTCAGGTGGCGCTCACGGTTCACGTGCCGCTCTTATTGCTGGCGTGGCTGCTGGCCGCCTTGATGCGCCTTGCCACCGGTTCGGCTACCGTCGCCATGAGCACAGCGGCAGGCATCGTTGCCCCCATCGCGCTTCACGCGACCGGCGTTCGGCCCGAACTTCTCGCCATTGCGACTGGAGCGGGGTCGCTCATCTTTTCGCACGTTAATGATGGCGGCTTCTGGCTGGTCAAAGAGTACTTCAATATGAGCGTGGCCGAAACTATCAAGTCGTGGTCGATTTGCGAGACAATCATCGCCGTGGCGGGCTTGATCTTCACTTTGCTCGCATCGCTCGTCGTCTAGTCCTGGTTATCGAAACCGGCAAAGATGGCGGCGAGATCGGGCAGGTCCTGCCCCGTCAATTCAAGTATTTGGCAAGCAGCAGGAGAAGGAAAGCCCGACTTTTCTCACAAACAAGACTGCGGCTTGTTCCTTCGGAAACTTATTGGGGGTCAGTGCGCGCTGACAACCTGGGGGCGGCTGTTCCGGAAGCAGCTATGGCATAGCACCGGCCTACCTTGGCGGGGAATGAAGGGAACCGTCGTCGGACATCCACAATTCCCGCATTGCGTATGCGTCTCATTCACAGGCTGTGAATTCTTGCCGGAGCGCTTGCCCATGCATTGCTTGCATCTTTTTGGTTGGTGATGGAACCCTCGTTCAAGGAAGAAAACCTGCTCATCTGCGCGGAAGACGAAATTGCGATGGCAAACTGAGCAAAGTAACGTCAAATCAGAAAAAGTCGAGGCTGTCACGTTGACGTGAGCGTTTTGCATTTATCTCTCCATGTGTCGGAATGTGTACGCCAAGGTTAGGGTCTAGAGAAAGACGTGGCTGTGGAGCGAAGGTTCGATCGAGCTGAGCTTCTCGGGTCACAAAGCGTGAGCGCTGCGGCCGCGATAACCTTGCAGTTTGACCACGAATCACCGGTTCATGACTGACAATGAATCCCCACCGCTGCACTGTTCCGGCCCCGATCGTAGCTAGCTTTGAAGTAAGTGGCAACGAACGCAAGAAACAGAAGATCTACGTAAAAACCGTAGCTCAAGATATGCCGGCGCGTAACTAGGAGAAACCCTAGATGTTGAAGGCGTTTTGGTATTCTCCGAGTGTGTGACTTATCAGACAAGGGAGAGGCGCGAACTGGTATCGCCAATGCATGAGGGCAACGGAAATCCAGTTGAATTGCTTGACAGGGATGAGCCGGCCTTCCTCGAAGGCACTGTCTGATGGCAACTGTGCAGAAGGTGATCGCATCCTAAGTTCTAAGTAGATCTTCGTTCCGGCTGCAGCTTCGCCCAGTTGAAACTCCTCTAAGGTGAACGGATGTTCAAGACAAAACAGGGAATTGAAGAATCTTGTATGACGGATATCGCCGCGGCGATGGTGCAGGATCCGCTGAACTCGGCAGGTGAATATTGGATGAGCACGCGGAGAGCCATCAAGCAGTCAGAGTGGCGCCTGCACCAAAGTGACGCTATTCTTCAGTGGTGCGAGACTTACGGGCCGAAGCCAGGTTACCCAACCCATCGAGAGTCGTGAGATCCCTTCCGGGATCGGCGATCTTGAGTCTCTTTCGCAGTAACTGAGCCGATAGAGATAATGCTCGTCCCAGCGAATCCTCGCCCGGTCTTCCATTAGCAGACGAGATTGGGGTGGCGAGTCGTCGCATTCGCCCCGCCGGCAGCGAGGGATTCAGCAACGGCGTGCGCGCCTTGCGGCTGAAGCCACATTGTCCCCTTCGACAGCTTTCATCCACAGCTTTATGTCAGGAAACCGGGGACCAGCTTTGAGACTGGCTAGCCGGCTGGCGACGGCGAGCTAGGACGCGGCTGAATTCACGAGGTACGCCTATCGGTAGCGGGACGCACTTTTCGAACGCAAAAGGCCTCAAGAGTGACCGTCAACGGTGAATTTTCACGAAACTGTGATGCTTGGCTCCGGGTCTGACGTTAAAAAGGCTATGCACGCATTTTTGCCTCGCGCGGCATCGATAAGAGACAGGTCGAAACGCGGACCGAGTAAGGATCTCTCGAATCCCGTGAGAGTGTGCCACTCGAATTGCTGTCAAAAAAGGCAGCATTTCACAGGAAATGTGTGCGTACGAGGCAACCCTGAATCAACAAAGCAAATCAAAGTCTTTACGGTGGTGTCGGGCCATTTTGCTCTGACCCGCCGAACGGGATCGGCAAGCTTCGAATTTAGCTGATTTTGCAGATCTCTCGACAGCGGCGTAGTTACGGCAATCTCTGCAGACTGGAACGCACTGTGCGCGGCCCATTCCTCTTCCCCTCGACCAACCGGCGAATCAAAACCCCTTTCTGTTTCCACGAGAAGCCCTCAAAGGCCAATCTGGGAAGCTCGAATCCGCGAGCTTTTCAATCTCTAGCGATGTGAACTGATCGCAAAGGCTGAAGACCGCCTGAACGTTACACGAACGACAAAAACTGAGGCTGACCTTGCTCCGGCCGAACCATTTGGCTCAGTCCATCGCGTTCGCACCGCGCGAGTACGGCATGGCCCCACCGAGATAACGAACGCTTGTTTTTAGGAGGCGAGATGAAAATGGTCAAGGAACGGCTACATAGGCGGTTTGAAGGAATCCGTGGAATCGCAGTGTGCGCCTGCTTTTGTTTGATTGCTCTTTGTGCAAGAAACGCCGTGGCCCAGAACGATGTCGGAACAATCGTTGGCTTTGTCACAGACCAGTCGGGAGCCATCGTGCCCGGAGCAAACGTTACCATAACCAACGAAGGCACTGGAGAAAAGCGCCACGTCGCCACCGATGCGCAAGGCCATTATTCTGTTCCCAACCTGCCGCCGGCAATTTACACCATGACGGCCGAAGCCGGTGGGTTCCAAACGTTCTCGAGCTTGCATAATCGGCTGGCTTCCAACAACACGGTGGAAATCAACGCCAAGCTCACTGTCGGCCAAGCGACCCAGACGGTTACGGTGACGGATACCGCCGATGTCCTTGAGACGCAGTCTGCGGCCATCCAAAGCGAGGTAACGGGAACCCAAATTCAGAAGGAGGAGTTAAACGGGCGAAATCCGATCTATATGGCGCAAATGCTGCCTGGGGTCATTAGCACTGCAACCATGGGAGATTTCAATTTCGCGTTCAACAGCGGCGATACATTCGAAGTCAACGGCGCACGGCAGAATGACACCAAGTACACCATCGACGGCGCCATGGCATCCCGCACCCGCGGTGACAGCCAGATTATCGCAGGGGCCAACGTAGATTCGGTACAGGAAATGCAGGTCCTGACCGGCGACTACTCTGCCGAGTACGGCAGCGCTTCGGGTGCACAGGTGCGCATCATAACCAAGAGCGGGACCAGAGACTTCCATGGCGCCCTGTACGAGTACGTACGCAACGCCGACATGAACGCCAACACCTGGTCGCTGAATCATGCCCATCAGCCACGGCAGCAATTCACCTACAACAACTTTGGCTTCGCAGTGGGTGGACCGGTGTGGGCGCCCAAAGTACCGGCCCTTGACAAGCTTCGGGACCACTTTTTCTTCTTCGTGAATGAGGACTGGATCATCTTTCACCAGTCGCTCCAACAACTGATGGCTGTGCCAACGGCTCTGATGCGCCAGGGCAACTTTAGCGAACTTCTCAGTTCCAGTACCGCTGTCAACCCGTGGTACAAGGCGGGAACCGTGGTAATCGACCCAGCGACCGGAAAGCAAGCTGACTACGGCGGCCAACTCAACGTCTTGCCCCCCGGCGAGCTGAGCGCAAACGGCATCGGCATTATGAACTCGTATCCAGCGCCGAACCTCACCAGTTACACAGGAACGGATAACTGGTCCGGGTATGCATCTCAACCGCAGAATCAGCGCAAGGGCCAGGTCAATGGTGACCTGATCTTCGGCAACCACCACATTGAGTTCCGGCGCTCCGACAACTCTTATACAGAGACCGCCCCATACAATCAGAGCAACCCTGACGTGCCTCTCGCATGGAGCCGGCCGAACCAGGACAACTCATTGGGCTGGGTATGGACGATTTCACCAACGATCATCAACGAGGCGCACACCAGTGTAAGCATCGACGACGTGTACATCAACGTCTATCCGTCTGGCATCGGCTACAACCGGAGTAACTTCGGAATTAACTTTCCCTACATCATTCCCGGTTCCAAGGCGTCGGAGAATAAGATTCCCACGGCCAACCTGAATGATGCCTTCTCCAACATCGCGGGCGGTCCTTATCCCTCCCACTCCTCCGGCATCATCTACCAGGACTCCGACAGCCTGACAAAGGTTTGGAAGAATCACACTCTCAAAGGCGGGTTTTTCCTCACCTATTGGGGCGAAAACGATAACGACCAGATCAACGTGAGCACTGTTCCAGGGGGCGCTAGCAACCAGAACGGCACCTTTGGATTCAGCGACAATCACAATGGTTTGAGCGGTGGCACCGGCGTCTCCCTGGCCAATCTCGCGCTAGGACTTGCAGACAGCTATACGGAGATCGGCACGAAGGCCTTCACCGAATGGCGTGGCTGGGTCTTTGAATACTTCGGGCAGGATAGCTGGCAGGTGACACCCAAGCTCAATTTGAGTTATGGGCTCCGCATCACGTCCACGATTCCTGAACACGCCGTGTGGGGCAACGCCGACTACTTCGATCCCGCATCGTATTCGCTCGCCGATGCGCCGGTCGTTTCTCCCTCTACCGGCAATGTCACCCTCGGCTCCGGGAACGCGTACGACGGTATGGTGATTCCAGGCCTCAGCTCCTTTCCAAGCGCAGCGGTCCAGCATGGCGTTGCTGCGGCCACCGCTTCAAACAACGAATGCGCCGGCAATCCTTGCACCGGACTCTTCGCACCAAGCTTGCCCAAACAATACATTGCCTCCACGACGCAGACCCAGCCGCGCGTCGGCATCGCGTACCAGGTTTATCCAAATCTCGTGGTTCGAGCCGGAGCGGGCAGCTTCGTGAGCACCAAGGGCCTCCTGGATAACGTGTTTCCAGGCGGCAACTCGCCCTTCCAACCCACAGAAACGGTTTACAGCACGGGCAGCACTGACCTGGTTGACAATCCCGGGGTATCCATCACCCCTGGTATCGAGCCAGCCCTCACCATCACCAGCCTCAATCGCCATCTTGTTCCCCCGACCCGCTGGAACTGGAACTTTACCGTTGAGCAGTCGATCCCCCAGGCGCAATCCGTTTTCCAGATTGCATACGTGGGAGCACACGGATATCACAACTGGAATGTGCTCGACATCAACCAGGCACAGGCTGGCGCCCTACAGGCAAATCCGACGGTGAAGAATGTCTCGGCTCTGCGCCCCTATCTGGGCTTCACTTCAATTCAGCAGGAGCAGAGCGGAGTAAATTCCACCTACAACGCTTTGCAGGCGTCGTGGACGAGTCACTTCCGCGGTGGTTCTTCCTTGGGCGTTTCTTACACCTTTTCGAAGAGCATGGACGGCGGCTCAAACTACCGCGATATCGTGCCGGACACCTACAACATGTCGAACCTCTGGGGTCCATCCGAATACGATATCCGCCACGCGTTCGTCATCAATTACCTCTATGCATTGCCCTTCTTTATCAACCAGCACAACCTTGCAGGGGAAACGCTGGGCGGATGGCAATTGAGCGGCAACGTGCAGGCACAAACTGGCGAGCCTTGCGGCGTCGGTCTCAACACCGACTACGCCGGAGTCCAAGAGGTCGGCAGCTTCGGCTGCGGCAGCGAAGGAGAGTTCTGGGTCAAGAACGGAAATCCGTCGCTTCCTCATGGATTTGCGGGGTATGGATCGGGCGCCCATTGGTTCACTACGACGAATGCTGCGGGAACGGCCGTTTTCACCGCGCCAGCCGCCGGAACCTTCAACCTGCAAAGGGGCGTGCGTGACAGCATTTATCAGCCCGGACTGCAGAACTGGAACATTGCATTAATCAAAACGTTTCCGATCACGGAAGGGTCGGCGTTCGAATTCCGGGCGGAGGCCTACAACTTCATCAACCATCCCTACCTGTCCGGGCCGAATTTCACCCCAACTTCATCGCTCTTTGGTGAGGTGACGAACAAGGGAACGAGCAATCCTCGAACCCTCCAGGTCGGGGCTCGTATTCACTTCTGACCCCGGATACTATATGCTTGCTCCCGCACAGCATGCGCTGCGCGGGATGCTTGCATAGCTCGCCGGAATACAGAGCCCGTCCACGATTTCCCCGATTGCTCCGCGCCGTTCTCAACCGTCGAGACCTACTTATGAATCCGCTGCCTTCCTTTTCGCGCCCAAAATTCAATTGCATTTCTGGGTCGTTGCTTCGTCTCCTTTTCCTTGTGTTGCCGATCGCACTGGCACTCAACACCATGGCCGATGCGCAAACCATGCAATCGCCGGACATCACTAAGGTTCCCACGCTCTATGTCGTGCCGTATGCGCACCTCGATACCCAATGGCGATGGGAGTTTCCGCAGACCATCAGTGAATACCTGCTCAAGACCCTCCGTGTGAACTTCGACTACATAGGAAAGTATCCGCACTACGTTTTCAACTGGACGGGAGCGAATCGCTATCGCCTGATGAACGAGTATTTTCCTGACGACTATGCCAAGATGAAGGGATTCGTCGCTGCGGGACGCTGGTTTCCAGCGGGATCTTCGGTTGAAGAAGGCGACGTCAACCTCCCAAGCGCGGAAGGAATCTTCCGGCAGATTCTCTATGGCAACACCTACTTCCGTCACGAGTTCGGCAAGGCGAGCAACGAGTACATGCTTCCCGATTGCTTCGGGTTTCCCGCGTCGCTGCCAACCATTCTGGCGCATGCTGGTGTCAAGGGCTTCTCAACCCAGAAGCTGAGTGCTGCATGGCAACCGGCGCCGAAAGTGGGCGGGCCGGATTCGCCAGAAGATACGCCCGAAGGTATTCCATTCAATGTTGGTGTATGGACCGGGCCCGACGGCGAAACCGTGCTCGCGGCTCTGAACCCTGGCGGCTATGGCAGTAACGTCTACACCGATCTCAGCAAAGATCCTGGTCCGCCTCCGCCGTGGCCGCAATTGACAAGCGAGCAGAAGGCGCGGCTCACCCCCCAGCAAGCCGCGTTTCTCAGCCGCCCCAGGCCGTGGGAACAGGATTGGGTGAAACGCATTGCACTCGACGGCAAAGTCACCGGCGTCTTCGCCGATTATCACTACGTTGGGACCGGAGATATCGGGGGAGCCACGCAGGAATCCACCGTCAAATTGCTCGAAGCAATCGTAACTCACAGCGAGACGGTCCTGCCTGCGCCGCCCCTCCCGCCGTTCTTGCGCGGTATCGAGCCCAATTCCGCGCCTCCAAGTGGCCCTGAAGTTCGCGTCGGCGACGGCCCTGTCCACGTTATGGAATCCGCAGCTGATCAGATGTTCAACGCGATCAAGCCTGACATGCAGTCGCACATGCCGCGCTATCAAGGCGACCTTGAGCTGATTAATCACTCTGCCGGATCGCTGACCTCCCAGGCTTACCACAGGCGGTGGATCATCCAGAATGAGAACCTCGCCAACGCAGCAGAAGAAGCTTCTGTCGCCGCGGCGTGGCTCGGAGGCCGCACCTATCCCCAGAAACGCCTGAACGATGCGTGGATGCTCGAACTGTCAGGCCACTTTCACGACATCGCCGCAGGGACCGCAACCCCACGAGCCTATCAATACGCTTGGAATGACGATCTCATCGCTGCGAATCAATTCGCGGCCGTGCTGACGAGCGCGAGTTCCTCGATCGCATCAGCTCTGGACACGCAGTCTCAAGGCGTTCCGCTGGTGGTCTACAACCCGCTGAACATCGAGCGGGAAGACCTCGTCGAAGCCAGTGTTCATTTCCCCGGGGGCGCGCCCTCAGCTGTGCGTGTCTTCGGACCCGACGGCGAAGAAGTCCCCGCTCAGTTAGAGGGGAGCAAGGTGCTCTTTGTGGCGCGAGCTCCTTCGGTTGGCTATGCCGTCTATGACGTTCGCCCGGCAACCAGTCAGAGAGTGGGAGGGGATCTCCATGTGAGCGAGCACTCTCTCGAGAATGCCCGCTATCGCGTCGAGCTCAACGCAGACGGGGATGTGGCGAGTATCTACGACAAGGAGCTGAGAAGGGAACTGCTGTCAGGGCCGATGCGCATGGCATTGACTACCGATGCACCGAAGCAGTATCCGGCATGGAACATGGACTTCGATCAGGTCCACGCCGATCCCCGCGCCTATGTCGCCGGCGCGGCAAAGATCCGCATTAGCGAGAGCGGCCCGGTGCGCGTCGCGGTTGCAGTTACGCGCGAGACAGAGGGTTCTGAGTTCACCCGTACCGTGCGCCTGTCCGCCGGAGACGCCGGCAATCGTGTGGAATTTGCCTACACGATCGACTGGAAAACCACGCGTGCAAATCTCAAGGAGACTTTTCCGTTTGCAGCCTCAAACGAAAATGCCACCTATAGCTGGGACATCGGCACGGTGCAGCGCCCCAACGAGCAGCCCCGACAGTTCGAAGTAGCTTCGCACCGCTGGATTGATTTGACCGATAAGAGCGGTGCCTTTGGCGTCACCCTCCTGACCGATTGCAAGAACGGGTCCGACAAGCCTAACGACAATACAATTCGCGTTACCCTCTTGCGATCGCCCGGCGCAGAACCAAATCCCGACGGACGTCCTTCTGCTTATTCCGATCAGGAGAGCCAGGATTGGGGCCACCACGAATTCGTCATGGGCCTAATCGGTCATCGCAGCGACTGGAGAGAGGGGAACACGATCTGGCAGGCGTATCGCCTCAATGATCCCTTGATCGGTTTCGAAGCGGCTAAACATCGTGGTGAGCTGGGCAGAAGTTTCTCGCTCCTTCATCTCGATAATCCGAACATTCGCGTGCTCGCGCTAAAGAAGGCTGAGGACAGCAACGAGATTGTTCTGCGCGCCGTGGAGCTCAAAGGCAATCCGGCGCACAATGTAGCCGTGCATTTTGCAGGGACTGTCGCGTCGGCGCGGGAGATCAATGCCCAGGAGCAGCCACTTGGATCGGCGGAAATAAGCCAAGGCGCATTACTGACCTCTTTCAACGCGTATCAGCCCCGCACCTTCGCGCTCACGCTGGCGCCATCACCGCGCCGCCTCGAGTCGCCCCGCTCCGAGCCGATCAAAGTGAACTACGACCTTGACGCCGCCAGTAACGACGATACGGCCACGCAAGGCGGCGGCATGGACGGAAAGGGCAACGCGATGCCCGCGGAGATGCTCCCCTCGCAAATCGATTTTGCCGGAATCCACTTCGAACTCGAGCCCGCCAAGACCGGCGTTCCCGATGCGATGGTTGCGAAGGGTCAGACGCTTCATCTTCCCGCGGGCGGCTTCAATCGCGTCTATCTCCTCGCGGCATCTTCAGAAGGTGACCAGAAGGCAGCTTTCCGTGCCGGTGACCGCTCCACTGAATTGAACGTTGAATCGTGGAATGGATGGATCGGCCAATGGGATTCGCGTATCTGGAAGGCCACGGCGGAGCGGGATTGGGCGATCTCCGCGAATCACGCGATTTGGCCTCCGCCCGACTTCCAGGCCCGCGAAGCGCGCGCTCCGTCTCCGCGCTTTCCTGAGGACTACATCGGACTCACGCCGGGTTATGTGAAAACGGCTGACCTCGCCTGGTACTGCTCGCACCATCACACCAGCGAGGGACTCAACGAACCCTATCAGTATTCGTATCTTTTCGTGTATTCGATCGATGTACCTCCAGGCGCTCAGACGCTCAAGCTTCCGGACAACGACAACATCCGCATCTTTGCCGTCTCAGCGGCCAAACAGGATCCCCTCGTCACTCCCGTTACGTCGCTCTACGACAAATTGAATCGTACCGAACCGGCAGCCAACGCGGCAGCTGAAGCGCCGAAATAGAGCATACTGTTTGCTCCCGAAGCGCCGTCACTCAAGTCTTGTTGCAAGGTGATCACGGCGCAGTCAATCCCAAATCTGGCGATAGATCTCTTCGATTTCTTCGCTCGTAGGGATACGCGGATTATTTTGGGGCGAGCCGGAAGCAAGCGCTTGCTTCGCCATTGTCGGAATCAACGCGACAAATCGTTCCTTGGGAACACCGTGTCTGCGCGGAGAAGGTACATCGAGCTCCTGGTTTCTTGCGAAGAGTGCGTCGACCAGCGTCCTTCCCGCTTCGGCATCTGACTGCGATCGGTCCGCGATCCCCATGGTTCGCGCGCAATCTGCGTAGCGGCGTTCGGCTGCCTTCACTGAAAACGCGGTAACGGCGGGCAGAAGCATGGCGTTCGAGAGCCCATGCGGTATATGAAAATGGGCTCCGATCGGCCGGCTCATTCCATGAACCAAGGCGACACTTGCGTTCGAGAACGCCATTCCCGCCTGCGTCGCTGCCAGCATCATCCGTTCCCGCGCCCTTCGGTTGTTCGGTTCCCTATAGGCTTTTGGTAGCTCCTCCCAGATGGTTTTCATTGCCGTCTTCGCAAAAATGTCGGTGTGAGCATTGGCCTTCCTGCTTACGTACGCCTCGATGGCGTGCGTGAGAGAATCTGTGCCTGTGTCGGCGGTAAGCCTTGCAGGCATGCTGATCGATAACTCAAAGTCGACGATCGCCGCCGATGGCACCAGGGCTGCGCCGGCGATGAGCATCTTCTCACCTGTCTCCGAGTCAGTGATCACGGTAAATCTGGTAACCTCCGAACCGGTTCCCGCCGTCGTTGGAATCGCGACATGCGGAAGGCTTTTCTTCGGAATTTCGCTCGGAACTTTGTAATCGCTTATGCAACCGCCATTGACGGCAAGAACGCCCACGGCCTTCGCCAAGTCGATCGCACTTCCGCCTCCCAGGCTTACCAGAGAATCATGCTTGCCTTCAATGAACGCATGCAGGCCTTGGTTTACCGCCTCCGTTGTCGGGTCCGGAACAGTTCCTGAGAAAACCTCGCAGGCAATGCCAGCGCTCTCGGCCTGCTTGCGCAAGACCTCAACCAGACCCAGGCGCACAAGATATGCGTCGGTCACGATGAGCGGATTCCGGAAGTTTAGGCGTTTCAAAATCTCGGACGTTTTGCTGAATGTCCCGCCACCAATGGAAAGGACAGATGGAGTGAGGATCTCGAACGACATAGCTGCCCCAGCAGGTGCCTTCATGCTGCGAGTACACAGCTCGGCCCCCTCAACGTACGAGCCTACTCTTTCGTCCCGATCATGGCTATCTCTTGAAGAGGTAGATGCTCCCGTTCGAGCAAATCGAACAGACTGGCCCACGTGAATCTCTGTTTGAAAGGGTGTCCTGTCTCCGGACACGGTTACCGGCGCGGGTACAAGGTTCTTTAAGTGGATGGTCCATGGATTCCCTTGCGCATCGCGTTTAGGCGGGATTCCCGGAAGATAAACAACCGCGGGCGCATTGATAAGCTCCAGAAGGCTTCCAGCAAGAGCGGCATTAATGGAGTTCTTGCAGGGCAGCAAATGAACGACCGGAAAGGGATTTGAAGCGCTGGTCAATTGCCTTTGCTCTCCCGCTGCGCTTCGCTGATCCGTGCGGCTTCGTTCCTGTCAGGTTGGAGTAGAATTTTTAATCCGCTACTCCAAATTACGCTCTTGAACGAATCTTTCGTGCATGTGTGGTGGTTCCCAGATCGAGAGTTAATTCGTCACTCTGACAATCGCTACAGATGAAGGCCAATTGAATACCTAGTGAAAGTCACGCGATCGCGTCGGGGCAGTGGTGATATCGAGGGGCACGATCCGGTAAGCCTTCACGTGGATAACTCCATCCTGGTTTTGTAACGGTCCTTCGATAAGCAGAAATCGGCTGCGTGTGATTATGATGCGCTCACGTTCGAAGGTGTTTGGCGTAATGATTACGTTTGCGATTCCAGTCTCATCTTCGAGCGACAAAAATACGAAACCTTTTGCGGTGCCCGGCCGCTGCCTTGCAATCACGCAGCCCGCGATGCGCACAAAGTGATTGCTGCCCGCGCAGGCCAACTCCTCGGTGGTGAGAATGCCTTGGGCGCGCAACACGGCCCGCTGGTAGGCCATAGGATGCGGACTCGTTGTGAGCCCTGTCCCCGAATAGTCAGCAGCCAAGCGCTCGTCGGTGGTCATCTTGCGCAGTGGCATGGCTGCACCCGGGTTATCCTCTTCGATTGGTCCCGTGCGCAGCAACGGCCCCACCGGTCTTCCTGCTTGCTCCACCTGCCACAGCGCATCGCGCCGGTGCTCGACCGCATCCAGCGTATTCAATGCACCAATCCGCGCCAGCAAAACCAATTCCTTGCGGTTCAGCTCTGGCACCCTAAATGCCAGGTTATCTACAGATGTGAATTCGCCGTGCCGCCTTCTTGCTGCCTGAATTGCCTCTGCGGACGCCTGCCTCAATCCCTTCGCATAATTCATGCCGATTCTTAGGGAATGCGAGCCGTCGGGTTCCGTCTCCAGCGTGCAGAGCCACTCCGAACGATGAACGTCGATCGGCTTCACGCGCAATCCGTGCCTCTTCGCATCCTTGATCAGCACCGCAGGTGAGTAGAACCCCATCGGTTGATTGTTTAGCAGGCCACAGGTGAACGCAGCCAGGTAATGTACCTTGAGATACGCTGAAGCATAGGCAAGCAGTGCAAAGCTGGCTGCATGCGACTCGGGAAATCCATACATCGCAAATGACGAGATTGCCTGCACAATGTTGTCCTGCGCTATCTGTTCGACACCATTGCGCGTCATTCCGGAGCGCAGCCGTTCTTCCAGATCTTTCATTCGCTGCATCGACCGGCGCATCCCCACAGCCCGCCGCAGCTCCTCTGCCTCCGCGCCGGAAAAACTTGCAATCGTCATCGCCATGCGCAACAACTGCTCCTGAAACAGTGGGACACCGAGCGTTCGCTTAAGCACCGGCTCGAGCATCGGGTGTGGATAGGTGACTTCCTCTTTGTTCTGCCTGCGCTGCATGTAAGGATGCATCATCTTGCCCACGATCGGCCCGGGACGAATAATTGCCACCTGCACAACCAGATCGTAAAAGCGTGTCGGCGCATTATGTGGAATCGAGGCCATCTGCGCGCGGCTCTCCACCTGGAACATGCCCACGGTATCTGCTTTGCGCAACGTCTGATAGACTAGTGCGTCTTCTGGTAGTGCGGCCAGATCGACCGTCTTTCCGTAGTGGCGGGGGATCAGCTCCAGTGAATCCTTCAGCACCGCCATCATGCCTAGACCCAGCAGGTCCACCTTGATGAGCCCCAGGTCGGCACAATCTTCCTTGTCCCACTGAATAATGGTCCGTCCCGACATCGAGGCACGCTCGATCGGCACCACGCGATTCAGCATTCCCGCGCAGATCACCATACCTCCCGAATGCTGTCCTAAATGCCGCGGTAAATCTTGCACGCGCAAGCAAAGGTTGAGGTAGCGCGCGATACGCGGATGCCGTACGTCAAAGCCTGCTTGCTCAAAGTGCTTCCCCATCGTGTCATTCGTGCCGCGCCACTCCCAGTGGCCCACCAGACTCGCAAGGCGCGTAAGCTGCTCCTCATCGAAGCCAAGAGCCTTGCCCACGTCGCGTGCCGCCGAACGTCCTCGATATGAAATCACGTTCGCCGTCATTCCCGCGCCCAGTGCGCCATAGTGATCGTACAAATACTGGATCACCTGCTCGCGCTGATCGCCGGACGGAAGATCGAGATCGATGTCGGGCCATTCACCGCGGGTCTCGCTCAAGAATCGCTCAAAGAGCAGTTCCATCCCGATTGGATCAACGGCCGTGATCTCCAGCGCATAACAAACTGCTGAATTGGCCGCGGACCCGCGCCCCTGTACAAGAAAGCCTTGCTTCTGGCAGTAGCGAATGATGTCCCAGACAATCAAAAAATAGCCTGCAAATCCCAGCCTGGCGATGAGCTTCAGCTCATGCCGCACCTGCGCGCGTGCCTTCTCGTACAAAGGCAGTTTGTCCGGTCGTCCGTAGCGTTTGCGCACGCCTTCATCTACTCGCTTCTCGAGAAAACTGTCCATCGTCTCCCCGTCCGGCACGGGATAGAGCGGAAACTGATACCCGAGATTGTCGAGTGTGAATTCGAGTCGATCGCTGACGATGCGCGTGTTGGCAATGGCCTCGGGTATATCGCGAAAAATGGAAGTCATCGCATACGGAGAGCGCAGATGCCGAGCACAATTTCGATCGAGAAGGCGTCCCGACTCATCCAGCGTCGTGTGGTGACGAATCGACGTGAAGACATCGAGCAGCTCTCGATCCTGCTCCGCCGCATAGCGCACACCGTTGGTTGCAATCACAGGCAAGTGGAGATCCGATCCCAGTTCCAAAACAGCCTGGTTGCGTAGCTCTTCATCGCGCAGCTGGTGCCGCTGAAGCTCCAGATATACATTGCGTCGCCCGTAGACAGTAGCCAGCTTCTCAACGATCGTTCGGGCACCCTCGCGTCCTTCGCGCGCGAGGGCGGCAGCTAGAGGCCCTTCTTCGCCACCTGTCAGGCAGATCAGGCCCGATGAAAATTCTTCAAGATCTTCGAGTGTTGCCGCGCCTTCCGCCTTGGTCTTCTCGCGCATCTTGAAGCGCGTAATCAGCTGGCAGAGATTCTGGTATCCGGCTTGCGACGCGCACAGCAGCGTGATCCGCGGCGGATCCGGCGGATGCTGATGCGGCATCCACTCCGATGGCGTGAGCCTGTTGCCGAAAGACGAAACGGCAATCTCCGCGCCAATGTGCGCCTTGATCTTATTGCGCACAGCCGAGGTGTGGAACCGCGCGGCGCCATAGACACCATTGCGATCTGCCAATGCAATCGATGGCATCTCCAACTCCAGTGCGCGCTCAGTCAGTCCCTCTGGTTGTGAAGCGCCTTCGAGAAAGCTGAAGGCGCTGGCCGCATGTAGTTCCACGTATTCGGCGCGCTCAGTCATAAAGCGCCTCGAGCCGCCACTCATTCCTGTGGCAATCGCGCACCAGCAGGCACGCGACGCGAGCGCCATCGCTTCTCGAAGCCAGCACGTCCCACTCCTCGTCATCCCATCCTTCCGTCGTCCACCAGCATCCCGCGGTCCTCCACGGACCATAGGCTGCTTCGACTTCATATCTGGATTGATGGTCGCGAAAAAACGCAGGCTTTGCCGCACGTAGTGTGACCCATACTAGCGCCGGAGGCCGCACGCGGCGCAAGGCTATGCGTGGTTGCAGCTCTGCATGTTCATCATTCTTCTCGCTACGCACCGCGAAGCCCTCCATGTGAAAGCTTCCCGGACGATGGCTATCCTCCAGCACGGGGGAGCCTACGCGATCATCTCCCACAATGGATTTCAGCCGCGCCAGCGTTACATCGAGGCGTGAAGGCTCTGGAACCTGCGGCATAAAAAGCCCCATCTGCACCTTGC
The DNA here is from genome assembly GCA_035508975.1 of Occallatibacter sp. Lineage (GTDB taxonomy): Bacteria > Acidobacteriota > Terriglobia > Terriglobales > Acidobacteriaceae > Telmatobacter. The sequence continues at coordinate 48,942 of DATJMC010000020.1, forward strand.
TAGAGGCTCCTGCTTCCGCGCTCAGAGTGAGCGCCACTACCGCCGCTGGCGGAGAATGCGCTGCAATCTCCAACTGCAGCAGCTTCAGCAGGATTTTGCGATCGATGGTTGGCAGTGCCGGCCGAATCGTTCTCCGATGCACGCTCCCGCCGTCCAGCTTCATCTCCACCTGCAACGATGCCAGTGCCAGCGCATGCCCGGCGGCGCGCAGCGCAAGGCAGTCGATCATGCGCGCGGCAACAAAGAGCAGGGAATCCACCTGCTCCACCGGCTTTTCCATCTCGCAGATTTCCCGCAGAGAAATCTCTGGCTCGATCGGCTGGAACGTATGTTTAGCCGCACCCCGCGCAAGTTGCTGCCAGACGGATGCCTCTTGGCCCATGCGCGTTACCAGTTCCGTCGTGGGCAGCTGGGCCAATTCGCCCAGAGTGCGAATTCCCCAACCTGCGAAGGTTTCGCGGGGCTCTTCTTTTAGATCCAGCTCGCTTATCGGCAGGCTAACCAATGCTTCAGCTTCCTTACCCTCGGGAATGATCGTGATTCCCCGCGTATTTTTCGCTTTTAATCGAGCGGTTTCAAAATTCCCGCCCACCGCAATCGATGCACGAAAACCTGCCTGCAGCAATGCCGTACGCACTTGCTCAGCCAGTTGTTGTGGCGCTCCGAAGAGCCGCGTCGTCCCAGCTATATCCAGCACAAGCCCGCATTCATTTCCGCGGCTCACCTCCTCAATGCGCGGGGAAAATGTTGCCGCACATTCCAGCAGAACGGCGCGCGATGCGGCTTCTGTAGCCCTTGACCGTGGCAGCAGCTTAAAATCTGGAAGACTCTCCGCTTCCAGGCGCGTCATGCCAATTGCAGCACCACGACGCTCTGCCGGTAGGTTCATAGCACAGACGAATTCCTCCGGTGCCTGTCCATCCAGCACCACGACTGGTTGGGATTTCAATTCCTGCCTCAGCCGCAGCAGGGCTTGTGCAGGGAACTCTGCGACGTGCACGCACGCATATAATTCCTGCGTCATGCGCGTTTCTCCACGTCCCAAGACGTCCTCGCAGACCACGTGGAAACGGGAGGCTTGCGCATGCCGCCTGTGGAGGATGCAAATCGCTCCCGCCTTCGTGCGACAGTGAACGAAAACTTCTGAAGCACAGTCTCACCGGCTGCATGGACTTCGAGCGGAGCGCACTCCACCGACGCGGCCGCGCTTGACTGTGTGTAAGCCATCTTGCCCAACACAACAAGGCAGCAACGTGTGCGGTCAGCCGCCTGGCGCCAGCGAAACCAGGTCGCCAGCGGAATCCTCGTGCCATGCTTAGGCGCAGTGTTGCCGAGATCTAGCACGATCGCCCCAAACCCTCCCACTTGCAACAGCAAATCGGTTGCGCGAAGTGCCTGGTCCAGTCGAGCTAAGGGCTTGGCAGTATATGCCTGTTCTTGATTTTGGCATCGTACCCACAGCAGCCGCTGCAGTTCCACCTCGCTCGCCGCGGCTGATTCCGGGTCGAGTGCATCGGCAGCATCTACCCATGCGCAACTCTGTCCTTTTGCAATACATTGCGCCACAAAAGCGAAAGTAAGACTTGTACGTCCTGACGAGTCAGGTCCGGTGATCTCACTGATCGCTCCGACCGGCAGGCCACCGTCCAGTAAGGCATCGATCTTCCCGATTCCAGTTTGCGTAACCGCGCGAATGCATCGAGGTGCGACGGTCAGCGCGGAGGGAAACCGCTGTTCGAGAGATCGTTCGATTTGGACACGAAGCAAAGTCGAAGCGGATGGCATAGGCACGAGACGATATTCGCCTTTTCTTCGCTAGATTCCTACAGGTTGGAATTCTTTGTCAAGCGATGAATCGCAAAAATCTAAATTATCTAAATTCAATTATTTACAGAATTAGATTTGTGAACTGCTTTCGATTTTTTCCTCACTCTTTCATCTAGCATCACCCGAGATGCGGATCCCTTGCCAGAGGACAGCCCTGACAACTTGGCGTTCTCGAACAATGCGCCTTGCCGACGGCAACAATCAGTGCGTGGAACTCCCCATAAAGATGCTCGCGCATACGCGCCGCATCTTCAGCGAATGCAGCGCGAGTCAACGAAACAAGTGCCTCATATCCTCCCCGATTCTTCTTCGGAGCTTTAGTGAACAGTCCATGCCGCTCAACTACCCGGCGCAAATATTCGTCCGCGACAGGAACGGCATGTCCCAGAGCGTAGAGCAGAATCGCATCTGCGGTCTCAAGCCCCACCCCCGGCAACTCCAGCAGACGCTTGCGCAGTCGATTCGTTGGCATGTCAGCCAAAATATCGAGCGAGCCCTCAAATTCCGAATCCAGCATCGACACAAAGGCCTTCAATGCCGGAGCCTTGCGCGTAAAAAAGCCCGAGGGTCGGATCAGCTCCTGCAATTCAGACATCGATAGCGTACGGATGCCGTTAATTGTCATCGCATCTGCCACTTGCAGGTTTTTCAAAGACTTCTCCACGGCTCTCCACGACGTGTTCTGCGTCAGGTAGGCACCGATCACCACTTCAAATCGCGTCTTTGCCGGCCACCATTGCTGAGGTCCATAGGCACGCTCCAGCCACTGATGCATGCGTCGCAAGCGTTTTGCCGGTCCGCGCGCATGATCAGGGTTCTTTTGGGCCATCTGGACCTTCGTGAGATTGCAACTGTATCTTCCACTCCAAAATGCGCGCCCGCGCTGCCGCAGCCTCCGCCTCGGGTACATGTCCGGCCGTTTGCAGCGAAATCGACAACGCAGTATGCGCCAGAGGATCATCCGGCGTCAGCGCGGTCAGCGCCAATGCGGCACCCACAGATTGCTCCAGTTGGCCCGCATCGCGCAGCGAACGCACCAGCCCATGATGCGCCTCAAAGTGCTGGGGATCGGTTGCGATCGCCTGGCGAAACGCCCGTGCCGCCTCTGAGGGCTGATTCTCCGCGAGCAGTTCAATGCCGCGTTGTGAAAGTGCTTCGGCGCTTTGCGCAGGTGTGTGGGCCACGACAGTCTTTAGGATAAGGTCTGGAAGGCTCAAACCAGCCGGAGGACCAATGAAGAGTCATACCGAATACCTTGTCTTCGAAACCAGGAAACGCAGAGAAATGGTTCACATCACCGATAAGGTAGAGCAGATCGTCGGCCGCAGCGGGGTCAAAGACGGCCTCTGCTTTGTGTCGCCGATGCACATCACTGCCGCGGTCTACGTCAATGATCTGGAGAGCGGCCTGATCGAAGACATCGGCAAGTGGCTCGAGCAGCTCGCCCCCGCACGTCCTGACTACAAACACCACCAGACCGGCGAAGACAATGGCGATGCTCATCTGAAATCGCTGCTGCTCCACCACGAGACCACACTACCAATCACCAATGGCCGTCTTGATCTGGGCACCTGGCAGCGGGTCTTCTACGCGGAGTTCGATGGCCAGCGCCGCAAGCGCGTCATCGTCAAGGTCCTGGGAATCGAATAGCGGAAGCCGCGACTAATGAGAATCGCCTTCCTCGTCGCCGTCCGTGATCCGCGCCCACCTGCCGGGAAACGTCGTGTCTCCTCCGGCCGCAAAATTCACTTCCGTGCGCGGGAGAATCAACAGGTCGACGCGCCGGTTTTCAGCTCTGCCTTGTTCCGTTGCATTGCTAGCCACAGGATGAAACTCCGCATAACCGGCAGCAGACAGCCGATCCGAGGGAACAGCCTGCATCTCGAGCAGCAGTCGGGCAATGTGGGTGGCGCGCGCAGCCGACAGCTCCCAGTTCGAGTCGAACAGTGCATTGTGCACGGGCACGTTGTCTGTGTGTCCCTCCACCCGCACGTCGTAGGGCGTATGAGCCAGAGCATCGGCGATCGGTTGCAAAGTCTCGACCGTCCCCAACCGCGGTGTAGCCGAGCCGGAATCGAAGAATCCCGCTTCGCGAAGACTGATGACCAGGCCTTCGCGCCCCATCGCAATCGACACCGTATGATGTGCGACCTGGTTCGACAACCTCTGGCTTAATTCATGCCGCATCGCCTCAAGATCGTCCTTCACACGCGCCGGCGCCAGCACTTCCTCACCCATCACAATATTCATTGGAATTACTGCCGGGTCGGTGCCGGAAGGATTTGGCGCGCTCTTTCCTGCGCGCCGCCCTGTCTGAGGAAAAAGCCCCAGCGACTTGAACGCACTGTCGATCGACGCGGACACCTGCACTTGCCTCTTGTGATCTGATCGCGCGAATGCGTAAAGCACCACGAAAAACGCGAAAAGAAGGGTAATGAAATCCGCGTACGAAACCAGCCAGCGATCGTGTGTGACGCGGCTTCGATGAACCCGCGGATTCATGCCGCCCGCTCCCTTTGTCGTCGGCCGGAATCGTTCAAAAAGCCCGCGAGCTTCACGTCCAGCATGCGTGGGTTCATCCCCTCCAATATCGAGATCACTCCCTCCAGCATCATCTCCCGACGAAGATGCTCTTCGCGAAGCTGAATGCGCATCTTGCCCGCAAACGGCAAAAAGAACAGGTTGGCGGCTCCAACTCCGTAAATCGTCGCCACAAATGCGACCGCAATCCCTCTCCCCACCTCCTGAATGTTGTCGAGATGCTGCATCACCTGGATGAGTCCCAGCACTGCCCCCAAAATGCCAATCGTCGGAGAAAAACCTCCAGCCGATTCAAAGACCGATGGCAAGCGATCGTCGCTCTCAGTCCTCGAGTCCATGATGACACGCATGATCTTGCGCAACTCCGCGGGCTCGGTCCCATCCACCGCCAGCATCAACGCCTGCTTTAGAAAAGGATCCTGGATCGACCCAAGATCCGCATCCAGCGAAACCACGCCGTTTCGACGAGCTTTGTTGGCAAACGACACGAGCAGCTCGACCAGTGCGACGTTTTCCTTGCGTGGCGCACGAAACACAGATGTCATCCTCCCAAAGGCCGCGCCCACCGTCGTCAGCGGAAACTGCAGCAACACCGCGCCCATCGTGCCTCCAAACACAATCAGCGCCGCCGTCGGCTGCAGAATCTGCCGTAAGCTGCCGCCTTCAATCAGCAAGCCGGCGATGATTCCGGTAATCGCCAGAATCACGCCGCTGAAGCTTGCCTTATCCATGATCGACGCTCCTTGAGTAGACGCCAGGTTGCAATGTTGCGCGATTATCCCCGTCGCGCCGCGGTTCCGACCGGCGCATCTTCCCGGTTCAGGCTCGTCTGCGCAGCGATTCCCGCAAGATCCTCCGGAGAAGGCACGCGCCGCGCAACCGTCGCCAGCAGCCGCGCCCGATACTCCAGAACGCGCCGCATCACTTCCTCCAGTTCTTCGCGGACAATCAGCTTCTCGCCGTTGATCAACGTCAGCATCGTGTCCGGCGAGGCTTCTCCTGTCTTGATCAAGTCGCTGTTCAACATCATGGGATTTCCATTGAGCCGGGTCAGCTGAATCATCGGGGCAGCGCTCCTTCGAGGAGGTTATCGGCAAGCAAGGTGAGCGGTTCACAAAGATTAGAAACCGGGCGCACCCGCTGTCCGTATCACGGACATTCCCAGCCCCTCCATAAAGTCGCCCCCGCACGGGCCGAAGAACGCGCCAGATGCAGCGGAAGATCTCCGCGAGCAGCAGCCCGGCGCAACACAAAAACATGGGGCGCATGCTCGCGTGAGTGCCGCAAATTCACGCATCTTACAAGGAGAAACCCATGTCCCTGGGTGTCCTGAACAATCTCTCCGCGGTCTACGCGGAAAATAACCTGAACAACAGTAACAACAGCCTGAATACCGTGCTGCAGCAGTTGTCTTCGGGATCGAAGATCAACTCCGGCGCGGATGATGCTGCCGGCCTCTCGCTGGTCGACGGCCTGCAGGCAAACCAGCAGGCGCTCACGCAATCGCAAACCAACGCCACTGAAGGTGTAGGCATGCTACAGGTGGCCGACGGCGCGCTCTCGCAAGTGACAAGCCTGCTCAACCGGGCCGTTACGCTGGCTACCGAAGCCTCGAACGGCACCCTCAATTCTTCGCAGGACACTGCGGCCAACCAGGAGTACCAGTCGATCCTGTCGGAAATCTCGAACATTGGCTCGACCACCACTTACAACAATCAGGCCGTTTTCAATTCCAACACCAACATCTATACGGGCGATTCTTCAACGGCCGGTTCCGCCATCGATGCTCTCAACATCCGTTCGCTGTCGTCGTCCAACGTGGGCGATACCGGCGGTGCCATGGCCTATAGCACAGGCGACGGCAACACTTTCATCGATCTGTCTGTGACTGGCCACAACGCCGGGCTTGATGACACGCTAGCTAGCGGCGATGGTATTGAAGTCACGCAACTGGTGAACGGCCAGACGCTCAGCCATAACGTTGCCGTTCCAGCTGGGAATCTCACGGTTGGCGGCTTGATTAGCGCCATCAACAGTTCCGGTTACGGCTTGACCGCGCAACTCACCACAGGGACTGCGGCAGGCGATTCCACCGCCGGCACCCATACCGGCATCGAGATCACCAGCACCGGAAGTATCGGCGGCGGGACGGGTGTCGGCACGCTCGGCACGATTACCGCATCAGCGGGCGCGGATACTTTTAATGACAATTCCGATGCCGTCACCATTACGACTGCCGATGGCAAGCAACACCAGATCGCAATGGCGAGCAACAGCAGCGGCGGCGCCAATACGGGCACACTCGCCGATCTCGAGACGAATATCAACGATGCAAACCTCGGGGTCACTGCAAGCCTGAGCGGCGGCACGCTGACCCTGACGGCGAGCAACAGCAACATCCAGGTTGTCTCGAGCCTGTACGACAATGCCGCTGGCCATCTAGGCAGCGTGGGCTTCACGGGCTCAACTTACTTCACCACCGGCATTGAGACGAACGCGACCGGCATTGCCGATGCCACCAGCACAAAGTCAGTGGCTGCATCAACGGCGGCAGCTACTGATACTTCGGCCAGCAGCGCGGCAACCATCAGTTATTCGGACAATGCAGGCGAGTCGTTGGTATCCACCGATCTGTCCAACGAGTCGGATGCGCAAACGGCCCTGACCGCTCTCAACTCCGCCATCACCGATGTCGCAGCGCAGGATGGCTACATCGGCGCGCAGATCAACACACTGAATGCCGTCAGCCAGGTGCTCTCGACACAACAGGAGAACGTGCAGTCGGCGCAAAACGCAGTCCAGGCCACCGACTATGCGTCCGCGACTTCCAACATGTCCAAATACGAAATCCTCAGCCAGACCGGCATCTCGGCTCTGGCGCAGGCCAATAGCATGCAGCAGGAAGTGACGAAACTCCTGCAATAACCCGCTTCCTTCGCTCCGGGAAGGGCGCCCTCGCGACGCCCTTCTCCTTCCTGTCTTCGTGCCGGAGGATCTAAACCGATGAGATTTTTCCAATCCGGCTCGTCGCTCTTTGGCACGCCCGATGCTCCAATCTCTCTGCGGAGTGCACCATGGGAACTGTAGGCCTCAGTTTCGGATCGCCGACCAGCGGCGCCGGCTTCAACGTGAGTCAAACCGTCTCTGAAATCGTGGGCAATCTCCAAAACGTCGAGACTCCCTGGAAAAACCAGCTGACTTCGCTGGAAAGCCAGGACTCGGTGCTGTCAAATCTTGGAACACTCTTCTCCAATCTTGCCAATGACATGAGCTCGTTGACCGACTTCAACGGAGTCCTCGCGCAAAAGACAGGCTCCAGCTCCGATACCAATGTCCTCGAGCTCGCCTCGGCGTCGAGTTCGGCCACTGCCGGCACGCACACGGTCACCGTCAATCATCTCGCCCAGACGTCGAGCGGATACCTGGCGACGGTAGCTAGTTCCTCAAGCACGCTATCGGGGTCCATCACGCTGCAAGTCGGCGACGGGGACGCAGAGACCTTCATGATCGGCGCAGCGCCCAGTTCTTCGGCGAGCAATACGACTTACACGGGCAGCGGAAACGATACGTTGTCCGCGCTGGCTTCAGCGATCAACGGGTCCAATGTGGGCATCACGGCGAATATCGAGGGCGATTCGAACGGATCATGGTTGAGCCTGACCTCGAATATCTCTGGCGCTTCCGGGAACATCACCGTCAGCCAGAATTCGATTGTCGGGACAGGCAAGCTTCTCACTTATTCGGGAACCGCAGGAACCGGTACAGCCGGGTCGCAGGGCGCAACCGCATCGAGCGGCAGCTTGCAGGGGGTGGGAAGCAGCGATACCCTTTCTGGTTCGATCTCGATCCAGGTTGGGGACGGCTCCGCTGTCTCCATTTCGATGACGCAGGTAAGTGCCTCCACAGGGGGCGCAACCGTCGCCGATCTGGCTCAATACCTTCAAACCAACGATTCCTCGCTCGTATCCGCCGCGACGACCACCAACACGGACGGGACGGTGAGCCTTGCGCTGACTTCAGCTACCGCGGGAGCCGCCGGGACCCTGTCGGTGAATTCCAGCCTTGCCGATACGTCATCGAGCGCCTTGGGTTATACCTCGGCGGTTACCGGAGAAGATGCCGATCTGACCATCGATGGCAAGGCCAACATCAGCAGTGCCTCCAACACGGTCTCCAATCTGATTCCAGGCCTGACGTTTCAATTGCTGTCCTCTTCGTCAACTCCGGTACAGATCGTCATTGGCAATGACAACACCGATGTCGAGAGCACGGTGAATCAATTTGTCAGCGACTACAATTCACTGGTCAGCGCACTGAACACGCAGGAGGGAATCGACAGCTCAGGCAACCCGGAACCACTTTTTGGTTCTCCCTCACTCTCGCTTTTGCAGCAGGAATTGCTCGGCGGCATGAACGAACTGAGTCCGAGTGGGTACCTCGATTCCGTATCCACGAACGGCGGCACGACACTTTCGGGATCGATGACAATCAATCTGGGCAACGGTACGCAAGAGATCATCCAGATCGGTCCGGGCACGTCAGGCGACGGCACTTTCTATACAGGCTCCAATCCTGATTTCAATACCCTCGAAGGATTGGCCGCCGCGATCAACTCTGCCGCGGGCGACACGGCAGTGGCCTATTCTGGCGTGGCAGGCGGCACGAGCGGCACGATCACGTCAAGCGATGTCTCTCTTCTCACCGGAGCCACGCCGCAGTTGTGCGGCGAGCTTACCTTTCAGGTAGGCGGCGCAGCGTCGCAAACCATTTCAATGGACGACGTTGAGACGGCCGAGGGCGGCACAACGCTGGCGGATCTGGAAAGCTATATCAATACCAACTCTTCCACGTTGGGCCTTACTGCTTCCGCCATCGCCGATAACGGCTCGTCGTCGACGCTGACTCTTTCTTCGTCTGACGGCGAGGCACTGAACGTCACTTCGGGCCTTGCAATTCCAGGCTCTGGGGTGACAGCGTCTGTGGTAACCGCGAACGGAGAATCCTCTCTCGCGCTCGTGAACCTGGCCTCAGGAACCAATGGCGCACTGTCCGCGATTTCGTCGATTGAGGCCAACACTCCGTCGGAGCTTAATTACCAAGACTCGGGCTATTCAGGGACATCGCCCGACACAGGCACTCTTGGGTCCGTTCAAAACAGCGGCGATACGCTCGGCGGCTATCTCACCATCCAGGTCGGAAACGGTGTGAGACAGACGATTCATGTTGGCGACTCCTCGACGCCAGCCACCCTTTCTGGTTTGGCCTCGGCGATTAACGTCGCACAGCTTGGTGTCTCAGCACAGGTCAATGAGATGGGAACGGGCCTGACCTTCACCTCTGCAACAAGCGGTTCTGCAGGAACTCTCACCATCACATCGAATGTCTACGACGCATCGAATAGATCAGCTACCAGCTTGAATTACAACGACTCATCGGATATCGACAGTCTGACCGCTCTTGGCATCAGCGTCAACAACGACGGTTCGCTCACCTTCGACGCGAACACGTTGGATTCCTTGCTGAACACGGATTACAGCGGTGTCGTGAGCTTCTTCCAGGACGCAAACAGCTGGGGTGCCGCATTCTCAAACATGCTGGAAGGCGCGGGGACGGGCTCTTCAACCGGGGTGTTGAAGCTTGCGCAGAATGCGAATAGTTCAGTCGAATCTAGTTTGAATGCAAATATCTCCAAGGAAGAGAGCTTGATTTCGGCCCAGCAGACCAGCCTGACCGCGGAACTGAACAGTGCCAACGAGATTCTGCAGGAATTGCCATCGCAGCTTGACAGCGTCAACGAGCTTTACTCGGCGATTACCGGCTACAACGAAAACCAGAACGGATAAGGAGCGGAATGTCGACCTATCAGCAACATGCGCTAGAAGGTGCATCGCCTGTGGATCTTGTGGTGGCACTCTACGATGGGATGATCCGATTTCTCTACGACGCGACCCATGCGCTAGAGCGCGGCGATATCGCTGCCCGGCGCATCGCAGTCAAGCGGACGCTCGATGTCATCATGCACCTTCAGGCTCGTCTGCGGATGGATATCGGCGGCAGACCCGCTAAGGTGCTTAGCGAGTTTTATGCTTCGATCTTTGCGCAGATTCTTCAGGCTTCGCAGGATTCGTCGCGGCAAAAATTTGAGCATGCCATTGACTGCATCAGGAATGTTCGCGACGCCTGGAGAGAAGTGGCACGCGCCCCGGAAACCGCCCCGCGATTGTCGCATCTTACAGCGTCCGCGGCCGGAGAAAAGACTGCTGGAGAGGCTGAATTTGACGGAACGGTTTCTCGCTGGACAGCTTGATCCGGGGACAATTGTGTTTCATTCAAATTTCTCTGGATGATCGAACCATCTTGCGCGTGTAGCAAAAAGCCCGTGGCATTCCGGTCTCAGAGACTGCTCTAGCCAGCGATCGAGAGCTCTTCTTCCAATTGCTGCTTCTGGTAAAGACTGGCATAATAGCCGTCCAGCGCCAGCAATTCTTCATGACGCCCGACTTCGACAATGCGGCCATGGTCGAGAACGGCGATTTGATCTGCATTGCGAACAGTTGAAACCCGATGCGAGATTAGAATCGTTGTCGCAATCGCAGTGTAGGTGCGCAGCCCGCTCAGGATGCATTCCTCCGTGTAGGTGTCGACGTTCGCCAATGCATCGTCGAGGATGAGAATTGCGGGACGCCGGATCAGTGCGCGGGCGATCGCGGTTCGCTGCTTCTGCCCTCCCGAGAGCGTAAGGCCCCGCTCGCCCACCGCAGTCTCGAACCCTTGCGGGAACTCCTCGAACTCGCGCCGGATATGCGCCGCATCGGCAGCCTGAAGCAGGTCTTCCGCGCTCGCGTCAGGAACGCCCAGGGCAATGTTGCCGCGAATCGTCTCGCTGAAGAGAAATGTCTCCTGCGGAACGATGCCGATGTTGCGCCGGAGAGTGGCCAGCGGGTAATCGCTGACCGGCCGGCCATCGATCAGAAGCGAACCCATAGGTGCTTCATAGAGACGCGCAATCAGGTTGACAAGGGTCGTCTTCCCCGATCCGGTCGCTCCCACAATCGCCAGGCTTGATCCAGCGGGAATGCGCAGAGAGATCCCGTTCAGAACTGGCGCAACGCCGTAGCTGAAGGTCAAATCGCGAAACTCAATTTCGCCGCGCAGAACAAGGCCGCTGGGAATCGAGGAGTCTGCCCGGCTGTCATCAATCACCGGCTTCGATCGCAGCAACTCGTCGATGCGCTTGACCGAAGCTGTTCCACGCTGGAATATGTTGACCACCCAGCCGACGGCGATAATCGGCCAGATCAGGAGAATCATGTAGGTGTTGAAAGCGACAAATTCCCCCGGCGTGATGCGATGAGCGATCGTTTCATGTCCGCCGACCAGCAGAGTGATGATCATCGAGATGCCGAGAATGAACTCCAGAGTGGGCCACAGCATGCCCATCAGTTGAACCAGTCGCTGCGCGCGAGCGATGTACTGGCGATTGAGCTTCTCAAAAAGCCCGATCTGCGATTCTTCCCGGGCGAAAGCACGCACTAGCCGTGCACCAGAATAGTTTTCCTGCGCCTGCGCGGAAATCTCCGAAAAGCTCTCCTGAATGCGTTCGAAGCGGTCGTGAATCTTGCGTCCAAAGTATTGCACCAGGATGCTGGCGAGCGGCATCGGCGCCCACGCGACCAGCGTGAGATACGGGCTTATGCGGAGTAAGAAGAACAAAGCCCCTACTGTGAAAAAGATGGTGTTTGCGCTATACATCAGCGCTGGCCCCAGCAGCATGCGCACCGCGTTCAGGTCGTTGGTCATACGCGCCATGATGTCGCCCGTCCGGTAGCGCTGATAAAACGCTGAGTCCTGGATTTCCAGTCGGCGGAACAAATCATTGCGCAAGTCGAATTCAATCTCGCGCGAGATTCCGATCAGGATCCAGCGCTGCGCATAGAGGAAGATACCCTTGGTCAGGGCGATGCCAACTAGCAATCCGGCAAATAGGAGGATGCGTCGTCGTGAGACCCCGCGCTCCAGGCCATCGATGGCGCGCTCGATGACCAACGGAAACAAGACCCAGATTGCATTGGTCGCGATGCACGAGAGGGTACCCCAGAGATATCCCCAGCGGTAGCGGCGCATGTATCCAAACAGGGGTTTTAGCTCGTTGAGCATCGCTTTTCATTGTACGGGGAATGTGGATCGAACGTGTGGTCTTGGCTAGGCAGACTCGGCCAAGCGCGCGTTACGTCGGCGTACGCAGAAGGAAGTAGCCGCCCGTCAGTCCGAACAGAATGTCGGGACTCCAGGCTGCAAGGGCAGCGGGAAGGTAGTTCACATCGCCCATTGCGCCGAACAGGCCATCGATTACCCAATAGGCAAGAGCTACCGAAATGGCAACCGCTATCCCGGTGAGGGATCCGCGCCGTCCCATCGAAAGCGCGAAGGGGATGGCAAGCACTGCCATCACAATGGAGACGAGTGGATAAGCCAGCTTGTGCCACAGCGCCACGCGGAGGCGCATTGTATCGAACCCACTTTGGCGCAGGTCCCGAATGTAGCGAGTCAGCTGTCCGAAACTCATCTCCTGCGATTGTCTGGTCTCCTTGGTGAAATAGGATGGCTCTTCATGAATTTCGGGAAACGATGCGAACTTGAATTGCCGGTAATTGGTTTCAGTGGCCCCGCTAAAATCCCTCTCCCAGCCATTTTCGAAGGTCCACGAGTGAGTAGACTCGTTCCAGAATGCGCGCGATGCAAAAATGCGCCGCGTGATCGCAAAAGAGGACCGGTCAAATTCGAAGACCGAGAGATTGGCAAACCCATTCGTGTTCGCGTCGAAAAACTGGTAGTAGAACATGCGGCTCGCTTCGCCCGGACGAGGCTCGCCCATCATCCACTTTCGCTCCGGCTGCAGGAATGTTTGCGGCGGGCGTCCCTTGATGGTGCTCCGTAATGCCTCCTGGCGGCGGTTTGCCTGGGGAAGATAGTACTCGTCGAAAAGAAACAGGCTGACCGCAAGAATGGCGGAAATGGACACAATGGGTACGACCAGCCGATACAGGCTGATTCCGGTTGCCTTCATCGCCACGACTTCACTGTTGCGGTTCAGCACGCCGAAGGTGACCAGCACGCCGATCAACACGGCCAGCGGTGCGATCGTATAAAGCATGCTCGGCGTCAGGTTGAGCAGATAGTCGCCGACTGTGGTAAGGGAGATGTGATTGCGCAGAATGTCGCCAATCAGCTCAAAGAACGTGAACACCAGCATGAGCAAAACAAATCCGGCGAGCACGAGGAAAAACACATTCAGGAATTCTCGGATAACATACTCATCGAGTATGCGCGGAAAGACGCTGCGCTGGTTGCGCCGAGGCATGCGGGGCATTCGCTCAAGGAGTCCGGTGAGAGACTTGCCGTGATCCGAGGGCTTGAATCTCAAGTTGGGAAGGCGCGAGGTCAAGCCGCCTATCGCGCTTAGCAGGCGGCTGCCTGTGGCCATTTGCCAGAGAAGGAAGCTGCCTGCCGTGGCAAATACGATGTTCGCAAGCCACACGGCCAAGAAAGGAGAAAGCCTGCCCTGCCGTCCCAGGGAGACGCCCGTAAACGACAGCACATAGTAAAGGACAACCAGCAGAAGAGTGAAGACAAATCCGGAGCTCTTGCCGCCGCGCCTCGACGTCGCACCCAGGGGAACACCGACGAGCATCAGGACGAGGCATGCGACAGGATAAGAAAAGCGCGTGTGCAACTCGATCAAAAACCGATTGCTATCTGGACCGTGGATTCGCTGCTCTAAGGTTTTCATGGGCATCGCATAAATGGCGGTGTCCAAGCGTCCAAGGTGCACTTCGCCCTGTTGGCTCAGGGGAAGCGGGAGATCGGTGCTCTTGAATGTCGACACCTTGTATTGGTCGGGCTGCCCGGCCACCGTGTCGTGCTCCACGCCGTCGCGCAGGCGCATCAGCAATTCCTGCGTTGAATCGCTAACAACCGTCGCCGAAGTCGCCGTCGTGATCAGGGGAGTGGTGGGATCAGTGACATCGGCCATGAAGACACGATCCCAGTTCGATGCACCTGTCCCCGCCCGCACATTTTGCACGTAGAGAACGCGGTTGCGAAACTCCTCGTAAAATACTCGCGGCTGAATTTCGTAGGAGGCCTGCGAAGTCTCCAGTGCCTGCTGCAAATCGAGAATGGCTTGGTTGGCGCGCGGCGCAACGTAGATGGAATTCACCAGGCCAAGAGCTGTTCCCGTGACCGCGATGATCGATGCGACACGAACGAAATAGCCTATGCCCATGCCGGAAGCGCGCATGGCAATGATTTCGCTGTCCGCCGCAAGGCGGCTCAAGCCGAGTAGGATCCCGACCAGCACCGCCATCGGAATCGTGACCTTGAACGTGTTCGGCATGTTTAGAACGAAAACCTGCAGCACATCAGCCCATGTGGAGCTGTTGCGAACCAACACCTCAAGGATGTGGTTCAAATCGCGCATGAAGAGAATGAAGGTGAAGATCACGCCGCCGATCAGCGTGTGCGAAAGAATCTCGCCGAGAATGTAACGGGTGAGGATGCGCACAAAAGGGCTCTGAATCCAGTTTAGCGCGGCGATTCGTGCTTGAGTTCAACCGGCTTCCAGCGCCGCAGCCGCAGGCTGTTCAGCAACACGCTCACCGAGCTCAATGCCATTGCCGCGGCGGCCAGCCACGGAGTCAAAAGAATGTGAAAGAACGGGTAAAGCACTCCGGCCGCAATGGGAATGCCGACCAGGTTGTAACCAGCCGCCCAGGCAAGGTTCTCGCGCATGACCTTCAGGGTTTTGCGGGCCAGTTCGTAGGCGACCACAATGGATGTGGGGGTCGCGCGCAACAGCACCACACCGCCGGCTTCCTGGGCGAGGTCCACGCCCGATCCCATGGCGATGCCGACGTCTGCTTTTGCCAGCGCGCCAGCGTCGTTGATGCCGTCGCCCACCATGGCCACTCGCCGCTTCGTGCTTTGCAATTGCTCCACGCGTTCAAGCTTCGCCGCCGGATCGAGTCCGGCTTCTACCTCGTGGATGCCGGCCTGATTGGCGATCGGCGCCGCGGCGGCGGCGGAATCGCCAGTCAGCATCAGGATGCGTAAACCCGCTACGCGCAGGTGAGCAACGGCCGCCACTGCATCGGCGCGCAGCGCGTCGCGCACATCGAAGCAGCCGGCCAGCTGGCCCTGCAGCGCCATGAAAAGCCGCGTGACGCCGGGTTTGGGCGGCGGAAAGCTGTTCGACGTCCGGGCGAATAGCTCGCGAAAAAAAGCCTCGTTGCCGACCATGCAGCTGTATTCGTCGACCGCGGCTGTCACCCCGCGCCCAGGAACGATCTGTACCTCCCGTGCGGGCCGCCAGGAGAGACTTCGCGCCCGCGCGGCATCCACAATTGCGTGGGCGATGGGGTGATTCGACTGCTCTTCAGCCGCCGCCGCAACCCGCAGCAACTCGTTTTCGTCATAGCCCACCAGCGGCAAAACCGCCGCCAATGCCGGGCGTCCCTCGGTCAACGTGCCCGTCTTGTCGAGGACCATCGTATCCACAGCGGAAAGCTGCTCCATGGCCTCGCCGCCCTTGAAGAGCACTCCCATCTGCGCGCCGCGACCCACCGCCACTGTGAGCGCGGCGGGAATTGCCAGGCCCATGGCACAGGGGCAGGCAATGACCAGCACGGCGACGGCATTGGCCAACGCGATTTCAAGCGAGTGCGATGCCAGCGCCCAAAGACCGAAAGTGAGGGTTGCAAGGCCGATCACAGTCGGCACGAAGATCGAACTCGCCCGATCCGCCAAATGCTCCATTGGCGTACGTGAGCTTTGCGCCTGCTCCACCATGCGAGTCATCTGCGCAAGCACGGTTTCTTCGCCAAGGGACTGCGCGCGGCAGATGACCGCACCGTCGTAATTTAACGAGCCGGCAAGCACCCGCTCTCCCGCCTCGCGCACGATCGGAGTCGATTCGCCCGTGATCATCGACTCATCCACCGACGTGCGCCCGTCGGTAATCTGCGCATCGATCGGGAAGCGCTCGCCCGGCAGGATCTTGACCATGTCGCCGGGACGGATCTCTTCGAGCGGCACGATCGTCTCCATTCCATCCAGCACCTTTCGAGCTGTGGAAGGACGCATCTTGCTGAGCGAATCGAGCGCGGCCAGTGCTCGCCGTTTCGCGCCAGCCTCGAGAGACTTGCCCAGCAGTAAGAACCCAAGAATGAGCAAAACCGCGTCGAAGTAAACCTGCTTGCCACCGCCCGGCTGGAGCGTGGCCCAGCCCGAATAGAGAAAGGCGACACCGGTACCGAGGCTCACCAGCGTATTCATGTTGGTGTTCCCGTGAAGCAGGCTCCGCCAGGCACTCGAAAAGATGGGCCGCCCCGCCCAGACCATGACCACGGCCGTTGAGACGAGGAGCGTCCAACGCAGCAGGTCCGGTGAGAGGGTATAAAGCCAGGGCAACCGCCCCATGATCAGCCGGTCGAACCACCCCATGTGGGCATCAAGCGGCATCGCCAGCAGCATGGCCACGGCACCGGCAACAATCGTGATCCAGGCTTTGAGGGCCGAATCGTAGAAAGCCTTGCGGGTCTCCGCCTGTGTGCCAGGCTCGGAGTTCGTTTCTTCCTGGCCCGGAAGCACGGAGTCGTATCCCGCGTCGCGGATGGCAGTCACCAGTACACCCACGTCGGCGAGTCGCGGGTCATAGACAACAGTTGCCTTGTGCCCCATCAGATCGACATGCGCCGATTCCACTCCGGGGGTCGACTGCAACGCCGTCTCCACATGATGCTGGCATGCGGCGCAGGTCATTCCCAACACCGGCAGGGTCAGCGTTTCTGAGACCGATGTCGTCATCGATCGACGGTCTGCTCCACTTGGGCGGGATACCCGGCCTTGGCCAGCGCCGCAACCGCGCGATCGACGGGGGCGGGATCTTCCGACGTGCCGAGCCGTGCGGCCCCCACACGTACCTCCAACACCTGAAACCCCTTATCCGCGCTCAGAGCCTGAGTGACCCTGCGGACACACGAGCCGCAATGCATCCCATCGATGTGCAGCGTAATTTCCTTCACTTTGCCCCCCGCACATGTTTGATGATACGCCTCAACGGACGTTGCAGAGCCAGCCTGAGCCGCCCGATCAGATTACTTTGGTTGTGCAAATCTCCAATAGAAGCAGTATCTTACAGGTGAGGAGACACGAGGCATCGCATGCAGAGAGAGTTTCCTCTTGCGCCCCTGGTAGGCGTGGGAGCGGTCATCGTCCACCAGGCTAGAGTGCTGCTGGTGAAGCGAGGCCGCGAGCCCCTGAAGGGCCAGTGGTCCCTGCCCGGCGGCTTGATCGAGGTCGGCGAACCCTTGGAAGCCGGGGTGGTCCGCGAGGTGAAAGAGGAAACCGGCCTTGATGTTGAGCCCGTCGCCTTGATCGAACTCCTCGACCGGATCCATCGCGAAGGGGATCGCGTGAGATTTCACTACGTGATTGCCGACTACTTCTGCCGCGTGAAGGGTGGTGTCCTCAGAGCTGCCTCCGATGCCGACGAGGTGCGCTGGGTCGGGCGCGCGGAATGGAACAGCCACAGCGCTCTGCATCTCGATCCCATCACGGTGCGCGTGATCGAAAACGGCTGGCAGCGCGCGCAGACTTTCACCAAACAGGAGGACGCGTGAAACGCCCGCGATGGGCAATGTTCTTTGGAGCGCTTCTCATCCTCCTGTTCTGCGGTCTGCTCGTCATCTGGGAGCGCCCGGTCGAAGTTTTCAACGATGTCAATGAACTGCGTCTGCTGCTCGCGGGAGCCCAGACGCGCAACGTCGATGTAAACGGCATTCGGATTCACTACTATGCCCTCGGCCCGGTTGCCGGTCCGGTTGTGGTCCTTGTACACGGGCTTGGCGGCCGTTCCGAAGACTGGGAGGCCCTGGCACCGTACCTTACGCGTGCCGGCTACCGCGTCTATCTGCCAGACCTTCCTGGCTATGGCCAAAGCGAGCAGCCGCGGAACTTCTCTTACTCCGTCCCGGATGAGGCTGCGATCGTCGTCGGCTTTTTCGACGCGCTAGGGCTCCGACAGATCGATCTCGGGGGCTGGTCGATGGGCGGCTGGATCGTGCAGTACGTTGCCGCGAATCATCCCGAGCGCATTCGCAAGCTTATGCTTTTCGACAGCGCAGGGCTGGCTGTCAAGCCGAAGTGGGATACACGACTCTTTACCCCCAACTCGGCAGCCGAACTGGAGCAGCTGGATCAATTGCTGATGCCGAAGCCGCCGCACGTCCCCGGTTTCATTGCCGATGACATTCTTCGCTACTCAAAAGGCCATGCATGGGTGATTCAACGCGCACTCGCTTCGATGCTTGGCGGACACGACACAACCGACCAGCTCCTGCCGAAGCTCAGAATGCCGGTGCTGATTGTTTGGGGAGATGTGGACCGCATCATCCCTTTGAGCGAGGGACAAGCTGTCCACAAGTTGATTCCCCAATCGCAGCTCGATGTGGTCGCGGGTTGCGGGCACCTGGCGCCACGTCAATGTGCGGGGCAGATCGGGCCCAATTTGGTCGCCTTCCTCCGGCAATAGGGCGGCCTCGGTGGGAGGCGACAAGCGCATCAAACCCCGATCACATCGCAGAGTTCCTTGACCGCCGCGGCGCTCTTCTTCAAGCCGGAATCCTCTTCCGGGGTCAGCTTGATCTCAATGATCTTTTCGAGGCCCGCGGCTCCCAGCTTGCAGGGAACGCCGATGTAGAAGCCGTCGATGCCATACTCTCCCTGCAAATAAGCAGCGCAGGGCAGGATCTTCTTCTTGTCTTTCAGAATGGCCTCGACCATCTCGACGGTTGCAGCCGAGGGTGCGTAATAAGCGCTACCGGTCTTGAGGTATTTCACGATTTCGGCTCCGCCGTCGCGGGTGCGCTGGACAAGCTGCTCCAGGCGATCGGGTGCGATCAGCTCTGTGATCGGAATTCCCGCCACCGTCGAGTAACGGGGAAGCGGAACCATGGTGTCGCCATGGCCGCCCAGTACAAACGCCGTCACATTTTCCACGCTCACCTTGAGCTCGTCGGCGATGAATGTGCGGAAGCGCGCGGAATCGAGCACGCCGGCCATGCCGATGACGCGCTCGCGATTAAACCCGGCCTGGCGATAGGCAGCCTGCGCCATGGCATCGAGAGGATTGGACACGATGATGAGGATGCACTCAGGCGACTGCGCGACCACCTTCGACACTACGTCGGACATGATCTTGAAGTTGGTATGGAGCAAGTCGTCACGGCTCATGCCGGGCTTGCGCGGGATGCCTGCCGTGATGACGACAATGTCGGAATTGGCGGTGGCCGCGTAATCATTGGCGCCAGTCACCTGCACATCGCGTTTCTCAATCGGCATGGCCTCGAGCAGGTCGAGAGCTTTGCCCTGGGGAACGCCTTCGACCACGTCAACCAGGACAACATCGGCCAGTTCCTTGGCCGCAATCCAGTGCGCGGCGGTAGCACCTACGTTCCCCGCGCCGACGATGCTCACTTTTTTACGCATGTTTTCTCTCCTCATGTTTTGGAATGTCGCCTGTGTAGGGCGGAGCTAGCGGGGTTGGCCGCGCTTCGCGTGTTCGCGGACCTCGATGGGGGACTCTGGCGACTCCGCTCAAACCACCGGCTCCGCTGCCGCAGCTACATGTTCCCGATAATCCGCGTGGCAAAGTCGCTGGTGCCTACCTTGGTAGCGCCGGCGGTCTGCCGTTCAAAGTCGTAGGTTACGAACTTCTGCTGGATGGTCTTCTCCATCGCAGACTCGATCATCTTCGCGGCATCCTTCCAGCCGATGAACTCGAGCATCATGACGCCGGAAAGAATCACCGAGCCGGGATTGATGACGTCCTTGTCGGCATATTTCGGGGCGGTGCCGTGCGTGGCCTCGAATACCGCGTAGCCATCGCCGATGTTGGCGCCTGGTGCAATGCCCAGGCCGCCAACCTGCGCCGCGGCGGCATCGGAGATGTAATCGCCGTTGAGGTTTGAGGTGGCGAGAATGCTGTAATCCGCGGGGCGGATGATGATCTGTTGGAAAATCGAGTCGGCGATGCGGTCGTTCACAAGGATCTTCGACTTCCAGGCGCCTTTGCCGTGCGATTTGCCGATCGCATCGAGCACTGTTCGCACTTCCGCGATGATCGCGTCCTTGAAGCTCGGAGAGCCGAACTCCATGCCCGGCTCGATGAGCGCCGCATTTTGCTCAACGCTCAGCCCTGGATTCGCTTCCACGTTGCCCAGAATCCAGCTCTCGCGCTCGGTCACCGTCTGGTCCCGAAACTCCTGCGTCGCAACCTCATATCCCCATTCGCGAAATGCGCCCTCGGTGAACTTCTGAATGTTGCCCTTGTGGACCAGGGTGACGGTCTTGCGCCCCGTCTCCAGTGCATGCTGGATCGCGTATCGCACCAGCCGCTTTGTGCCGAAGATTGAGATCGGCTTGATGCCCACGCCCGAGTCGGTTCGAACCTTTTTCTTGCCGCCCTTGAGCATCTCGTCGTTCAGGAACGAGATGAGCTTCGCCGCTTCCGGCGAGCCTTCTTTGAACTCGATGCCCGAGTAGACGTCCTCGGTGTTCTCGCGGAAGATCACGATGTCAACCAACTCCGGGCGTTTCACGGGGCTGGGAACGCCCTGGTAGTACTTCACCGGACGAACGCAGGCGTAGAGATCCATGATTTGGCGTAAGGCCACATTCAGGGAGCGGATCCCGCCGCCGACCGGCGTGGTCAGTGGCCCTTTGATGGACACCCGCAGGTCGCGCGCTGCTGCCACCGAGTCGTCGGGCAGCCAGTTGTTGAACTTGCGGAAGGCCTTCTCGCCCGCGAAGATTTCAAACCAGCAGATCTTTCGCTTGCCTGCCGAGGACTTTTCGACCGCCGCATCGAAGACTCGCTGCGATGCCTTCCAGATGTCGCGCCCCGTGCCGTCGCCTTCAATAAAAGGAATGATGGGATTATCGGGAATTTGATACTTGCCGTCTTTGTATTCGATGGCTGCGCCGTCTTTGGGCAGCGCGAGCCCGTTGTAGGTCGTCTGCATGGATTTTGCAAGGTCCCTTTCCCCTATACCTTTGCAGACCGGGGCTACACTCGGCAACTCAGTGCGAGGGGCGGTAAGTTGGGACCGGACTCTGCTTCACGTTCCCATGTCGCTCTCGTCCGCCCGACTTGGGCCTCTCATTAGTGGGCGTCGTTGAGCCCGTCCCCCTCAAAACGGGGAATCCCGAAATGGCCGCGCAGATGCATGAGGTCAACCGGGTCGAGATTACCCGCGACAGTCACGAGCGTAAGGCTCTTCGGCGTCTCCGCCAGGACGACGGCGCCGCGCACGTTCACGCCGTCCATCACGACCCAGACATCCGTCGTTCCGCTATGCAGTGGTCCGCCGCTGCTGGCGGTGCTTACCACGTGCTTCCATCCCCGCAGATGGTAGGCCGCGCGGATCGAAGCGACTGCCTGCTCATCGGGGATACCGGCATCCCCGAAGCGCATGGTGTGCACGCTGACGCCGTCCAGCTTCCGGATTACCTGGCGATCGGGTTCCTCGGAGTCTGGCACCAGCGCGGCAGCCGCTCCCAGCATATTCCGGTCGAGCGTGAAACTCGATTTCACCGCGGCCTGTGCGCTCAGGGTCGTTATCGCGGGCGGAACCCATTCCAACGGAACCGGAGATAAAGGAACAGTCGGCGCCGCCGCGCTTTCTGTCGCTGCGGGGGAACTGTCCTGAAGAGGCGCAGCTCCCGCGGTTCGATCCGCGCCGCCCGCGCCGAGAAATCCCGCGCACCCGACAAGCATCGCCAAAACAGTAGTCCATTTCATGTCTCTTTAAACGCGGTTCGGCAAGAAAAGTTACTCCGAGGCGTAATTTTGCAGATTCGCCCGTCGCCCCTCTTTTGCAAGTTCGCGGTGCCATCGTTTTGACTGACGTTTTCCGCGCCGCATGAACGTCCGATAAATTCCCTAACTTCTCTTTTGCCAACGCTCAAGATGCGTTACACTCATGCGGGAACGTTTCAAGAAAATCGGACTGTCAACCTTACGGAGGGTACATAGAAATTGGGAAAGAGCATGGTCCCGAAGAAGATCTTCTTCACCAAGGGCGTGGGCAAACACAAGGAGCGCCTCACCTCGTTCGAGCTCGCGCTGCGGGACGCAGGAATCGCCTCACAGAATCTGGTTCGCGTCTCGTCGATCTTTCCGCCGCAATGCAAACTGGTTCCCCGCAAGGAAGGTCTGAAGTATCTGGATCACGGCGAAGTTGTTTTCGCGGTGATTGCTGAGAACTCCACGCGGGAACCGCACCGGCTGGTTGCTTCGAGCATTGGCGTTGCCATCCCTGCCGACAAAGACACCTACGGCTACCTGAGTGAGCACCACAGCTTCGGCGAAACCGAAGATCAGGCGGGCGAATATGCGGAAGAGCTCGCAGCCGAGATGCTTGCGACCACCTTGGACGTGGAATTTGACCCCGATAAGAGCTGGGATGAGAAGAAGGAGATCTACCGGATCTCTAATAAGATCGTCCGCACGAGCAACATTACCCAGTCCGCCGTTGGCGACAAGCGCGGCCTTTGGACAACGACGATTGCGGCGGCTGTTTTGATTCTCGACGTCTAGTCCTTCGCGGCCACGTCTTCCGGCCAATCCCGCCCGTCGGGATTGGCCTTGTTGCATCAGGGAACGGTCAAGCGGCATCGAATGGAAGAAAGAAACACGGAATTCATGACAGAGAAAAGAAAGTACCGGGTGGGGCTCGTGCAGATGCGCATGGGACCCGATCCCGAGGCAAATTTTGCCTCGGCCGTCCGCCACATTCGCGAAGCCGCTCGTCTCGGCGCAAACATCGTGTGCCTGCCCGAGCTCTTTCGCGCCCAGTATTTCTGCCAGCGCGAAGATCTCCGTCTCTTCGACCTGGCCGAGCCAATTCCAGGCCCTTCAACCTCCAAACTTGCCGAATTGGCCCGCGAAGCTCGCGTCTCCATCGTTGCCTCACTCTTTGAGCGCCGGGCTCCCGGCCTCTACCACAACACCGCGGTCACGCTCAATGTCGACGGCTCCATCGCGAGCGTCTATCGCAAAATGCACATCCCAGATGATCCGTTGTATTACGAGAAGTACTACTTCGCGCCGGGAGATCTGGGCTTTCGAGCCGTCGACACGACCTTTGGCCGCATTGGCACGCTCGTCTGCTGGGACCAGTGGTACCCCGAAGGCGCGCGGCTCACGGCGCTGCAGGGTGCGGAGGTGCTCTTCTACCCGACCGCCATCGGTTGGCACCCGGCTGAGAAAGACGAGTTCGGCGCCGCGCAATACGAAGCCTGGCAAACCATTCAGCGCGGGCATGCCATTGCGAACGGCGTTTATGTCGCCGGCATCAATCGCGTCGGTCATGAGAACGGCGACGTCTTGGGCAATCGCGCCGCAGGGCCAGGCCTCGAATTCTGGGGCGGCAGCTTTCTGGCCGATCCCTTCGGCCGGATCATCGCCAAGGCCTCGCACGATGCCGAGGAAATTCTGTTGGGCGAGATCGATCTCCACTTGCTCGAGGAGACGCGCCGCAACTGGCCGTTCCTTCGCGACCGCCGCATCGATGCCTACACGCCGATCACAAAGCGCTTCCTAGACCCGCTGCACACCTGGGCTTCCGACGGAGACTCGAAATAACGATGTCCGCAGGTTCGCCCACGCAAACGCCGCGCGCCCTCGGCTACCGCATGCCCGCCGAGTGGGAGCTCCACGAGGCTACCTGGCTTGCGTGGCCCTGGAACCATGAAGACTGGCCGGGCAAGTTTCAGCCCATCCCCTGGCTCTATGCGGAAATCATCCGCCTTCTCGCTGCACGTGAACGGGTGCATCTCATTGTTCGCGACACGAAGGAAGCGAAGCGTGCGACCAGCATCCTGAAGCGGGCCGGGGCCGATCTGGCTCAGGTCAGCTTTCACCTCTGGCCCACGGACCGCGTCTGGACCCGCGATTCAGGCCCCATCTTCGTCCGGAACAAAGAAGGCCGGGTTGCACTTACCAATTGGCACTTCAACGCCTGGGCCAAATACTCCGACTGGGGCCTCGACGACCAGATTCCCCGTCGCGTGGCTGAACTGCTGCAGCTGCGCGAGTGGCAGCCCACCCTGAACATCGATGGGGTCGCACGCCGCCTGGTTTTGGAAGGCGGGTCGATCGATACGAATGGGCAGGGAACTCTGCTGACCACAGAGGAATGCCTGCTGAGCGAAATTCAACAACGCAACCCGGGCCTGAGCCGCGCGCAGTTGGAGCAGGCTTTTTCCGATTACCTTGGAATAGATCATGTCATTTGGCTAAATCGCGGCGTGGCGGGCGACGACACGCACGGGCACGTCGATGACATCAGCCGCTTTGTTGCGCCGGACACCATCGTTACGGCCGTCGAGGCCAACACCAAGGACCCCAATCACGAACCTCTGGCCGAGAACCTGGGCCGACTCAAGACCGCCCGCACCCTTGAAGGGAAGCAATTCACCATCGTCGAATTGCCGTTGCCACGGCCCGTTGTGTTTCGCAAGCAGCGCCTGCCGGCCAGCTACGCAAATTTCTATCTGGCCAACGGGCTGGTATTGATGCCGACGTTCCACGACCACAACGATCGCATCGCGCTGAACATCCTCGCCCAGGTCTTTCCGGATCGTGAGGTGATCGGCATTCACAGCGTCGATCTCATTTGGGGACTGGGCGCGCTGCACTGCATGAGCCAGCAGCAGCCGGCTGCGGGGATCGCGGTACGGAAGGATGAGAAAGACGAAACCGGATGACAGATCTTGAGGTAATGCAGGCTGCGCTCGCCGAGGCGCGGCAGGCGGCCGAAGCAGGGGAAGTTCCGATCGGCGCGGTGATGGTCTACCAGGGCGTCATCATTGCCCACGCCCAGAACTGCGTGATCCGCCACGTCGATCCAACGGCCCATGCCGAGATTCTCGTGCTCCGTACCGCTGCCAAGGCCCTCGCCAACTACAGGCTGGCCGGCTGCTCTCTTTTTGTCACCCTCGAGCCGTGTGCCATGTGCGCCGGGGCAATGACCCATGCGCGCATCGACCGCCTGGTCTTTGCCGCCGCGGACCCCAAGGCCGGCGCCTGCGGCTCTGTCCTCTCCGTGCTGAACCATCCGCAGCTCAACCACACGATCACGGTGGAGCAGGGAATCCTTGCCGAAGAGTCGGGCGACCTGCTACGCAGCTTCTTCCGCGAGCGGCGCAATCGACCGGGAGCGCCTTTGCAGATCGAGCGCGGCGAATAACTCCGCAAACCCCTGCCAGCGGTGAGTCGGGCTAGCTCCGCGTAAGCTTCCTGATTCGCTCCGCTTGATCAGGCCACTTGGCGATCAGCTCTTCAGCGCCGGCATTGCGATAGTCTGCGTAGTCGAACCCCGGGACGACCGTGCATCCCAGCAGCGCGACCTTGCCATCTCCGACCAGGCGCGTGCCTTGCCAAACGCCGGCAGGGACGACGACTTGGACATGTTGTTCTGCTGCCAGGTTGGGTCCGAGGGTAACAAGCGAGGATCGTCCGTCAGGGAGGAGTTGCAGCATCTCTACCGGGTCGCCGAGGTAGAAGTGGAAGATCTCGTCGGAATCGAGGACGTGCATTTCAGAGAATGTGCCGGGCTCGAGCAGGTAGTAGATCGCCGTTCCCAGCGTTCGAACCCCGCGCGGCGTCTGGACTGAGCCTCCCGATGTGTAGGTGCGTCGATACCAGCCCCCCTCGATGGGGTGCGGCTCCAGCCGAAGCAAGGTTTTGACGTCGTCGGCGGTCATCTGCCCCGAGGATACCAGCCCGGAAAACGTTAAAATTGTGTTATGGACGTGCAAGTTTATACGGCTGCCTGGTGCCGCGACTGCCGCGCAGCCAAGCAGTTTCTGGACTCTCATGGCATTGCCTACACCGAAATCAACGTGGACGCCGACCCGGCGGCCTCCGATGAAGTGATTCGCCACGCAGGCAAGCGTGCCGTTCCGCAACTGGTCATCGACGGGGAATGGTTCCAACCCTATAAGCCGGGCCATGGCTTGCTCTACGACGAATTGCAGAGGCGACTCGGCATCGCCCCGGTCTGACCATTCTTCCCCCTTACAATCAGGAGTTGGCTCGCCTTTCTCCAGGTGGGTCTGCGACGGGAGCCTGCCCTTGATCGAACGCTACACTCGCCCGGCAATGGGGCGCATCTGGACGGAAGAGAACAAGTACGCCTGCTGGCTGCATGTCGAGGCTTCAGCCTCGACCGTGCTGGCGGAATGTGGCATTGTCCCTGCGGAAGCCGCGATTGCAATCGCAACGAAGGCAAGCTTTTCGGTCGAGCGTATTCACGCCATAGAAGCCGAGGTGAAGCACGACGTCATCGCTTTCACCACGGACGTGGGGCAAAGCCTTAAGGACCAGGGCCTCGGGGAACAGTCGCGCTGGCTGCACTACGGCCTGACCTCGAATGACATTGTTGACACGGCGCAGGCTCTTCAAGTGAAGCAGGCGTCGCACCTGATTCGCGAAGGGTTGACGGCACTGCTCGCCGTTCTCAAGCGCCGCGCGCTCGAGTTCAAACACACGCCCACGATCGGCCGGACGCACGGCATCCATGCGGAGCCGACGACCTTCGGTCTGAAAATGCTGAACTGGTACGCGGAGATGCAGCGAAACCTTGCGCGCTTCGATGCCGCGGCCGAGGACATGCGTGTGGGCAAGCTTTCAGGGGCGGTGGGCACGTTTGGGCACTTGAAACCCGAGCACGAGGAACGCATTTGCGCTTCATTGGGGCTGAAGCCGGCGCCGGTTGCTACGCAGGTCATCCAGCGGGACCGGCACGCGGCGTACATTTCGGCCCTGGCGCTGATCGGCAGCACGCTTGACAAGATCGCGGTCGAGATTCGCCATCTGCAGCGGACTGAGGTGCGTGAGGCTCAGGAGTACTTCAGCGAGAAGCAGAAGGGCTCTTCGGCCATGCCTCATAAGAAGAATCCGATCACTTCAGAACAGATCAGCGGGCTCGCGCGGGTGTTACGTGGCAATGCGCAGGCTGCCATGGAGAATATTCCGCTCTGGCATGAGCGCGACATTTCCCACTCCTCAGTCGAGCGGGTGATCTTTCCGGATTCGACGATTCTTGTGGACTACCTGCTGGCGAAGGCGACCGACCTGATCGATCGGCTGCTGGTTTATCCCGAGCGGATGAAGAAGAATCTTGAGTCGACGGGCGGCCTTATCTTTTCAGGGCAACTGCTCCTGGACCTTGCCGAAGCGGGGATGTTGCGCGAGGATGCGTACCGGCTGGTTCAGTCGCATGCGATGCGCGCCTGGAAGGACGACCTGGTTTTTCGTGACGAGGTGGCACGCGATGCGGAGATCGCAAAGCTGCTCAGCGCGGAAAAGCTGGCGCAGACGTTTGATTACACGCGGCAGCTGGGCAACGTGGATGCGATCTTCAAGCGCGTGCTGGGGGAATAAGCGACTATGAACCAGATTCCCGACGAAGCGGCAGAGCGGGTGCTGGGTACGATCCGCGAGATCATTGATCTGGATGGGCAGGGCAAGCAAGAGGATGCTGAAGCCTTGCTCAAGCCGCTCGTAGACGAGTTTCCCGGGGCATCTCTGCTCCACAGCTACATGGCGTGGATTCTCTCGCGCAGCGGGAAGCACCGCGAAGCCATCGAGCATGGCCGGGTCGCCGTGAAGCTGACGCCGGAATCGGAGATGTCGTCGATCATGTTCTTCCGGGTGCTTTGGAGCGCCGGAGAGCATGCGCAAGCCTTCGACGAGATGAAGCGGCTGGAGAAGTTCGGGCACTCAGAGGAATACGCGCGGATGATGCAGGAGTGGAGTGAGGGCAAGAAAGACGATGGCTCGATTGAGACAATCCAGTGATTCAACGGGCATGCATCTGACGGTTGCGATGACGGGAGCTTCGGGCGCGGTGTTCGGGCGCATGCTGCTGCGCACGCTGGAAGCCGACGACCGCGTCGGACGGGTGCATTTTGTGGCCAGCGAGAACTCGCTTCGCGTGATTGCGGAAGAATTGGACGTGAGCGGCCGCACCGGCCTGATCGAAAAGCTGGTTGGTGCGAAGCCGAAAAAGATCATTCAGCACGCGGATGCCGATATTGGAGCGGCCATTGCCAGCGGCAGCCATCCGAATGCCGGAATGATCATCCTTCCGTGCTCGATGGGGACTCTGGCGCGCATCGCGCATGGATTGGCAGACTCGCTGATCGCCCGCGCAGCCGACGTCACGTTGAAGGAGCGCCGGCCGCTGGTTCTTTGCGCGCGCGAGACGCCATTCAATCGCATTCACCTGCGCAACATGACTCTGGCCGCCGAGGCGGGCGCTACGATCTTTCCCGTGATCCCGGCGTTCTACTTCAAGCCGGCCGATTCGGACGAGATGGCGCAACATTTTGTCTGCCGCGTACTGGCGCATCTGGGCTTACGGCAGCCGGGCGCCTACGTGTGGAAGAGCGATGAATGAGCCTTAATCGGGTTGCCGGCTGAACCACGAGAGTTGACACGTTTGTTCCCATCCGCGATACTGCCGTCAATGTTGAGCCAGAGAGATTTCGGGACGGAGGCTATGGCCATGTGCATGTGTCGCGCCTGCGGACCCGACCGCGCTCTGGAACGGCATCTGCGCTAAGCGCAACCGATTTCGAAGCGAAATGGCCCGGGTCCTCAGAAGAGGATTCGGGTTTTTGCACTTTTGGGCGCGGAGTTTCCCTAAACAGTTTCCGCGGCCGCACATCGATCAACGTGAAAAGGAGTTTGCCATGCCTGACGAAAAGCAGTTGCAGTTTGCCACCCTTGCCGTCCATGCCGGCCAATCGCCAGATCCGGCGACAGGCGCGCGCGCGGTGCCGATCTACCAGACCACCTCCTACCTGTTTCAGAATGCTGAACACGCGGGACGTCTCTTTGCGCTGCAGGAGTTCGGAAACATCTACACGCGCATCATGAATCCCACCACGGACGTGTTTGAAAAGCGCGTGGCAGCGCTCGAAGGAGGCGTTGCAGCCCTGGCCACGGCCTCAGGCCAAGCCGCGGAGACCCTCGCTCTGACCACGCTGGCCGCAGGCGGGGAAGAGATCATTTCCACGACTTCGCTCTACGGGGGAACGTACAACCTGTTCCATTACACGCTGCCGCGGCTCGGGATCACGGTGCGCTTTGTGGACGCCGACGATTTTGACGGAATCCGCGCGGCGATCAATAGCAAGACGCGCGCGATTTATACCGAAACCGTTGGCAATCCTAAGCTCGATGTGGTCGACATCGAGACGCTTGCCACCATCGCGCACGACAATGGGTTGCCGCTGGTGATCGACAATACAACACCATCGCCTGCGCTGGTGCGGCCGATCGAGTGGGGTGCCGACATCGTCGTGAACTCGGCGACGAAGTTTCTCGGCGGCCACGGCAACTCGATCGGCGGCGTGATCGTCGACGCGGGCAAATTCGACTGGTCGAAGTCGGGGCGCTTCAAGGAATTCACCGAGCCCGATCCCTCTTACCATGGGCTCTCGTACTGGCAAGCGTTCGGGCCGATTTCGTTCATCCTCAAGGCGCGCGTGCAAGGGCTGCGGGATACGGGTGCGGCGCTATCGCCCTTCAACGCGTTTCTGCTGCTGCAGGGAATCGAGACCCTGCCCCTGCGCATGGAACGGCACTCGCAAAACGCCCTGGCGGTGGCCAGGCATCTGGAACAGCATCCCGGTGTCGAGTGGGTTAATTATCCCGGTCTCGAGTCAAGCCAATATTCGAAGCGGGCAAAGAAATACCTGCCCGGAGGCCAGGGCGCGCTCATCACCTTCGGAATCAAGGGCGGTTATGAGTCGGGGAAAAAACTGATCGACTCGCTGGAGCTGTTTTCGCTGGTGGCAAATATCGGCGATGTCAAGTCGCTGGTGATTCATCCCGCCTCCACGACTCATCAGCAGCTGTCGGCCGAAGAGCAGGCGGGGACCGGCGTAACACCGGAGCTTGTGCGGCTCTCTGTCGGTATCGAAGACATCCGCGATATCCTTGCCGACCTCGACCAAGCGATCGCGACGGCCAATGGTCACATCTTCTCAGCCAAAACCGAGAAGGCCGGCACCTCCCGGTCGTGACGGCGATGGGCGAAGCGCGGGCTGCTTTGGCCGGTAATCGAACCCTCGAGCCGACCTATGAGGGGGATTTTGTCCTCGATGGGCCTCTCGCGCTCGAGAGCGGGCGAACCCTGGGCACACCCACGCTGCACTATGCCGTCTATGGGCGGCTGAATGCAGCGCGGGACAATGCCGTTCTCGTGTGTCATGCGCTCTCCGGTTCGGCACTGGTGCATTCCTGGTGGCCAGAGATTTTCGCTCCCGGCGCGTTGCTCTCGCTCGATCACGATTTCGTATTCTGCGTCAACCTACTCGGATCGTGCTACGGCTCGACCGGACCCGGTTCGGTCGATCCGGAGACAGGCCTGGTCTACGGGCCGGATTTTCCGCTCGTCTCGATTCGAGACAACGTCCGGGCGCAGGCTAAGCTGCTCGACTCGCTCGGAATCCGGGGTTTGCGGCTGGTGCTCGGCGGCTCAATCGGGGGTATGCAGGCGCTCGAATGGGCTATCCATGATCCGGATCGCGTCCAGAAGGCCGCAATCGTGGCGACGGCACCGCTCTCAGCCATGGGCCTTGCCCTGAATCACCTGCAGCGGCAGGCGATCCAGAATGACCCCGATTGGGACGGCGGATACTACCTGCCGCAGCGTCCTCCCAAGATGGGA
Source organism: Occallatibacter sp. (assembly GCA_035508975.1). GTDB lineage: Bacteria > Acidobacteriota > Terriglobia > Terriglobales > Acidobacteriaceae > Telmatobacter. Next base: position 80,117 of record DATJMC010000020.1, read on the forward strand.
CTGGCGCTCGCCCGGCAAATTGCCATGCTCAGCTATAAGTCGGCGGCGCTCTTCGATGAACGGTTCGCACGCAATCCCAACCGCAATGGCGAGGACCCTTGGGCGCTCGATCACCAGGGTGGCGGCCTGATTGGCGGCCGGTTCGATATTGGCGGCTATCTCGACGCTCAGGGGCAGCGATTCATCGACCGGTTCGATGCCAATGCCTATCTGGCAATTCTGCGGATGATGGATACCTGGGACCCGTTGCGCGCAGCCCGGGACCCGGGTGCGGCTTTCGGGCGCATCCGAGCCCACCTGACCTTTATCGGCATCAGCTCCGACTGGCTCTTCCCACCGGAGTCAGTCCGGCTGTTCGCGCACACCATCCGGCTCACCGGTGTCGATGCCACATACCGGGAAATGTCGAGCGCCCATGGCCATGACGCCTTTCTGGCCGAACAAGCCGAATTAATTCGCCTTCTGCAGTAGCCTGCATTTTGGCCGAAGACACCGGCCTGGAACACTTTTCGCCGCGTCGGTGTCTAAGGCGTTATCCTGTGCCGGGCGGGGGTGCATCCAAACTGAGCAGGAAGCCGGAACGAGGACATGCAGAATCTCGAATCGCCGAGGTGCCTCAAGACGTCGAGTCATCCGGGTGTTGCCGAAATTGGAGGCGTACCCAGCGCATTTCATTCCCAACAGACGACTTTGCTTGTCACGCGCCCCAGCGGTTTCTATAATCCTTCCAACACTGCACACCAAGCCGTGTTATCGTTCATCCGTAATCCTGGTATTCAACCCCCAGGCAGAACGGTTGGGCACTAAGCAAAAAAATGCTTCAATATCCATTCCACTTTAGGTATCTCCCAGGAGCAATGAATGAAGAAGATTGTCTTTGCATCTCTGATGGCGTTGGCAAGCACCAGCCTTGTGGGAACGCCGAAGCTGCACGCGCAAGAACAGCAAAGCGGCTCGATTTCAATTAAGGATCCCGCTGAATTTAACGCTTATCAGATGTTCAACACGCAGACCGACCCCAAAGCAAAGGCCGCTGCGGGCGAGGAATTCCTCACCAAGTACCCGCAGAGCCAGGTGAAGAACCTGGTGCTCGACTCGCTGGTCGATATCTACCAGCAGTTGAATGATCCGGACAAGGTTTTGAACGCCGCGAGCCGCCTTCTGCAGATGGACCCGAACAACATGAAGGCGTTGTACATTTCGGTGATTTTGAAGAAACAGCAATGCGCCAAGAGCGTGGACGCAACCGGCAAGTCGAAGGATCCCCAGACTTGCGACGATGCGGCTGCCCTGGCCACAAAGGGACTGCAGGCCACTAAACCAGCCTCCGTTTCTGAGGATGACTGGAAAAAGCAAACGGGCCTCGCATTCCCGCAATTCCACTCGGCCATTGCCCTCGACGACGGCGTCGTGAAAAAGGACTATAAGGCTGCTGAGGCTGAATACAAAGCCGAGCTGATGCTTTATTCCGACGAGCAGGCCAAGACCACCGGCTTAGGCGATACGCTGCTCTTGGCGCAGGCCTACAGTTATCCTGGCGCAGGGCAGGACCTCGTCCAGGCAAGCTGGTTCTTCGCGCGTGTGTGGGATTTTGCTCCCGCCAACTACAAGGCGCAAATCGAGCCGAAGCTCGAGTACTACTACAAGAAGTACCATGGAGGCCTCGACGGGCTGGATGCGATCAAGCAGCAGGCACAGGCCTCTACCTTCCCTCCGGGCACATTCCAGATTTCGAAGGCCAAGAGCCCGCAGGAGCAGATTCATGACCTGCTCGCTTCAACCCCTGATTTGACCACCCTCGCCCTCGCCGACAAGGAAACCATCCTCGCCTTCGGCACGAAAGACGATGCGGACAAGATGTGGGCAGTGTTGCAAGGCAAACAGACCCCGGTTCCCGGCGTCGTCATCAGCGCCGACGAAAACACCATCAAGGTCGCTGTGACCCAGGACGCGAAGGACTCCAAACAACCCGACTTCATCGTGAACCTGAAGGAACCGCTGAAGGAAGCAGAGCTCAAGCTCTATCAGCCGGGCTTCGAATTCAAGACCCAGCCCGCGGCTGAGCTGGATGGGACGTACGACACGTATACGCAGATTCCGGGCACCGATACCACAGCCCAGAGCGCTCAGATCGTACTGAAAGATGGCTTCATCCAGCCGGAAAAGAAGAAGGCGCCCGTGCACCATCCCGTGCATCACACGGCAAGCCACTGACTCCAAAAATCCTGGGAAATCGAAAAGGGCGGCCCTATGGGGCCGCCCTCTTTGTCTTATTTGACAGGGAATACGATGGCGGACAGAGCGATGCGCGCTATTCGCCGAGCATGATGCGCTGGATTGCCGTGGCGCGCCCCGTGGCTGCGTCGCATGTGACCAGCGTGGCGCAGAGCTTAGGATTTGCCTTGGCGGCTTCGAACTTACCCGGCAGCCCGGTGAGAAACCGGTGCAGCACCAGGTCCTTGTCGACACCGATCACGCTATCGTAGGGCCCGCTCATTCCTACATCGGTCTGGTAGGCGGTGCCGTGGTGTAGAAGGCGTTCGTCGGCCGTGGGAATGTGCGTGTGCGTCCCGAGCACCGCCGTCACTTTGCCGTCGAGATGCCAGCCCATTGCAACTTTTTCGCTGGTGGCTTCGCCATGAAAGTCAACCACGATCACTTTGGCCTGGATCCCCGCCAGCAACTCGTTGGCCGCGTGAAATGGGTCATTCGTCCCGCTCATAAAAACCCGGCCCATCAGGTTGATGACCGCGTACGGCAGTCCTTTGTTGGGGCCGTTTACCACCATGCCTTCGTACGCTCCGAAGCCAGGCAGCCCCGGTTGCATGTTGGCAGGCCGCAGAATGCGACGCGCGCGCTCGTGACTCTCGGGGGGCACGGAGCCGAGATAATCCATCAGTTCGCGCTTGTCCCAGACGTGGTTGCCGGTGGTCATCACGTCGGTTCCGAGCTCGAAAAGGTCTTCGGCAAGGTCGGGGGTGATGCCGAAGCCCCCTGCGGCGTTCTCGACGTTCATGATGAGCAGGTCAACTTTGTGCGCTTCGCGCACATGCCCGATATGCTCGCGGACGATCCTGCGTCCTGCGCTGCCGAAGATGTCACCGACGAAGAGGATGTTCAATAAGCAGCTCCTGGCTCTCTTTAGCTTCTAGCTCCTAACCGAGGCCAGCGGAGCTAGCTCGGCGAACCTGTTGGCTCGGCCCCCTGGTCCTTTGTTGCCTCGGTCCCGGTTCGCCGCATCAACGGAAACAGAATCACGTCGCGGATGGACTTGGAGCCGGTGAGGAGCATGACGAGGCGATCGATGCCGATGCCTTCGCCGCCGGTGGGGGGCAGGCCGTAGGCAAGGGCGCGCACATAATCCTCGTCCATCTGGTGCGCTTCTTCGTCGCCGCGCTCGCGCTCGCCCAGCTGCTGGGCAAAACGCTTGTGCTGCTCGACGGGGTCGTTAAGCTCGCTGAACGCATTGCCGAGTTCGAACCCTCCGGCAAAGAACTCGAAGCGCTCGACGTGCTCCGGATCGTCGGGCTTGGCTTTGGAGAGCGGCGAGACCTCGGTCGGGTAGTCGTAGATGATGGTGGGCTGAATGAGGTTGGGCTCAACGACGGCTTCGAACAGGTTGTAGACCGACTTGCCGATCGGTGCGTCCTTGAGCGAGTCATAATACACCGCGCTGATCGCGCCGTGAAGCGTCTTCAGGTCGCCGGCGCGCTCAAGCGGAGTGTACGTTGCTTCTCCGGCGGTCTTCTCAAGCGAGCTCATGGCGGCGTGCAGGCGCGACTGGAGAACCTGCGCGGAATCAAGCGCGGCTTCGGCCGGCTTCGGTCCGGCTTCTTCCGGCCAGTACGCACGAATCGCTTCCCGCATCGTCAATCGCGTCCACTTCCCCAGATCGATGCTGTTGCCGTTGAACTCCACAACCGTCGTTCCGTTCACCTCCTGCGCCACGAATGCCATCAACTCCTCGGTCAGCTGCATCATGTCCTGGTAGTTCGCATAAGCCTGGTAGAACTCCAGCATCGTGAACTCGGGATTGTGCTGCGTGCTCACGCCTTCGTTGCGGAAGTTGCGGTTGATTTCGTATACGCGATCCAATCCGCCGACGACCAACCGCTTGAGATAAAGCTCGGGCGCGATCCGCAGAAAGAGATCCATATCGAGCGCGTTGTGATGCGTCCGAAAAGGCCGCGCCGCTGCGCCGCCCGCGATCGGCTGCATCATCGGCGTTTCCACTTCCAGGTAGCCGCGATCATCAAAAAATTTCCGCAGTGCGCGCAGCACCCTGGCACGCTTCACGAAGACTTCGCGCGCGTCGAGATTGGCGAAGAGGTCGACGTAACGCTGGCGGTAGCGCAGTTCGACATCGGCCAGCCCGTGATATTTCTCCGGCAGCGCGAGCATGGCCTTGGCCAGAAACGTCAGCCGTTCTACGTGTACCGAGAGCTCGCCGGTCTTGGTGCGAAAAAGATATCCGGCCGCGCCGATGTGATCGCCAAGATCGAGAAGCTTGTAGAGCGCCCATCCCGGCTCGCCGACGGCGTCGAGGCGGACGTAAATCTGCAGGCGCTTACCGCCCTGCTGCAGCGTCGCAAATCCTGCTTTGCCCATTACCCGGACGGCCATAATCCGCCCGGCGACAGCCACCGTTACGCGCTCCGCTTCAAGCGTCTCCGCCGTGGCCGTGTCCCATTTGCCGCGAATCTCAGGAATGGTGTGGGAGGCAGGGAACTGATTGGGATACGCGGCCTGCCCGAGTTTCTCGATCTCGGCCAGCTTTTCGCGGCGCAGGTTGAACAGGTTCTCTTCGAATTCCGATTCGAACGGAATATTGCTTGCAGTCATTTGTGCGGGTGCTCAAAAGGGAAGTATACCTGCTCGTGGTGATCACCCTGTATCCTTGGGAGAAGCCCTTCCATGCCCGGCAACGATCCCATGCACGAACCGAAGACGCGGGGCAAAGCCGCGAGCGGGATTGAGAGCCTGGTGCAGGCGGAGAAGCTTCTGCAGATCGCATTCATTCTGCCCTCGGCGATGGTGGTTGGCTGGCTCGCGGGCGCGTGGGCCGATATGAAGCTGCATCAATCGTGGCTGACGGTCGTGGGCGTGATTTTCGGGTGCGTTGCGGGGCTGGTGTACGTGATCCGGCTGGCGATTGATGCTGAAAAGAACGCCGGTAAGAACGGCGGTACGAAGTCGGGAGATTCCAAGTGACGACGGAGCAGACCCACCCCATAACCGATCTGACCCACGAAGACCTGATGCGCATGCTGCAGAGGGCTTTGTGGATCACGGTTGTCCTGGGCGTTCTAGGCGCGCTCGCGGTGATGCTTGGCTCCAACTGGCGCAACGGCGCCATGCTGCTTACGGGCGCAGCGATCTCAGCGGCCAGCATCCTGGAGTGGCGCCACCTGGTGCGGATTGTGAACGCCCGCATGGACAAGAACCGCAAGCCGACCAGCGCGGCTGCCGTGGTCACGTTCTTTGTGATCCGGCTCGCAGTCTTCGCAGCGGCCATTTATGGTAGCCTTAAGTGTTTCCGGGGATCCGTTGTTGCGCTTCTTTTTGGCCTCGGCCTTGCCGTGATGAGCGTTGGCTGGGAAGTCATCCAGATGCTTCGCGAGTAGGGTTCCGGGCGGTTTCAAATCCCAAGGGGAAACAGAAAGAACATACGGTTCATGCAGGATTCCTTTGCCATCACCCGCCTGTTGAATTCTTTGTTCGGCGGTCCAGTTTCATCGCTGCAGCACATGGTCGGGATCCAGACGACCCCTGCAAGCGCGATCGACAACACCTTTGCGATGGAAGTCGTGGTCACGCTGGGTCTCATCCTCTTCTTCATTCTGGTTCGGATGAGCCTGTCGGTGGAGAATCCCGGAGCGCTGCAGCAGGTCGCCGAGATGGTCCACGAGGGCATCGGCAGCCAGTCCGAGCAAATCATCGGCCACGGCTACGAGCGATTCCAGTCCTTTGTGGTGTGCATCTTCCTGTTCGTCCTGTTGAACAATCTTCTCGGCGCGATTCCCGGCATTCCGGCTCCGACTTCGCATCCGGTTGTGCCCTTAGGGCTCGCCGCTTTGACCTTTCTCTATTACAACTTCTATGGAATTCGCGAGCAGGGACCGATCGGTTATATCAGGCACTTCGCCGGACCTGTCTGGTGGATGTCGTGGCTCATTCTGCCTATCGAGATCATCTCGCATCTTGCGCGCGTTCTGTCGCTCACCATCCGTCTTTACGCCAATATGTTCGCCAGCGATCTGGTGACCCTGGTTTTCTTCTCGCTGATTCCTATTGCCGTTCCCGCCGTGTTCATCGGCCTGCACATCGCGGTTTCCGTGATCCAGGCATTCGTTTTCATGTTGTTGACCATGATTTATCTGTCCCTGGCGACAGCGCACGATCACTAGGGATAGCCCTAGCCTTCAGCTGATCTCGTGTGAAGGCTGGCGTTGGTGGCCAGAATGAAGCTGAGGACTGGTAGCTTGATCCAAAGATTCCGCCGGAGAGCGCTTCCGCTCCGGAGCAACGGACCGGTTGCAAGCGTGAGGGGGCCAAAGGCGCGGAGCAGTTTCCAGCCATCGGCTTTAAGGTTTTAGCTTGTGGATGGGCGAACCAGTACACGGCTCGCCACGACAGAGCTAAAGCCGAGAGCTGAAAGCTGATAGCTGCTTTTCTCGCCGGCACGGTGAGCCTCAACCACCCACTGGCAGCTAATTCAAAGGGAAGCTGGAGAAACATGCAGAAGCTTCAATACGTGTTCATGGCACTGGCGGTTTTGTGCTTTGCCGTGCCTGCGTTCGCGCAGAGCGGCGGGGCCTCGGCCAGCCTGGTGCCAATCGGCGCCGGCATCGGTATGGGCATCGCCGCCGGTCTTTGCGGGCTTGGACAGGGCCGTGCGGTCGGCTCGGCGGTCGAGGCGCTGGCACGCAATCCTGGCGCGCGTGCGGGCATCTTCACCTTCCTGGTGCTCGGCCTGGCGCTCATCGAGTCACTCACGCTGTTTACCCTGGTGATCGTGTTTACCGTTGTGAAAGGGTAGGAAAGTAAGTCAAGTGCGGAAAAAGCCCCGGCCGTGGCCGGGGCTTTTTCGCTTAGCCACGGCCGCCGCCTCTTTTGCGGCTTGCTCGGAGACTCCTGTGTTGCCGCGCAGCAGTTCGATCGCCTGCGCATACCCCATGCCTGCAGGTACTGGCGTGAAGTTCGATGCCTGCTCCTCGGTGTCAAAGTTCTTGGTGCGAAAGACGACGCGCCCGCTCATCACCATCTTGAAGTGCACGATGCGCCACCGGTGATCTCCGACATCGGCCTGCTCGATCAGAATCGATCCACCCTTGTTGAGACGGCCAAGAATCCCCCAGCCGAAATCGACATCGTGTTGCAGGTGGCCTTCAAGGCGGGCAATGCGTCCTTGGGCGGCATCAATCCAGATTTCTCCCCTCATCGCAGTAAGTGCCTGGGTTTCAAGATTTGGCGGATCGAAATCGGGATTGGGCTGGAATGCGAACTTTTCGACCTTTCCCGTCGGGCCCTCGCCCGGGCCGATGTACTGATAGGTGAACGCGGTCGGCAGGGCCTCGATGACCTTGAGAACACGGCCGGTGTCCTCCAGCTCGGCCTGCTTCCGATGGTGCTGTTTACCCGGATCGCTCAACAGGCCGTTGAGCCGCGACTCCTCTTTTTGCGCATCCGAAAGAGTCAACGGTTGGTCGTTGATCGCCACCAGGCGTGCCACTGCGCCGTCGCGCGTCTCGCAAATCTCCTTTGTTGTCGCCAGGCGCGGGCTCGACTTGCGCAGGCGATACCGCATGGGATGCTGCTCGTCCTGCGCGCTTCTTAATTCGCTGGCGAGCGCGCGCTTCACAAGGTCGAGCCTCGCCGTGTCTTCTCGCGCAGCCGCCGATCCGGCAGCCATGAACCCTACCAACAACGTACATGAAAGGCTTCGCCAGTGAGACGTCTTAACGTTCATTCGTCAACGGGGCCGCATTGCTTAGATTCATACGCTATTAGACGCTCAGGTTACTTCTGGGTTTCTGGAATTGAAGTTACAGGGGAATCTTGCGTATAGTTCGGGCAGGAGCCTTGATATTTTCAGGCGGGTGGTTTGCTGATTCGGCGGAATTTGGCCTGGGAATACCGGGGATATTTCGGGTCAAAGCGGCTGAGTGTGCCAACCTGAAAATCGAAAAAATGGCTGGGAAGGGATTGCATTATGGCAAATGAGAACGGGGCCGCGCGCATTGGCAAAACTGTTGTGATACGTGGCGAACTGAAGGGCAGCGAGGACTTGATTGTCGATGGGCATTTGGAGGGAACCATTAACCTCTCTGAAGGCCGCCTGACCATTGGGCAGAGCGCGAATGTTGCCGCAGATCTGACTGCTAGAGACGTTCTCATCCTCGGCAAACTTCAGGGGAACGTGGTCGCAACCGGCCGGGTCGAGTTGCGCGCTGGCAGCGTCGTCGAGGGCGATGTCCGCGCCTTGCGACTCGCCGTCGAAGATAATGCTGTTTTTCGCGGCAAAGTGGACCTCACGCAGGGTGCCAAATCGCCCGACAATTCCTCGGGAACGAGCGCCGGTAGCGGTTTTTAGACGAATTCTGCGATAGGCTTGTGAGGGGGGAGATCTTTCGGAAAGAGCTCCCGTTTACGTCGCAGTCGCGCAATTTTAGCCACGGCGTGGAGAAATCCATTCAGCCGCGTGCTTCCTAAATGAATTGGCGGGCAGCTAACCCCCGGTTGCCCAAGGGGCTTCAGAGTGCTCAATCGCATTTTTGACAAGAAACCTGATGGAAACCCATCTGTCTCGGGACCAATGGTCCAGGGCCCGAAGATCGCTCGCTACTCGGGTGCATGGGCCACGCTGCGCAAGCGCCTCAAATCCGAACCGGGGCTTCGAGTCATCGACGCGGGAGCAACGTCACCGACAAATATCAACTACCTTACGAGCCTTGGCCACAGCATCTTCCTTTCTGATCCCGTTCATGAAGCTGTGAATGGAAACTGGCAGACGGGCACGGATGACGACGACCGCCCCATCTGGAACGTTCCTGGCTATCTGAATCAAACGTTGCAGTTCACAGGCCGCACGTTTGATGTGGCGCTGCTTTGGACAACACTCGACTACCTTCCCGTATCGTTGGTCGCTCCGGTTGTCGACCATTTGCACGCAGCCTTCAATCCCGGAGGGCAGGTTCTCGCTTTCTTTCACGCCCGATCCAAAGCGGAGGAGACCGCCTACTGCCGCTTCCACGTCACCGATTCTGACGCTGTAGAAATGCAAATGGGACGGCCGTTCCAGATCCAAAGCACCTTCACCAATCGGACCATCCAGGAACTCTTCGCGCGGTGGTCAGGGTTTCGGCAGTTTCTGGCAAAAGATGGCGTCTACGAAGTACTGATTACCCGCTAGGGTCCGGAACATACACGAGATTCTTCGGTGCATACGCCGCTACCCGGATGCCGCGTTCCGGTCAAAGGAACGTTCGCTATTTGTTCGCCTTCGCCGATTCCCTTCGACGCCCCTGCCGACATCAATCCCCGATCTCAAAGCTTGCCGCTCGGTCACAGCGGCCGAATTTGGCATGATGGAGGGGGTTCAACGGGGCGGCAAACTACCAGGCCGTCCGTCCGCATCTTTTCACCCAATGAGACGGAATGACTGAGGGAGACATCATGACTGCATTCAAGGGAACGAGCATTACGTGGCTGGGACATGCGACCGTATTGATTCAAACCCCAAAGGGGACAAACATTTTGGTCGATCCGTTCATCACCCACAATCCGAAATACCCCAAGAGCTACATGCTGCCAGAGAAGATCCATTACGTTCTTCTCACCCACGGTCATGGAGACCACATCTCCGATGCCGTACCCGTGGCGACGAAACACGGCTCGAAGGTGGTGGCAATCTTCGAGTTGGCCGACTATATTGCGCGCAAAGGCGTGAAGGACACGATGGGAATGAACCTCGGTGGAACGGTGCAATTGGACGACGTGTTCGCCACCATGGTCGAGTCAACCCATTCAGCTGCCGCCCAGGACGAACAGGGCACGCATTACGTGGGGGTCGCAACCGGCTTCGTTCTTTCCGTGGCCGGTGGTCCCGTTCTCTATCACGCGGGAGACACAGGCGTCTTCGGAGACATGAGATTGATCGCGCAGTTATACCACCCTGAAATCGCGATGCTCCCCATCGGCGGTTTCTACACAATGGGTCCTAAGGAAGCAGCACTCGCCGTCGAATTGCTCGGCTCAAAGATCGTCCTGCCGATACACTTCGGGACATTTCCGCCGCTGATTGGAACACCGAAGGAATTGGCCGAGCTTGTTGGCTCTGGAGTAGAAGTTAGAGCGTGGGTGCCGGGAGAAACCGTGAAATAAGTTAGGTCTAGAACGGCCTTATAGAAAGAGCCGGCATGCGCCGGCTTTCGCGATTCCGTGACTTACTTTGCGGCCGCAGCTTTCCTCTGCTCGGCCCAGCGTCTCTTCACAGCTTCTGCGATGCGTTTGCGCCCTTCAGGCGTGAGATTCCGTTTCTTGCGGGCTACTCGCTTTCCCCCTGCAGATCTCTTGCCGCCTCCGCCCCCGTTCAGCAACGCCCGTGCTTTCTGCAGCTGGGCAATTTCGCGATCAATCTGCGCCAAAATCTCTGACACTCCCACAGATTCCTCCTTGAGCTCCGGTGATGCTGGATAGCTCACCGTCAATGCGTTGGCCTAAGTATCTAAGGACGGCTGCTTTGAAACACAATACGAAACTCCGACCCGCTTGACAAACAAAAAATTCATAATCGGCCGGGGTGGCTCATAAGATCGCAAAGCTAACGAATCAATCCCTCGTCGATTCAAGTAACTAACTTCACAGTACGAAAGCTATTCTAAGATTATTCATACAGATCAATGTTATCGGCTATCTCTTTTGAAGTCTCCAAAGTTACCAGGGTTACCAGAAAGTTGTATGGTGTTGAAGACGAAAAGCCCCTTGTCGCCCATCGACGACCTCAATTCCATAGATCCGGACGGAATCCTCGATCCCCTTGAGAGCGTTCGGAGATTTCAGTGCCGGCCGCGCGAGGGTTTGGCGCCCTGCTGGGGTATGTTGTTCGCAGGAAGGGATGGAGTCGAAGAACCGAGAGGGCTGCTCTCCGGACTGCCTACGCGTGGGGCTTCTGCGGCCCGGTAATTCCGAAGTTCTCTAAGAATCTCCGCCTTTTCGCGGGCATATTGGCCTGCGAGTCGCGTCAGCGCATAGGTGATGATATCGCTGTGGTGTAAATCCTGGACCGACGGGTCACGCCGCATGTTCAGCCATAGGCGGTGAACTAACTGCACGTCATCCGGGCTCAGTGTCGGCGCGTGCGGACCGATGTAAAAAACGCTGGTCTCCCCATTCGGGCCGATCACAAAGAAATTGAATTGTCGCTTCGGCTCGTGCAAGGCCTCCCACGCTTGTCCCAGGTGGAACGCCTGATCCTCGGCGGTCATCGAACTGGAAAGTCCCGAGACCACCGAATCGACCTCCAGCGAGTTAGCGCTCTGCGCGAGTGCCGCAAATATATCGCCTGCCGGCACCACGAGGAGAGAAACCTTCTTTCCAAAGCCCTCAGCGACCGAGACAGCTTTGGTGAACAGCATTTGCTCGTGCTCGCTGAAGCTTTGTTGCTCGGCGCTCAGGTATTCCGGTCCGCCCGCGCCCATCAGGCGCACGCTCATCACTACGACGTCGCGATCTTCGGTCTTAGTGCGCGACAACACCCACTTCAGCGCAACCGGGTTTGCCGCATCGTGCATAGTTACCATGATGGCGCCAGGGCGGATGGCAACCGATTCTCTGCTTACCGTATCCTGGTGCTCCAGTTGAAAATGGTCTTTCATCTGGCGCGCCGTCATCGCATGCTTGCGCAGGTTTTGCTGTTCCGAGACCGTGAAGATGACAAAAAATGCCGCCGCAAATACCAAACCGCTCACCGTCGCAACCGACTTGGTGAAAAGGTTGGTGATTGCGGTAGACAGCAAGACGAGAAAGACGCAGATCAGGCCGAGGGGAATTTCGGTCCTGCCGATTTTGATATTGGGAGGAACCTTCCAACCGCGCTCGCCATGATATTTCCAACGCAACACCAACATGGCAAGACTGTTGAAGGTAAAAGACCAGATCACCCCGAAGGCATAGGCTTCGCCGAGCGTGATCACGTTGCCTCGGCTGGCGATGATGGTGAACATCTGCAGGGCGAAGACGAGATTGACGATGCGGTGACTGGTGCCGAAACGGGGATGCGGCTTGCGGAACCAGTCGGTCAGCACTCCGTCTTCCGCAACTCGCATGAGGACGCCGGTCGACCCGATCATCGAGGTGTTGATGGCGCCTGACAAAATCAGAAACCCGACGAACACCACGAAGATGCGGAAGGCGATGCGCCAGAATTGCGGTCCGACCATGTACATGGCCAAGCCGGCGATCAGGTTGTCTTGGTAGACCTGCGTGCGCGGCCCATCGGGGATGAGCATCGAGGCCAGCAAGGTGGCGCCGCCGGTGAAGACGAGGCTGTAGATGGCGATCACGATCGCCGCCCGCTTCAGGTTTCTCAGCTTGGGATGCTGGATCTCGCGGTTAACCTGGGCCAGGCTCTCTTCGCCGCTCATCGCGAGGATCGAATGACCGAACGCCATGAGGATGCCGAACATACCGAGATAAGGAAGTACGGATGTACCTTTGAGGAATCCCAAAGCGTCTGGGCTGAAGTGGAGATTTGCGCGGGTGGGCGCAGGAGGAAAGTGGATGCCGCGGATAAGAACCGAGTAAACGCCCCAGATGAGAAGAATGATCACCATCACGGTGGTGATCTGCATGACCCGAAGAGCCTTGTCGCTCGACTCCTCGATGCCCTTGATGTTCTGCCACCAGTAGTAAATCGTGACCGCCGCAGCGAACAGGGCCGAGGTGTAATTCATGTCGAACTGCAGCGGGTTGTTGTGCGCATCCATCAGCGCAGGGGGCAACCAATGGCTGTTAGCCGCCACCGTCATCAGTTCGTTCATGAGGCCGGTAATGTATTGGCCGGCAGATACCCCGGAAATTGGGCCGGTGAGGATGTAATCGAACATCAGCGCGGAGACGCTGAGCTTGGCGAAGGTTCCGCCCAAAGCCTCCTTCACCACGCGGTACACGCCGCCGCGCGTGAACATCGAACAGCTCTCAACGTAAACCGCGCGCACGGCAAAGCTGAAGAGCATGATGCCGAGGATGAACCAAGGCGCGGACGCCCCGACAGCCTGCTCGGCAATGCCGCCGGCATAAAAGGCAGAGGATCCAAGATCGTTAAGAACGATTGCCGCGGCGCGCCAGAAGGAAATAAACGTGAGCATCACGGAGGATGCCACGATGAGCCGCACGCGGTCCGATGGAGGGGCTACTGTCGTTCGAGTGGATGCCATCACACAAATGCCGGCACCACTGCCGGCCAATCAGTGTTTAACAAGCAAAGCTCCCGCCTGCCCTCGGCTGAGTGTATGTCGCAGAGATTTGATAGTCAATGAAAATAGCGAACTCCGCTTTCCGCAAAGAGATACAGATGCGGCGCGTCAAAAAAATCGCCTACGATTCGTCGCCGAAGAGTTCCTTCCCATCCTCAATAAAACTGATGAGGACAACGATCGCTGAGCCCACCAGGCCAACGAAGAACATCACCTCGAGCACACGCATGCCGAGAATTGCAAGGAACATGACGCCGATTGTAACTGCTTTTCGCCCCTAAGGAGAGCAGAAATTCACTGGGTCACTAAACCCTAAAGTGCGCAACGTGCGGGCCCCGACCCGGCGCGGCCGACACGCTGTGCATTAAACTCGGCCCTAGATGGGTCGCTACGCATGGAAGCTGTGGGCAGCCGCAACCGGTTCTGCCGGGTTGCTGGAACTGCCATTTCCGCTGGCTGGGCCGATGCCCCCATGGCGCAGCGTCTTTGCCGCTCTTGGATTGGTCCCGCTTCTGTGGGCGATCCTGGCTTCCGAATCGATCTCAAAAACAAGCCGCCCCTTGCGCCGCGCGTTCTTTGCATCGTATCTCTGCGGCTTTCTCTGGTATTGCGGCAACTGTTACTGGGTGCGCGACACCATGATGCGCTACGGCGACATGCCCGCCGGCGCGCCTACTCTGTTGCTCTTCGGATTCAGCGCCGTTCTTGGCCTTTACTTCGCTGCCTTCGGACTCGCCGTCGCCTTCGTGCGCAAGTCGACCGGCAGCGTGCGCCTTGCCCTGATCGCTGCGCCCTTCTTCTGGGCAGCGCTTGAACTGGCTGCGGCGCGCATCACCAGCGTGCCCTGGGATCAGCTCGGATATTCTCAGGTCGACAACATCCTCATCAATTGGCTTGCGGCCTGGACGGGCGTCTACGGTATCAGCTTTTTGCTCGTCGCAGTCAACGCTCTTCTCGTTGCCTTCGTGCTGCTTGAGCAACCCCTTGCGCGAAGGGTCGGTGCGGCCGGCATGCTCCTGCTTCTGCTCGTCTGGGCCGGCGTTTTGATCCCAGCACCGCGCCCCCAAACCTCGGATACGGCTGTCCTGGTTCAGCCTAATCTCGATGTGGGTTCCGACGATGCGTGGGGCGCAGTTGACTGGGACCGGCACATGACGGAATTCGCGCATCTGGCCGCCGAGACATGCAAGTCGTTTATCGCGGGCATTCCGCAGACACACGCACCGGAGCGACACATCGACTGCCCAGCCAATCCGCCGCATCCGAATCTCATCGTGTGGCCGGAATCGCCGGCGCCGTTCTTTGAGCACGACCTTCGCTTTCAGCGGTCCATTGCATCCATCGCTCTCGCCGACCAATCCCCGATGGTCGTCAATGGAATCGGGTCGGACTTTGTCCCCGACAGCGGCCAGGTTCTCGATCACGTTTCCGCAATCATTTATCGCGCAGACGGCACGGAGCTGGGCCGCTACGACAAAATCCATCTCGTTCCTTTCGGGGAGTACGTTCCCTTTGCCAAGCTGCTCTTCTTCGCGCACAAGCTCACGGGAAGAGTCTCGGCGTTCACTCCGGGACTCGAGCGCAAAGTCTTCCTTCTCGGAGGCCATCGCTATGGCGTGTTCATCTGCTACGAAGCCGTCTTTGCGGACGAAGTTCGCCAGTTCGTCCGGCTCGGCGCCAACGTGTTGGTCAACATTAGCGACGATGGCTGGTATGGCGACACCAGCGCCCCGTGGCAGCACCTGAACATGACGAGAATGCGTGCCATCGAAAATCGCCGCTGGATTTTGCGCGACACCAACAGCGGCGTTACCGCGGTTATCGATCCCTATGGGCGCGTACTCCAGAGCATTCCGCGCCACCAGGTCGATGCGCTCCCGGCCCGATACGGCTTCCGCGACGATGTCACCTTCTACACCGCTCACGGCGACGTCTTTTCGTGGGCATGTGCCATACTTGGATTGGGGTTGACCGTCTGGTGCTGGATTGCCGGCCAAAACCCGAAAACTCGATCCAAAGTCAGGTCCTGAAGCGTGTCGTTAAACGATCTCGAATTCGCCTACGCTCCCGTCCGCGACCAAGTGCGCGACCTGCGGGAGTATCTTTGACCCTGCACGCATCCGCAGGGAACTCTCCGACATTGAAACGAAGTTAGCCGATCCGGCGATGTGGTCGAATCCCGCCGCCAGCCAGCCGCTTATGCGCGATCGCAAACGCTTGGAAGCGCTGGTGGCCAACGACGAAGAACTCGTTCGCCGCACGGGCGACATCGAAGCGTACTTCGAACTGGCGCGCGAGGGTGAAGACGTTCTCGGTGATCTCGAGCGAGACATCAAGGGCCTTGGCACTTTTGCCGAGGAGCTTGAAGCTCGAACGATGCTCTCCGGTGAAGCCGACCCGCTCAACGCTATCGTCACCGTGCATCCCGGCGCGGGCGGCACCGAGAGCCAGGACTGGGCAGAGATGTTGCTGCGCATGTATCTGCGTTGGGCCGAGCAGCAGGGATTCAAAACTGAAATGAACGACTACCAGGACGGCGAAGAGGCAGGCATCAAGTCCGCCACCTTCACGATTGCTGGCGACTATGCCTTTGGCATGCTGGCTGGCGAAAGCGGCGTGCACCGCCTCGTCCGCATCTCGCCCTTCGACTCAGCAAAGCGCCGGCACACTTCCTTCGCGTCAGTCTTCGTATCGCCCGAAATCGACGACTCGATTCACGTCGACCTCAAATTGGAAGATCTGCGCATCGATACGTACCGATCCGGGGGCAAGGGCGGCCAGCACGTGAATACGACGGACTCTGCGGTGCGCATGACTCATATACCCACGGGCATCGTGGTGCAATGCCAGAATGAGCGCTCGCAGCATAAGAACCGCGAAAAGGCGATGAAGATGTTGCGCTCGCGTCTCTACGAGTACGAGCTTGAAAAGAAGCGTGCTGCATCCAAAAAGCTGGAAGACTCCAAGCTCGACATTAACTTCGGCTCGCAGATTCGCTCGTATGTGCTGCAGCCCTATCGCATGGCCAAAGACCACCGCACCAAGGTCGAAGTGGGCGATGTGGACAAGGTGCTTGACGGGTACCTGGAACCATTTTTGCGCGGCTATCTCCTGGCCAAGCGACGCGGATTCAGCAGCGGAAAAGACGACGAGATCGAAGTGTAAGAGCGGGGAATTGAGAATTGCCCGGCAAAGGAGCAGTCCATGAATGATCCGGATGTGATTTGGGAGATGCTTCACAAATCGCGAACTATCGCTGTGGTCGGGATGAGCGACAAAACTTGGCGCGCGAGCCATAACATCGGAAAATATCTCGCTGCCAACGGATATCGCGTCCTGCCGGTGAATCCCGCCCTCAACGAAGTGCTTGGGATGACCTGCTATCCGAGCATCGAGGCGGCGCAGAATGCAGCCCGTGCGCAGACCGGCGCAGGGATTGATCTGGTCGATGTTTTCCGGGCATCGGAGCATGTTCCTGCGGTTGTCGACGAGGTGATCCCGCTCGGAATTCCTTACCTTTGGCTTCAGGACGAAGTGGTTCACGACGAAGCGATTGCGCGAGCACGCGCTGCGGGCGTCAAGTGTGTCCAAAACGACTGCATCTTCCGCCAGCACTCGCGCCTGGTCTCGCCTCATTGACAATCTGGGGAAGGATTTTAGGGCGCTCATCCGCCGCGCAACTGCCTGCCGGGTTTTTGGCGACTTCCGCCGGATCCGGTGCGTCAAACAAAGGAGCCTAAGCGATGCGTCGATTCTCTCCCGTGCTGGTTTTTCTCTGCTGCCTCGCTGTTTTACGGGCGGCGGCGATGAATCGCATTGCGCCAGAGGAGACCAATGACCCGCATGCAGCGGCTGATGCCCCCCATTTGCGCGTTGCCCTCCTGGTTCCGGAGAGCAACCTTTCCATCGGAGAAGCACACAACGATGCGGGCTTGTACTTCAAGCTGGATCCCGGCTG
Organism: Occallatibacter sp.; assembly: GCA_035508975.1. Lineage (GTDB taxonomy): Bacteria > Acidobacteriota > Terriglobia > Terriglobales > Acidobacteriaceae > Telmatobacter. The sequence goes on from DATJMC010000020.1 coordinate 97,550, forward strand.
GCACGTGTATTGGGAGAACGCCGGCGACTCCGGCGAGCCACCGCATATCAAGTGGACCTTGCCCGCGGGCGTCGACGGCGGGCCGCTCGAGTTTCCCGCGCCCAAGCGACTGCCGCTCGGCCCCTTGATGGACTTCGGCTACAACGGCGAGGTGCTCTTCCCGTTTTCCTTCAACGTGGCGAAGACGGCGCGACCGGGTCCGGTAGATCTTCAGGCCAAAGTCGACTGGCTCGTGTGCCGCGAAGTCTGTATTCCCGGCAAAGCCGAGCTGGAAGTTGCCCGCAATATCGTCGCGGGACCACCCCACGCAGCGGGGCGCGATGGGATGTCTCCGGCAGAAGCAGATGTCTTCGCGCGCTTCACCGCGCAGCTTCCAAAGCCTCCGCCCGCCGGGTTCAAGGCGGTCTTTCAACCGGCGGGCGATGGCTTTCGCCTGGCCGTTACTACCGGGCGGCGCGAGACGGCCGCGGCATTCTTTCCGTCGGACCAGAACATCCTCGACAATCCTGCGCCGCAAAGGCTGATCCCGACCGCCAAGGGGCTGGTGCTGATGCTGAAGAAGGACGCGGACCTCACCAGCAATCCGGCTCAGCTGCGTGGCGTGCTCGAACTCGCGGACGGGCGGGCCTTTGAGCTGGCGGCGGTTCCCGGCGTTGTGGCTGCCGTGGCCGGAACGCCGGCCGAATCGATTCCCGCAAGCGCGACCGCATTTGCATCTCCGGCCGCAGCGCCGGCGTCCGCACCGGTTACCGCGCCCCAGCCTCTTCCGGCATCGGGCAGCCTGCTTCAGTCCGCGGGGTTCGCTTTTCTCGGCGGTCTGCTGCTGAACCTCATGCCGTGCGTCTTTCCGGTGCTCTTCCTCAAGGGACTGGCGCTGGTGCGCTCGAGCAGCGAAGAACGGCATACGCTCCGCAATCATGGATTCGTTTACGCCGCGGGAATCCTGGTCTCGTTATGGGTGCTCGTGGCGATGCTGCTTGGGCTGCGTGCTGCCGGCTCGCAACTCGGTTGGGGCTATCAGTTCCAATCGCCAATCTTCCTGTCGCTGATGGCCGCGCTTCTGTTTTTCCTCGGCCTCTCGCTTGCCGGCCAGTTTGAGATCGGGCTCTCTCTCACCAGCGCCGGCGGTTCGCTGGCCGCGAGGCAGGGCTATGCAGGCAGCTTCTTTACCGGCGTTCTTGCCGTAATCGTGGCGACGCCTTGCACAGCCCCCTTCATGGGAGCGGCGATCGGCTATGCCCTGTCGCAAGCCCCTGCAATTACCTTTACCGTGTTCACCGCGCTCGCGCTCGGCCTCGCCGCGCCCTACGTGGCGCTCACCCTGCAGCCGGCGTGGACGCGCTTCCTGCCCAAACCCGGCGCATGGATGGAGGTCCTGAAGCAGGCCACGTCGGTCCCGGTGTTCGGCACCGTGATCTGGATGGCTTGGGTCCTGGCGCAAGCCTACGGCGCGGCGCTGCTCGCGGCATTGCTCGTCAGCCTGCTGCTCCTGGCTATTGCCGGATGGTTCCTGGGACGCTGGCCGGCAAAAGCCTGGTCTACATCTGTGGCTGCATGTCTCGTGGCTCTCGTTGCGGCTCTTTGCGCGTTGGCTCCTGGCAGGCTGGCCGTAGTCAACGCCCGCGCGGACACCGTCTCTGAGGCACACAGCAGCTGGGAACCGTGGTCCGCCGAAGCGGTGAGCCGCTACCGCGCGCAGGGGCGCCCCGTCTTTGTCGACTTCACGGCGAGCTGGTGCCTGAGTTGTCAGGTGAATGAGCGCGTCGCGTTGCGCCAACCCGAGGTGCAGAAGGCATTCGGCGACGCCAACGTCGCGCTCTTGAAGGCCGACTGGACGCAGCATGATGAAGCCATCGGCCAAGCGCTCGCCGCGCTGGGCCGCAGCGGCGTTCCCGCGTATGTTTTGTACGTTCCAGGGGAAGCGAGCCCACGGCTCTTGCCCGAAGTCTTAACACCGGGCATTGTGACCGACGCGCTCGCCAGGTTGCCGCACCCTGCAACACAATCGGCGACCAATCGAAAATAAGCGGGAAACCGCGCGGCTTCCCGCCCGAACTCATCTAGCTTGCGAAGACTTCCTTCGCGGCTTTCTCGATCTCTTCCTGGTTGGGCGTGGTCTTGGTCTGGCCAACCGACCACTTGTGGCCAAAGGGGTCGCGCAGCTGTCCGTAGCGGTCGCCCCAGAACTGATCGGCAAGCGGCATGGTGATCTCTGCGCCTGCAGCGACAGCCTGGTCCCACGTCGCATCGGCGTTGTCGACGTGCAGGTGGAACGTGACGGGGCTTCCGCCGAGCGCTTCGGGGGTTTCGCTCTTCTTGCCCATCTGGCCGCTGAAGTCATCGGCAAGAAAGAGATGGCCGCCGCGAATCACGAGATGGGCGTGCATCAGCTTGTCGGTTCCGGGCGCGGCGTGCCGCACCAGTTCCTCGGCGCCGAAGGCTTTCTTGTAGAATTCGATGGCCGCTGCGGCGTTGCTCACGACCAGGTAGGGAACGAAAGTAGGTTGAGCTGTCATGCGAGGACCTCGGAGGGCAAGATTCGCGCAGAGAGTTTGCGCGTTGCGAGTGTAGCACTGTTTGTGAGAGGCGGTCGTCCCAGAGGGAGTGGAAAATCCCGAGGTTTGATGCTGTCAGTTGATGCGAATCCTGATTTGCGCATGGGCTGGGTCGACACTGCGAGTGTCGCAAATTTCGTAGTCCGATCGAAAGGCTCCTTTGCCTCCGAGTTCCGCAACCAGGATCGGGTCTTATACTCCCACCCTTGGACAATACAACGGCGTAAGGATAGTCGCTCGGCTCTAGCCCCTCACACCTTTCGAGGCTCTTATCTTGCGGATCTCTTCCATGCGCTGGGCCAGCACCTTCTCACGCCCTTCCTGGGTGGGCTTGTAGTAGCGGCGGCCGCGCAGCGAATCCGGAAGACAATCCATGTCGGCAACTTTGTCTTCTTCATCGTGGGCGTAGCGGTAGCCCTCGGCGTACCCGAGTTCCTTCATGAGACGCGTGGGCGCATTGCGCAGGTGGAGCGGGACGGGCTCCTGGCGGGTGTGTTCGATCTCCTCCTGCACCGCGCCGTAGGCGGTGTAGACCGCGTTCGATTTGGGCGCGAGGGAAAGATAGACGACGACTTCGGCGAGGGCGAGATCGCCTTCCGGCGAGCCTAGAAAGTCGACTGCTTCTTTTGCGGAGAGGCAGAGATTTAGGGCTTCGGGTGCGGCTAGACCGATGTCTTCAACGGCCATGCGCACGATGCGGCGCGCGAGGTAAAGCGGGTCTTCGCCGCCTGCGAACATGCGGGCGAGCCAGTAGAGCGCAGCGTCGGGATCGCTGTTGCGGACGCTCTTGTGCAACGCTGAGATCAGGTTGTAGTGCTCCTCGCCGGATTTGTCGTAGACGAGGACACGCTGCTGGATGGCTTCCGTGGCAATGGTTTTGTCGATGTGCTTCGAACCCTCAGACGCCAGCTGCGCGGCGACTTCGAGGGTGTTGTAGGCGCTCCGGCAGTCGCCGCTGGAGTAGCTGGCGATGAGTGTGAGCGCCTCGTCGTCGGTGCTGAGTTCGAGATTGCCCAGGCCGCGTTCGCGATCTTCGAGGGCGCGGCGCAGGAGCGCGGCGATGCGGTCTTCGCTCAAGGGTTGCAAGACATAAACGCGGCAGCGGGAGAGCAACGCTGAGATGATCTCGAAGGAGGGATTCTCAGTGGTTGCGCCGATCAGCCGGATGGTGCCGCGCTCGACGTAGGGCAGAAAAGCATCCTGCTGGGCCTTATTGAAGCGATGGATCTCGTCGACAAACAGGATGGTGCGTGAGTGCATCTCGGCGGCCTGCGCCGCAGTGGCCATCACCTGCTTGATCTCCTTGATGCCGCTGGTCACGGCGGAGAACTCAATGAAGTTCGCCTGGGTGGTTTCGGCAATGATCTTCGCGAGCGTGGTTTTGCCCACGCCGGGCGGACCCCAGAAGATCATGGAACCAGGCTCGTCGCGTTCGATCTGGATGCGGAGGGGCTTGCCGGGTCCGAGGAGATGCTCCTGGCCGCTATACTCGCCCAGCGTGCGGGGGCGCATTCTCTCCGCCAGGGGTTGCCTTGCATGCGGCGGGGTTTTGGACGAGAGTGTGGACTGGACTGGGCCCTCCGGTTGGTTGTCGAACAGGGTCATCGGGAGCCTCCACGATGATTTGCACGGGGCGCGCAGCCCCGCTGGCGCGAAGCTTCATAGAGCAGTACGCTGGCAGCGATGGCAGCATTGAGGCTCTCGACAGGTCCGGGGCAGGGAATCGTGATCGCTCCGTCGGCCTGGGTGGCTATATCGTCGGGAACCCCGTTGCCCTCGTTGCCGATAAGCAGCGCGACCGCTGTGGTGAGATTCACGCTCGTGGCCGGGAGCGCGGCTCGAGCCGTGGCGGCGTAGACCCTCACACCGGAATCCCGAAGGCGCGCCAAAGAGTCTTGGGTTGTTCCGGCCAGGATCGGGACGCGAAGGATGCTGCCCGCCGAAGCGCGCACGACTTTCGGATTCCAGGCATTGACGGTGCCGGGAAGGGAAAGGACGCCAGTGGCGCCGAAGGCCTCGGCGGAGCGCAGGATCGTGCCGAGGTTGCCGGGATCCTGCAGTCCGACCAGGGCGATCAGGAGCGGAGACGCCTTTCGATGGCTCACAAGATCCGCCCAAGTCCACTCCGGTGGCTCAATCAAGGCGGCAATGGGCTGCGGGGTCTCGGTGGTGAGCGCGGCGGCCAGCGTTTCGCGCGGAAACCGCAGAATCTCGGTTTCCGGAGGAAGATGAAGGCGTTCGGTGGCTTGTTCGTCGCCCTGGACGGCGAAGACGCAATGCAGTTTCACTGCTGCCCGCACCGCTTCCGCCACGAGATTGGGGCCTTCGATGCCCACAGGCCCTGCCTTTTCCCTTGGCGGGTTTGCCAGGGCGCGGCGCAGTTCTTTCAAGCGGCTATTCTGCTTACTCTGTACAATGCGAACAGGCATTTTGTAGGAATCGAGTCAATCTCCTGTCGATTCTAAGCCGTTTGTGCAGTGTGATCGCGCAAACTTGCACCATGGCTGGTGCTGTGATAGCTTCCGTCTTTGTGGCTTCTGCGCTTCGGGGGTAGATTTTCTTGTCCGCGGAAATTTTGCGCGTCCATCCCGATGAGCCCCAACCGGACAGGATTAATTACATTGTTTCCTGTCTGCGCAAAGGGTACGTCGTCGCATTGCCGACCGACACGTTTTATGGGCTCGCTGTCGATCCGGTGAACCTGCACGCCGTCGAAAGTATTTACCGCATCAAGACGCGGCAAAAGCAGAAACCGCTTTCGCTGCTGATCTCGTCGTTGGCGCAGGCCTACACGCTTGCCCGCGACAGCGATCCGCTGCTCGATAAGCTGGCCGATCGCTTTTGGCCAGGGCCGCTGACGATTATCGTGCGCGCGGGGACAAAGCTGCCCCTGCGCTCGACGGCGAATACGGGAAATGTTGCGTTGCGCGTTCCCGACTCGGCGATTCCGCGTGCGGTAGTGGAGGCCTTCGGGCTGCCGATCACGGCCACCTCTGCCAATTTGCAGGGGGCATCGGAGTGTACGCATGCGGCCTGCGTCCGCGACCAGATCGGCGAACGCATTCCGCTGATCATTGACGGCGGACCAACGGGGCGAGCCCAGCCAACCACGATTGTCGACCTCTCCCTCGGGCCGGGACGTTGGGAAATCCTGCGCGAGGGAGCCATCCCCACGCATGAAATTGTGATGGTGTTGCAGCGTTAAGATGTCCGAATGAATCCAAGGTCCAGTTCGCCGCATTCCAAATGGACCTTTCGTTTCCTCCTCATTGGATTGGTGGTTCTGGTTGCCGGGACCGCGCTTTGGTGCTGGGGCGTCTACGCCCAAATCGAGTACTTCGCCGGCCAAGACCAGGCCGCGCCTGCAGACGCGATTGCCGTGTTTGGGGCTGCTGAATATGACGGACGGCCCTCCCCGGTGTATCGCGCACGGCTCGATCATGCCGCGGCGCTTTACAACCGCGGTCTGGCGCCCTTGATCATTACCCTGGGCGGCGATGGCGGGGACGCGTTTTCTGAGGGAGGCGTCGGCCGCGACTACTTGATGAGCGTGGGTATTCCCGAGTCGGCGATTATTGCGGAAACAAAGAGCCGCAGCACTGCGGAGTCGGCGCGCCGGCTGGCGGCGATTGCGCGCACCAATCGGTTTCTGCGCATCGTGGTCGTGAGCGATGACACTCACCTTTTTCGCATTCATGCAATGTGCGCGGCCAACGGATTGAACGTTTTTACGTCGCCGCGGCCGCGGGCGGTCATCGAGGGAGCCAGCGCCGAAACCGGGACGATCTTTCACGAAATCATGAGCTACACCGCGTGGCGGCTGCATGCGGAGTAGGAAGGGCGGGCTTGGGCGCGGGTCAAGCTGATCCGTCTGTCAATGCCGATCAATGCGCGCCGTGCCCCAACAGCGACAGCAGAACGAGTGCGAAGGCCGCAGAGCTTAGCGTCGCAAGGAAGTTGACCGCGTCGTTGTTGAGCCAGCCCATGCGTTCGAGCGTCGCGCCGAGCAGGCTGTCGAAGAATAAGCCGAAGATACCTCCTGAGCAACTCAAGGCAAACATTGGAGCGCCGCCATTGAGGGCAAGTGTTCCGGAAGCGGCGACGATGGCTGCGGCGATCATGCCGGCCAGCGTGCCGGGAACGCTAATGGCGCCGTCGATTCCGGCCGAAACAAGCCGAAGCGTGGTGATCATGCGCGGACGGCCGCTCAACACCTGTCCCATCTCGGAGGAGATGGTGTCAGCCGCTGCTTCGCACAAGGCTGCCAGGCCAGCGATGAAGACCGCGGTGGGCGCCATGTTGGCGAGACCCAGCCAGCTTTGATCCAGCTGCCAGCTTTGCGCCACGCCGAACGAGAAGAGGGTAGCGACGCCAAGGTTCGCGGCAACCTGCGATGACCGGCGCCCCTTGCGATCTTCGGCGGTCCCGAGTTGCTCTTTGCGGCGACGTCCGAGCCGGGTCGCGAGAGAAGTGAGAACCAGGACCGTGAGGACCGGGGTGAGTGCAGTGCGCCAGGGGGGGTAGGGAGTTGTCGCTGTGGAAAACATCAGGCTCGCCGTGATCCCAGCCCCTGTGACGGCCGCACCTGGAGTCGCCGAACGCACCCGCCATGCGAGCAGGCCCAGCAAGGCGCTCAACGCGAGAGTCCAGAAAGCGACCGGGGCTTGGTGCGCGAACCACCAATTGCCTTCGAGAAAGAGGTCGGCGCCAACAGCAGGCAGGACAAGGAGCAGAACGAGTTTCGATTGCCATGCGAGGCGCAATGAGTTCACGTGGCTCATCGTAACCGGCGCTACCGTGCGGCGAGAATCGGGATGCGGCGAGGAACAAGTGAAACAAGTTACACTCATCCCCGCAGAAGTTGGTGAGTCTTTGGAGCAACTGGAGTCTCCGGTGAAACGTCTTCTTGCAATGGCCGCGTTCGTTGCTTGTCTATGCTCTGCGGGACATGCGCAGAGCAATCCCCCGCGGCTCGAGCTTGACCGTGCCGGCGAAACCATCGTGCTCGAGCCCTATGCTCCGAACATCCTGCGCGTGACGCTGAGCCTGCAGCGGGATGCGGCGCTCCGAGACCCCGGATACGGATTTGTCGCATCGGGCGATGCTTCCGGGTGGAGCGCGAGCGAGTCGCCCCAGGGAGATGTATACCGGTCGTCGCGGATCGTCGCCACGGTTGCGCTGCAACACAGCGGCGCAGCTCCGAAGCTGCCGACAGAAGCAGACATTGCAAAATATTTCAATGGCTCGACGCCGGGCGCGCACATCACATTTCGTACGCCGGGAGGTCAGACGCTGCTGGAGATGACGGGGTGGTCGCAGTCGGTTCCCAATCACAAAGACGGGACGGCTAGTCTTGCCAATGATCGGCGGTCCGGCGACCCGGAGTTTTATGTTGTGGGCGCAACGTTCAAGTCTCCCGACGACGAGCACTACTACGGGCTCGGCCAAAACCAGGAGGGCTTCCTGGATCATCGCGGGCATGCGGTCCGATGCTGGAACGACTACACAGCACCCGCGGCTCCGAGCACGTGCGTGCCGTTTCTCATCACCAACAAGGGGTACGGGCTGGTGTGGGACAACCCGTCGAAGACCACGATCGAGCCGGGATTCAACGAACAAACGCGGTGGAGCAGCGAAGTCGGCGACCGGGTTTCGTTTTTTGTGATCGCGGGCTCAACAGCTGACGAAATCTATGCCGGCTACCGCTTGCTGACCGGCCCCACGCCCATGCTGCCCAAAGCTGCCTACGGCTACATCCAATGCAAGCAACGCTACGCGAGCCAGGATGAAGTGCTTGCGGTGGCGAAGGGCTATCGCGAGCGGCATTTGCCTGCGGATGTGCTCGTCGTCGACTGGTTCTACTACACCAAGATGGGACAGATGGATTTCGATCCGAAGTTCTGGCCCGATCCCGCGGCGATGAACAAGCAACTCCACGAAATGGGTTTTGAAACCATGATCAGCGTGTGGCCGCGGTTCGTGCCCGACGATCGCTTTTTCGCCGAGATCCAGAAGAACGGCTGGTTTATTCACACCGCGGATGGCAAGCCGATCGACGGCCTGCCCTACGATCGCGCCGGGTCGGACATCGACACCACGAATCCCGATGCCGGCAGGTGGTTTTGGAAGACGATTCGCGAGAACATTTTGAGCAAGGGATTCGATGCGATTTGGGCAGATGAAACCGAGCCCGATTTGCCTCCGAATGGCGCCTATCTGCACGTCGGGCCGGGCACGCAATACTTCAACGTGTATCCTCTGTTTCACACCGGGGCCCTCTACGAGGGATTTCGCAAAGATCTGCCCGGCCAGCGCGCGTTGATCCTGTCGCGCGACGCATATCTGGGCGTGCAACGCAACGGGGCAATCGTCTGGTCGTCGGACATCTATCCCACGTGGGACACATTCCGGCGCCAGATTCCCACCGGGCTCGACTTCGCGGCTTCGGGAATCACGTACTGGTCGAATGACACGGGCGGCTGGCAGTACCTCCCGGCGGAGCATCACCCCGTGCATGCGCCGTTGCTCGATCCCTCCGACGCACGCGACAACGTGGGCGGCTACGACGACTATCCCGAGCTTTATACACGTTGGTTTCAGTACGCTACCTTCCTGCCCATTATGCGCACGCACGGTAGCCGCCGTTACAACGAGGTGTGGTCCTACGGCAGGCAGGCGGAGCCCATCCTGGAGAAGTACCTGCGCCTGCGCTATGCGCTCATGCCCTACATCTACTCGCTCGGATACAAGACATGGCTGACCGGCGCTCCCTTCCTGCGAGCTCTGCCTCTAGATTTTCCGTCGGATCCTAAGGTCGCCGATGTGCGCGATGAATACATGTTCGGGCCGGCATTCCTGGTAGCGCCGGTGACGGAGCAGGGCGCGAGAAGCCGGAAGGTCTATCTGCCGGCGGGACCGGATTGGTACAACTACTGGACCAACCAGCGCGTAGAGGGCGGCCAGACCATCGAGGCCGCTGCGCCCATCGATACCATCCCGCTGTTTGTTCGCGCGGGCTCGATTGTCCCCTTCGGGGCGCCGGTCGAAAGCACCCACCAGCAACAGTCGATTCAGAAGGTGCGGGTTTATCCCGGAGCCGACGGCGACTTTTCGCTTTTTTCTGACGATGGGACAAGCTACGCCTACGAACACGGGGCGGGGTCCATCACGCGGCTGCACTGGGACGATTCGCGACAGAGGCTGACCCATCAAGGGGCAGAAGCGTGGACCGGCGCAGATAGCTCGGTGATCGAGGTGGTCCGGCATTGAGCAAGGCGCAGCATCTGGTTTCGGGCCGCACGGGACGATACCCAACGCACGCCGCGGCACGTCTAAGTCCGAAGGGTTGCCGCGCAATCAAATTCCGAAGCGGGTTCGCTGCCGCTTTTTGCAGACGCACAGAGGCATGGGGTCAATCGGCCCCGGGCTGAAGGCCGCACGGAGCCCCCGGTTTGCTGATTTACAATCACAGGGAAGCAGGAACGATACTGGATGAGTCTTTTTCCCTTGAATCTTCGCGGGACGCGTGTGTTGTTGGTTCAAATTGCGGCGGCGATTGTGCTGGCTGTCGTTATTTCCGGCTGTGGAAGCGTCTATCGGCCGGTTGTGCTGCCCATTAGTCCCACCGGGCCAGCGGCTCAGCCTTCGTCCTTGGCGATCGTCGTTTCGTCGCCTTCGCCGACATCGCCAGGAGTGGCCACCATCATCGACTACTCGGGCGACACAATCATGGCGCTTTCCCCGATCGGTCCCGCACCCGTCGCTTTCAGTGTGGACCAGACCGGATCCACGGGGTACACGGTCAACAGCGACGGCACGCTGACGAATTTTCCGGTATCCACCCAGCTGCAGGAGAAGAACATCACCTACTCGACCCTGCCGGCTGCGGCGCAATCGGTGGGCTTGTTCTCGCCCTCGGCCGGCCTTTGGGTCGCCGATCTTGATAACAACGTGGTCGACGTGCTGACCAGCAGCCCGGAAACCTTCAAGCTGTCAATTCCCGTGGCTCCCACGCCCACCGCGATTGTGGGGCCCCCGGTGCTGGGCCAGCGCAACTACGCCATCAGCATGAACAACAGCGCAAGCAACACGCTGGCCTACACCGACATGACCTGTAACACGGCCCCGGCGAGTGTGACCCAGACCGGCGAGGCGGATGCGCTTGAAGTGACGACTTATACCGTTTCGGCGCGTATTCCGCTGGGTGCATGCCCCGTCTATGGGGTCGAGAGCGTCGATAGCCGGCGTGTCTTCGTCTTGAACCGCGGCAGCGACACGGTTTCGGTGATCAACAGCCAGCTCAACACGCTGGATAATCAGTGCCCGCCTCCAACTGGATGCGTGAACCAGAACGGGCAGACGTATTTCACGCATCCCGTCCTTCCCTTGTCAACCACCGCAGTCGCCGCCACCGGCGTGACCCCGCCGAATGGCACGGCCGGCATGGGGACCACAGCAGGCCCAGTGTATGCGGAGTACAACGCTGCCACGCAGCAGCTCATTGTGGCTGACTACGACGGCGGCACCATCTCGGTGATCGACGTCAGCTTGGACGAATACGGGAACGACAGCCAGACGTTCGGCACGACCTATACGATCCCGGTGGGCAACAATCCGGCAAGCGTCACCGCGCTCTTCGACGGAAGCCGCGCATATACAGCAAACCAGACCGACGGGACTGTGACGGTCGTGAACCTGAGCAGCCACACGGTGGAGAAGACCCTGGCTGTGGTGGGTCATCCCCGCACCGTGGTTTCCACGTCGAACTCGCTCTATGGCAAGGTATACGTGGCATCGCCCGACAGCCCATACCTCACCATACTCAGGACAGACCAGGACGTGATCGACACGACCGTCCTGGTGCAGGGAAATATAGTGGACGTGCGCGTGAGCACTCAGAATGGAACGACGGGGAACACGAATGTTCTGAGCCGGCGCCCAGGAGCGGGCCAGCCATGCTACCTGCCTCCGGCACTGGAAACGTCGACGTACGGAACCGGCTACACTTTGGCCGACTGCCAGACGCTGCCGTAGCGTTCAACGCGAATCAGCCCGGCCGATGCTTGTCGGGTCCGCGATTCGCAGGCTCACGGAACTGCCATGGTGGAGAAACCCCGAAAGGCCCGTGCCGATGCCCGACTGGTGGAAAGCGGCCTGGTGGCGAGCCGTGAACGGGCGCGAGCCATGATTCTTGCAGGCCGAGTCCTTGTCAACGAACAGAAGGTAGAGAAACCGGGAGCTCTGGTTCCAGAGGACGCGCCGATCCGCATCCTGGGCCAGGATCTGCCGTTTGTGAGCCGTGGCGGCCTCAAGCTGGCGGCAGCCCTCGACCACTGGAAGATCGACCTGCTTGGACGCAACTGCCTCGACGTCGGCGCGTCGACCGGCGGGTTTACTGACTGTCTGCTGCAGCGCGGCGCCGCGCACGTCACTGCGGTTGATACGGGCTTCGGTCAGATTGCTCTCAAGCTGCGCAACGATCCACGCGTCCGGCTGATGGAGCGAACCAATGCCCGGCATCTTATGCCCGGTGATTTGGCTGCCGCAGGCGGCCCCGAGTTAACCCTCCTGGTGATGGATGTGTCGTTCATCTCTGCAACCCTGCTGCTTGAGCCTGTTTTTTCGGCTGCTCCTGCATTGCGCGAGGGGGTCATTCTCGTCAAGCCTCAATTCGAGGCCGGGCGCGAGCACGTCGGCAAGGGGGGAATTGTGCGCGACGCAGAAGCGCATCGGCTGGCGATCGCCAAGGTGGAAGCCGCGGTCCGGAATTTGGGCTGGCAGACCGCTGGGACGATCCCGTCGCCCATCACCGGCGCCGAAGGCAACCAGGAATTCCTGCTTTACACCCGACTCGGCGCCTGAGTTGAGCCCGTTCCTCGGCCCCACCCTCCGCATCCATTACACTAGGACGGCATGAATGCCGTTGCCATTGTGAGCAAGCCCCACAAGGAAGAACTAGCTCGCATTTTGCCGCAACTGGTTGCGTGGCTCCGAGACCACGGCTACGACCCGCTGCTCGATCGCGAGGGCGGAAAATACTGTTCTGATGCCCCGGCGGTGGATCGAGAGCAACTGCCGAATCACGGGCCTAAACTCGTGATTGTGCTGGGAGGGGACGGCACCCTGCTGGCGGCGGCGCGCATCTTCGCGTCCACGGGAACTCCGATTCTTGGCGTCAATCTTGGCTTTCTGGGCTTCCTCACCGAAATTCGCCTCTCGGACCTCTATGCGACCCTCGACGGATGGTGCAATTCCTGCCACACGCTCGACGCACGCGCCATGCTGCATGCGGGGTTGTGGCGCGACGGTGCTGAGATCGCCACCTATGAGGCTTTGAATGAAGTGGTCGCCTCGAAGGGCGATATTGCGCGCATGGGCGACTTCGCCGTCGAATTGGACGGAAAAACCGTAGCGCGCTTTCGTGCCGATGGCGTAATCATTGCCACGCCTACGGGTTCCACGGCCTACACGCTGGCAGCCAACGGCCCAATCCTCACCCCCGACGTCGATGCGCTGATCGTGACCCCGATCTGTCCTCATTTGCTCACCCTGCGGCCTCTGGTGGTGCCAGGCGATGCTTCGCTGGCGGTGAGGGTGGAAGGAGTGCCCAACAACTGCCTGCTCACGGTCGACGGACAGCAGGCGGTCAGCATTCAACTCGGCGACGAGATTCGCTGCCACCGTTCCCAGAACACCGTCAAGCTGGTTCGGCTCAAGGAAAGCGGCTTCTTCGACGCCCTGCGCACGAAGTTGAGCTGGGGCGAACAATAACCTTGCCGATCGTGACTCAGGCGCGCCGCCGCTGAGCCGCCGAGCTACTCGCTCAACTCGCCGAAAAGGACCCTGGCCTTGACGGCTAGAGTGTGCGCGCCGTCCACGTCGCCCGAGGTGAGCGCCGTGCGCGCCTGCTTGAGGAATTCGCGGATCTGGGCAACGGTCTTCTGTTCCTGATCGTTCAGCTGGCGGTTCATATCCTTCAATCCATGCTCGGTAGAGGCGATAGACTGCTCGGTCTGCCGGCGCAGGTCGGTCGGGTCACCAGGGGATAGCTGGCCGATCGCACTCACCGCGGGCATGACATTGGTAGCCTGTTCTGACTTGGTGTCGGTTTTGTGGCGGACGGTCTTCTTGGCGGGCTTTTCCTCAGGGCGAGCAGGCGGGGTAATCTCTGCGGGCGGCGTTGTGGGCATCGAGGTTACCGGTGGCGGCAACTCGGTGGTGGCGGGAGCGGGATTAGGGGTGTCCACGATGGGTGGGGCGAGAGGCTTATTCAGCGCATGTTGATTCTTGTGTGCGCAAGCTGCAAGAAATAACGGCAGCAGCAAGGCCACGCACTTTGCCGGCGCTTTCATTCCATCATCCCTTCGAAGTGCCCCATACTCGCCGGCTGAAGATGCCGGCGACCCCAATCCGTGGCGGCGAGCGGAATTCGCAGGATGAACTCCGTACCACGGCTCACATTCGATTGTAATTCCACGCTTCCGTGGTGCAACTGCAGAATGCGGTAGGTCATGGCCAGGCCGATTCCGCTGCCCTCGCTCTTGGTGGTGAAATACAAATCGAAAATCTTATCCTGGATTTCTTCGGGGATGCCTGCGCCTTCGTCCGCGATGTGAAGCACCGCATTCTTGCGATCGTCCTCCAGTGCCACCCGGAGCCTGCCCCCATCGGGCATGGCCTGCGCCCCGTTCTGAATCACGTTCAACACCGCCTGCTTCAACAAGTCGGCATCGACCTTGGCAATTAAAGGATTAGACGGCAGGGAGCTCTCCAGCGTCACGTTGCGGGTCGATAATTCGTCGGTGGCGAGGGCCAGGACGTCCCCCACCACCTGCCGGAGATCTTGTTCATGCAGTTGAAGTTCCACGGGGCGTGAGAAATCGACCAGGGTTTGCACGACGCGGTCGAGACGGTGGATCTCGGCTTCGATGACCTCGAGATGACGTCCAGCAGGTGTATTTTCGCCGCCGAGCTTGTTTTTGAGCAGTTCAAGGTGCACAACAATCGCGTTGATGGGGTTTTTCACTTCGTGGCCAACGCCGGAGGTGAGCCGTCCAATCGCCGCCATGCGGCGCGAAAGCTCAAGTTCCGACTCGATCTGCTCGACGGATTCCAGATCGTGGAGCGTGACCAGCGCTCCTAGGCCCTTGTGGGTGTCATCGTCGTAGATGAAGTCGAGCGAAGCCTCAATGCGCCGCCCGGTCTCGGTCCGGATCTCGACTTTTTCGAGCTTCTCCCCGGCGTCGAAGGCTTCGCGCAGCATACGACCCAGCACGGTCGATCGGTCGAAAATCTCCTGCGCGTGCAGGCCAAGCAGCGGTCCCTTCTCGACCTGCAGAAAACGCCGTACCGCTTCGGAGACGAGAACGGCGCGGCCGCCGCCGGTGAAAAGCAGGATGCCGTCCTGCAGATTGCCGAGAATCTGGTCGAGGTTCTCTTTCAACGCCGAAAACACCTCTTCGACGTTGCGCATGCGCTGGCCGATTTGTTCGATCTTAGTCGAGACGCGTTCGGCGGTGTCGCGCATGGGCGCCGGATCGGTTTCAACAGGCGCATCGCCGGCCGAGGTCCAATAGTCGAGCTGCATGCTGATCTCTTCCATGGGGCGCAGCGCCAGGTTCGACAACAGCAATGCGGTGATGAGCGCCGTGCCGAGCGCAAACCCGGTGAGTGTTAAGGTTTCGCGCAGCCACGGCTCATAGGAGACGCGCAGCAGCGTCGTTCGCGCGCCCACGTGCACTGTGGCAAACGGGCCGCCGTTTCTCTCCAGCGGCACGACCACGTCGAAAACCTTGGGCTCCCCGAAGACCAGCTGATAGAGCTGAAGCGCGTTGGCGTCGAGAAGCTGCTGGTAGTCGGATCGCACCGGCAGCAGCTTGTCATCGTTCTCGGGATTGCTGCTCAGCAGGATGCGCGACTGGTTGTCTCCGATGTTGATGTCGTAGACCGTCAATGAATACAGGTTGACTGAGTTGATCATGGCGCGCAGCGCTTGGCTGTCGTGAATTGCCTGCGCTTCGAGGTTGCGCAACTGCGCGGGGTTGTTGGGGTCGACCGTCTCGTCCTTCAGGCCATTCTCGAGGGCCTGCTGCAGGGCAAAGCGCACCTGGTTGGCAACCGTCTTGTTGGTGTCGTACGTCTGCTTGACCGCGGCTTCGAGCAGCTGCGTGACATAGACCAGCGAAATCAATCCCGTGATGAGAAGAACAAGGCTCGAAATCGCCAGTACGAGTTTGGTCTTCAGGCGCATACGTGCAATCGCAACTGCTTACGCCGGCTGGTCCTCGCGCGCCTGACTGTACTCCTTGAGCTTGTTGTGGAGCGTCTTCAGGCTCACGCCAAGGATCTCAGCCGCACGCGTCTTGTTCTGGCCAGTCGACTCGAGGGTACGCAAAATCAGCATGCGTTCTGCTTCGTCCACGGTAGTCCCCACACGCACGGACACCACGTTTGCATCCATCACCTGCGCCATCGGGGCTTGGCTCTTGCCGAAGCCGGGCGGCAGATGGGCAGCATCCAAGGGCGACCCATCGGGACATAGGATCACCGCGCGCTCGATGTTGTTGCGCAATTCCCGCGCATTCCCGGGCCAGTCGTAGGCCATCATCCGATCAAGGATGGAGGGGCCGACGCCAGAGACATGGCGGCCATGTTTCTGATTCATCTCGCGAACCATCGCCTCAGCCATGGCGGGCAAATCGTCCAGGTGATCGCGCAACGGCGGCAGATCGATATGAAAGACGTTGAGCCGGTAGTAGAGATCGCTGCGCAGTTGGCCGTGGGCGACGGCCTCGCTGGGATCCCGGTTGGTTGCGGCGAGTACCCGCACATCCACTTCCTGCTCGGTGCGCGCGCCCAGGCGGCGGAGCTTGCGCTCCTCGAGCACACGCAGCAGCTTGGCTTGCGTGGCGACGGGCATCTCCCCGATCTCGTCCAGCAGCAGCGTGCCACCGGAAGCAAGCTCGAAGCACCCCGCGCGGCGCTCTACGGCCCCCGTGAATGAACCTTTTTCGTGCCCGAAGATCTCGCTCTCGATCAGAGACTCGGGAATAGCGGCGCAATTGACGGCGACAAAAGGACGCGGCTTGCGTGGACTCAGGTCGTGCAGCGTGCGGGCCACCATCTCCTTGCCGGTGCCGCTTTCGCCGGTAATGAGAACCGAGACGTTCGACGGCGCAATCTGCTCGATGAGCGCGAAGATCTCTTTCATGGCTTTCGAGCTGCCCACCATGGCGCCGAGCACACCGGTCTCGCGCAGGCGCCGCCGCGCTACTTCCAGCTCGATAGTGGTTTCGCGCTGGCGCGTGGCGTTCGCCAGGATGGCGCGCAGGCGGGCGGGGTCAACCGGCTTCTGCAGGAAGTCGTAGGCGCCCATTTTCATCGCATCTACGGCCACCTGGATCGAACCCTGCGCTGTAAGCAGGATGACGGCTATATTCGCGTTAATGCCGGAACCCTCTTCGCCCAGTTTGGCTAGGAGTCCGATACCGTCAAGCCGGGGCATCTTCAGGTCGGTGACCACGATGGCCGGGTCCCAAGCCAGTGCCTTTTCCCACCCCTCGATGCCGTCCCGCGCAGTATCAGTCCGGTATCCCCATCCAGAGATAAGCTCGGCCAAGCCCATCAGGGCATGGGGCTCGTCTTCGACGATCAGGACTTTCACCGGGTTCTGCATAGATGCATTCTATTGAATTCGCCCGCGCCTGGCTTGGATACCTGCTTGATTTGATGCGCTTTTTGAGTTGATATGCGCTTGGCCGGGGCGCTCGGCGCGCGGCGGTAACCCTTAGACTACTCCTATGCTGGATTACGAGATTTCCGCCTCTGAGACCGCTGCCTTGCTCCGGGAGAAAAAGATTCGCCTGATCGATGTCCGGGAGCCTTGGGAAGTGGCCATAGCAGCCATCGAAGGAAGCGTCACCATGTCTATGGGCGAAGTGCCGGCACGAGCTCACCAGGAACTCGATCCCGACGAGCGGATTGTGGTCTTTTGCCATGCAGGGGTCCGCTCGATGAACGTGACCCAGTGGCTGCGTAACCAGGGCTTCGAACAGGTCCAGTCGATGCGCGGCGGCATTGACGCCTGGTCGGTGCACATCGATCCCAGGGTCAAGCGCTACTAAGGCGATTCCCAGGCTGATCGCGGGTTGGGGGGGCGGATCTTGGATGGAGAGGGGTCGATGTGGGGATTATTGCGGCAATCATGACTCAGCGCCCGAATTGGTAGGAAACCTGAAAGACGCCGTTGTCGATGCCGGGGTTCTGTTGCGTGGTGTAATCGTCTGAGATGTGGTGAAACAAGTACCCCACGCGGATCGACTGCGATGGCGAGCGGTATAGCTCCAGCCCGGCATCCAGGTCGAACGTGAAGTTAAACGACCCGGCGAAGGTTGTCGGCACTGGCTTTGTCGTGTAGAGATAGCCGCCATGCCCTGCGAGGAACGGCTGTAGCTTGCGGCGCGGGCGGAAATTCCATTGCATGCCGATGGGCGACATTCCTTCGCCAAGGGTCCATCGACGCCCCTCGCAGTAGGAAGTTTGCGAACCCGCATAGGTCACGCCATTAATGGAGTAGGAATAGGTGGTCGTCTGCGGTGCGCATTTGACGAGCGGCGGAGCTCCGGATTCTCCGCCGCTCGCAACAACCGGGGAAGTTTCGGTTGTCAGGAATGTTGTCAGCGGATCGCTCTCCAGCGCAACAGGGAAGATCTGCGCGTCGTATTGCCAGTTCACGATGCGACCCGCGACCAGACGTCTGCTGTAACTCACGCCCAGGTTCAGGATCTTGCGCTGTTCGGTCTGGCCAATCAGAATATGGCTCGAATCGTTGGAGTATTGCGCTACGATGCCGAACGATTGTCGCCGCGCAAAGAATGGGCCATCGGAGACCGATTGGGCGCGCGCAACCACATGCGCCGGGAGGAATAGAAAGAGATAGGCGCAGCCAGCGCTGACAAAGCCGGTCCTCAAAGGGGATTCCTTTCGCCGATTCTAGAGCCGCCAGGACTCCAGGAGAATCATCCGGCGCCCTAAGAGGGCCTATACTCTTGTGTTGGCTTACAACTTCTTAGTTTGACTGGAGCAATGCCATGTCGTCATCCGCGGTCGCTTACGCCGTGCAAAATCACTCCCGATTTCTAGAAGAATTGAAAACACTCCTGCGCATTCCTTCCGTGTCTACGTTGCCCGAACATGCATCCGATTGCCGCCACGCGGCGGAGATGCTGGCCGCCGAGCTCCAGCGCATCGGGATGGAGCATGTTCGCCTCATCGAGTCGCACGGCCACCCGCTGGTCTACGCGGATTGGCTGCATGCCGCCGGCAAGCCGACAGCGCTGATCTACGGGCACTACGATGTGCAGCCGCCCGACCCGCTGGATGAATGGACCACGCCTCCCTTCGAGCCGACGGAGCGCAATGGCAACCTCTACGCCCGCGGAGCCGTCGATGACAAGGGCCAGGTCTGGGCGCAGGTGAAGGCGCTGGAAGCATTGCTGGGCTCGAGCAAGAAACTGCCGGTCAACGTGCGTGTGATCTTCGAAGGAGAAGAAGAAGTGGGCGGGGATGCCATTGCCGCGTACGTGGCATCGAAGCCGCCGGAGCTGAAGGCCGACTTTGCGCTGGTTTCGGATACCGAGTTATTCGCGCCCGGGTTGCCCACGCTGTGCGTTGGACTGCGCGGCATGATCTACACGGAGATCGAGGTGCGCGGGGCGAAGACCGATCTACATTCTGGGATGTATGGCGGAGCGGCGCCGAATCCCTTCGTAGCTCTGGCCCATATCGTAGCCAGGCTCAAGAACGAGGATGGCCACATTCTTATCCCCGGCTTCTACGACGATGTAATTCCGCCGAGCAAAGAGGAATTGGCGGCCTGGCGCAGCCTTCCCTTCGACGAGGAGCAATATCGGAAGGCCGAGGTTGGATCAAAACAGCTGGTCGGTGAGAAAGGCTACAGCGTGTTGGAACGCACCTGGGCGCGGCCGACGCTCGATGTCCACGGGATTCCCGGCGGCTTCATCGGTGCGGGAGCGAAGACCGTGATTCCCGCCAAGGCACAGGCCAAGGTCTCGATGCGCCTTGTACCGGATATGACCCCGGCGAAAGCCTTCGAACAATACAAGAGCTATGTGCTGAAGATTGCGCCGCCCGGCGTGGATGTGGATGTCCGGCTGATCCACTCCGGTGACGCGTGCCTGATCCCGGTCGACAATCCGTACATCCAGGCGGCCACCCGGGCCCTGCACGAGGTGTGGGGCAAGGACACGGTCTTTATTCGCTCCGGCGGGTCGATCCCCATTGTCGGCGATTTTGCGCGGCATCTCGGTTTGCCGAGCGTCATGATGGGCTTCGGTCTTCCCGACGACAATCTTCACGCGCCCAACGAGAAATTTAATCTGAAGAACTTCGAGCTCGGCATCCGCTCCCTGATTCGCTTTCTTGAGGAAGTCGGAGGGTGATGCAAGCCGCGGCAGACGCCGTCGGCTTTGTTCTCGCCGGAGGCGAGTCGAGCCGCATGGGGTCAGATAAAGCGCTCGTCGAGCTTGACGGCGAGTCGCTGATCGCGCGAGCGATCGCCACCCTGCGGAGCGCCGCGCTCCCGGTTGCGATTGCCGGCGCCCGCTCCGATCTGTCGGCTTTCGCGCCGGTGATCGAAGACGGCGGCAAAGGCCCCCTGGACGGAATCTGCGCGGCGCTTCGATCTTCCACGGCTCGATGTGCGGTTTTTCTCTCCATTGACACGCCGTTCATTCCCGGTTCGCTGGTTAAGGCTTTGTTGGAGAGACTGCGAATTTCGGATGCCGCTGTGGCCGCGTTTTCGGTTCATGGCTTCGTCGAGACATTCCCATTTGTGGCGGATCGCGCCGTCTTGTCGGGCTTGGAAGCGGAGCTGGATGCAGGGAATACAGGGTGTCGTTCGGCTCTGCGCACTGCCGCTGCGCGGCTGAAGCGGCCCTGCGCGGTGCTGCCGGTAGAAGAACTCGTCCAGACCGGCCACGTCCAAGATCCGGCTGGCCTGCCGCCCGCATTCTGGTTCCGCAACCTCAATACGCCCGAAGATCTGGCCCGTGCCAAGGCACTCCTTGGCGGCCATCGCGTAAGCTGATTCATAGAGATGGGCGACCACCCCCAAGATCCGGCTCCGCTTGCGCCCACGAACGGCAACGAATCGGGCATGGCTGCGAGTGCGCCGAAACAAGAGCCGATCATCGTCTTCGACGACGTCTCAATTTCATTCGGGGATCACGCCGTACTCGAGCATGTCTCGTTCTTCGTCGATCGAGGCCAAACGCTCTGCATCCTGGGCCGCAGCGGAGTAGGCAAGTCGGTCTCGCTGCGCGTGCTCATGGGCTTTCTCAAGCCAGACTCCGGTTCGGTACGCGTCGAGGGCAAGGAGATTACTGAACTCGACGAGGACGGGATGCAGGAGGTGCGCAAGCGCATCACCATGGTTTTTCAGAATGGAGCGCTGTTCGACTCGCTTATGGTCCGTGAGAACGTGGCGTTTCCGTTGCGCGAGCGCGGCGAGTTGGAGGAAGAGCAGATCCAACAGATCGTCGAGCGGCTCATCCAGATGGTCGGCGCGGAAGATGTGGTGGATGCGCTGCCGGCCAGCCTATCCACCGGGCGCCGCCGTGCCGTCGCAATGGCGCGTGCGCTTGCCTCGCAGCCGGAGGTTGTGCTCTACGACGAACCCACTACGATGGTTGACCCGATCATCGCCCGCCGTCTTGGCACCATCATCCAGCGGCTCAAGCGGCAGATGGGTTTCACGAGCATCGTCGTCACGCACGACATGCGGTTCGCCGAACGCCTTGCCGACACAGTACTGTTCTTGCACCAGGGCCGCGCCTCTTACTTCGGCCCCCTACAGGGTTTTCTCGCCTCTCCCGATGAGAATATCCAGCAGTTCCTGACCCTCGACGCCTACGTATTCCCGAAGGTCTAGGCCGCCGCGTCGGACGGCTCGTCGAGTGGCCCGCAATTTGGAGCGCGCTTCGCAAAAGATTGGGGTGGTGCTTTCGGGAACCGGGATGTAGCCCGGATCGATCGAATGACCTTCCCCTGGGCGCACCCTTTAGACTGGATCTGTGAAGATCGCACTGGCCCAGATCAACCCCACGGTTGGTGATTTCACAGGGAACGTTCAGAAGATTGTCGCTGCCTGCCGCCAGGCGGCGGCGCAAGGCGCGCGGCTGGCCGTTTTTTCCGAACTTGCCATTTGCGGCTATCCTCCGGCTGACTTCCTCGAAAAGCCGAGCTTCCTGGCGCGTTGCGCCTCGGCCGTGAAAGAGCTTGCTGAGGCGATCCGCGACCTGCCCACGGCGGTGCTCGCCGGGGTTGCGTTGCCCGCTCCTCCGGGGGCGGGCAAGCCGGCTGTGAATGCCGCGGTTCTGCTCGATCGCGGTTCATTGCTCCTCGAGCAGCACAAGCGCCTGCTGCCTTTCTACGACGTCTTCGATGAACAGCGCTATTTCCTGGCGTCGCGTTCGCAGCAGGTGATCGAACTGGACGGCGTGCGGCTGGCCATTACCATCTGCGAGGATGCGTGGAACGATAAGAATTTCTGGTCCCGCCGCCTCTACTCCGTCGATCCGATGGAAGAGCTGATGCGCCAGAATCCTGCGATTCACATCAACCTTTCGTCTTCGCCCTTCTGGCACTCGAAGCGAGCGATTCGGCGCGAGATGCTGGCGGCCATTGCGCGGCGCGATGGGGTTCCGGTGCTGATGTGCAACCAGGTCGGGGGCAATGACAGCCTGCTCTTCGACGGCTCGTCGCTGGCCCTCAATCCGCGCGGCGAAGTGATCGCGCAGGCCGCGTCGTTCGAAGAAGACCTGGTGGTCTTCGATCCTTTCACGTCGGCGCCGGTGCCCGCTCCTGAGGAAGACGACACCGAGGCCGCGTATCGCGCGCTGGTTCTGGGCACGCGCGATTACGTGCGTAAATGCGGCTTCTTGAAGGCGTTGGTAGCGCTAAGCGGCGGCATCGACTCGGCGCTGGTGGCGGCGATTGCAGCCGAGGCGCTGGGTCCGGAGAACGTGAGCTGCATTGGCATGCCCAGCCCTTATTCTTCGGTGGGCTCGATTGACGACAGTCGCGCGCTGGCGGCAAATCTCGGCGTGCGTTTCGACCTCATCGGCATCAATGCGCTCTTCCACGAGTACACCACCGCGCTCGCGCCATTGTTCACCGCGCGCAAGCCCGACATCACCGAAGAAAACATCCAGTCGCGCATCCGCGGGACGCTGCTGATGGCGATGTCGAACAAGTTTGGTGCGCTGGTGCTGACCACCGGCAACAAGTCGGAGATGGCGGTCGGCTATTGCACGCTCTACGGCGACATGGTGGGCGCGCTTGCGGTGATCGGCGACCTGGTGAAAACGCGTGTCTATGCCGTCTGCCGCTGGATCAACCGCCAGCATGAGATCATTCCCGCAGCCATCCTCGAAAAGCCTCCGTCGGCCGAGCTGCGTCCGGACCAGAAGGACACCGATTCTTTGCCGCCCTACGAGATTCTCGATCCCATCATTGAGGCGTATGTCGAGCGCTACGAAACCCCGGAATGTATCGCGGGCAAGCGCGGAATCCCGCTCGAGCTCGTCCAACAGGTGGTGCACCTGGTGGAGAGATCGGAGTATAAGCGCCAACAGGCTGCTCCCGTCTTGAAAGTGACCTCGAAGTCCTTTGGCATGGGCCGCCGATTTCCCATCGCCGTCAAGGTTCAGGTATAAGCTAGAAGGCAGGGACTCTTCCCGCACACAACAGAGGAGATTCAGCTTGATCCGTCGTTTTTCGTCGCTCGCCGGCGCGGCCGCGCTGCTCGTTTTCCCCCTTTCTACTTTGAATGGTTTTGCTCAGCAGCAGGTTCCCGCGGCGCCCCCGCAAGAGCCCCCCGCGACAGCGCCTTCGGCTCCAGCTCCGGCCCCCGCTGCAGCGCCTGTCTTTCCCAAGCCCGACCCAGCCAACTTCACGGCCACATCTCCCACGAAGGAAGTCATCAACGCGTTTCTTCAAACCAGCTGGGGTTACGATCAGAATCGCGTCTGGCAGGTCCAGGCTATCGAGAAGACTCCCGTGGAAGGTGTCAGCAAGATCGTGATCGTGATAGGCGACAAGACCGGCAAGCAGAAGCCTGCCGCGCTCCAGTTCTTCGCGATGCCCGATGGCAAGCACATCATTGCCGGTGACGAGATCCTTCCCTTTGGCGAGCACCCGTACGCCGCCTACCGTACGGAGCTGGAGCAGGACGCCGACGGCCCGTATCGCGGTTCCGCGTCCAAGGACCTTGAACTCGTCGAATTCGCTGACTTCCAGTGCCCGCACTGCAAGGACGCACAGGCCAACATGGATAAGCTGGCCACCGACTTTCCCAAAGCGCGCATCGTCTTCCAGAACTATCCCCTCGCGCAGCTGCACCCGGCCTCAGTCACAGCAGCCGAATACGGCGTGTGCGTGACCAAGCTGGGCGGAAGCAACGCGTTCTTCCAGTTCGCCGCGGCCGTGTTCGACGGGCAGGCGGGTCTGGCGACGCCCGATGGCGCCACCCTGACATTAAACAGCGCGGTAACCAAGGCCGGTCTCGATACCGCCAAGGTTGAGGCGTGCGCCTCCACGCCGGACACGAGCGCGCAGGTCCAGGCTTCCGTCAAGCTCGCCAAGGCGCTCAACATTAACCAAACGCCTACCCTGATGGTGAACGGCCGCCAGGTGCCCATCGGCGGCCTGCCATACGACCTGATCAAGCAGATCGTGGAGTACCAGGCCAAGCTCGATGGCATCGCGCAATAGTCTTCGCCGCTGAGGAGACCCAGCGCCCCCGGCCGGCCTTGCCGGCTGGGGTTCGTTTTTGTCAGGAACGATTCAACAGATGCCTTAGGGAATGAGGGTGGAACGCTCGATGCGCAGCGGTTCCAATTGTACGGGGGCATGAGGCGCGCGGATCAGGTGCGGCGTGAGCACCACCAGGAGCGTCGCGTAGTCGCTTTGCACATTCTTCGAAGTCACATTGTTGAGACCGGGAATCTCTGTGAGCCCCGGGGTCCCGCTGAGGGCAAGGCTCTCTTGCTTGTCCAACTCGCTCATCATTACCGCGCCCTCGCCATTCTTCAACGTGATCACGCCCGAATAGCTGCGGTTGTTGAGCACTGGGATGCCATCGACTGACGATCCAGCCAGTGCGGTAATCTTCATGTCCATGGTGAGAGCGACATCGCCATTGCGCATCACCTTGGGGTTGGTTTTGAGGGTGAGTCCGATGTCCTGATACTGGACCTGAGGGATTTGCGTTGCGGCCCCTGAGATGCCCGAGAGCAGGGAAGAGAGGCCGCTGGAGCTTCCGGCCGTGGTAAGCCCAGGGATATTGACGCCGTTGGTGGCGAGGCCGGAATACGAAGCCTGCAGGATCGGATAGCGTGTGCCGCTGCGAATGGTTTCGTCCTGATCGTCAGCCAGCCGCAGTTCCACCGCATCGAGTTCGCGCGAGTCGGACGAGTTCAGGTTGAGCTTCACGGTGACGGGCGAAGGAGAGACACCGGAGAGCGTGAGCCCGCCCCCGAAGAGCGCAATGCCGTTGGAGAAGAGGGAACTCGAGACCTGCCCCGAGGCCAGCAGGATGCCCAGAATGGCCAGCGTGTCGCCCGGTGAAGCGAGACCTGAGCTGATGATCTGCTGCACCAGCGACTGGTTGGCGTTGAGGATCGATTGCTCCTCCGCGTAGACGTTGAAGGCTGTAACCTGCTGGGGAAGCTGCGCGCCGGTATTGCGCTGCACCGTGTGGGCGAGTTGAAAGATGCGCACGTCAAGCAGAACCTGGCTCTTCCCATTCACCAGGTCGCGCATGGTGGCGTTGAAGGCGTTCAGCGTCCTGGTGGGCGCGCGAAACGTGATGGCCCCGAGGTTTTGTTGGATCGAGGCTTGGATCGCGAAAACGTCCCTGGCGATGTGGCCGACCTCTGTCATCTCTGACTGCGAGAAGCCGGGCAGATAGAGTGTCTCCAGCTCCTGGCGCTCAAACTGTTGCCGGTTTTCACGGGTATCCCGCGCCACCAGCACACGGTGAGCATCCAGGGGAACCGCGAAGGTATTGGTGGCAAGGTTCAGCACGTCTTCGGCGCGATGAAAGTCAACGTCCCCGATGTCGAACCGCGCCGGGAGTGCGGGCACGCTCTGATCGATGGTCGCGTCGATGCCGTATGCCTTGTAGACCTTCTGGATCAACTGGCGCCGGTCGAGCTTGAGGTGAAAGCTTTGTGTGCCCCCGCTGAATTCGAGTACCGGGGCATCGCCGGCGGTTGCGGCGGAAGCTTCGTAGATGGGCTTGGTCTCGGTTGCCACCGCAGCGTCAGCCAGTTCGTGCAGGTGTTCGTCCACTTCAGGGTTCTGCGGGTCAAGTTCCCCCGCGTGCACAATGGCGGCGCGCGCTGCGCCAACCAGCCCCTTGTTGCGATCCCTGGCCGCGCTCTGGATCAGCGCAATGACGGCATGACTGCGCGCGAGCTGCGCGGAAGCCGTATACTCCGGCCTGCTGGGATCGAGCGACGCGGCTATTTCGTAGTCGTGCATCGCCGTCTCGAATTGCCCGCGCTCGAACAGCTTGCTTCCCGCCAGGTAAAGCTTGGTTGCGCGCCGCCGATCCTTCGGGCGGACGGGCGGGCTCACGGGCTGGGGCTGCGCTGCGGCAGGTGGATTCTGCTGTACCGGGCTCGTCTGCTGGGCGAGGGAAGTACTAACGAACGCCGCGAGGGTGACGCTTGCCAGGCAAGAACGCAGCTGGATGCCCCGCTGTGTCACGAGGCGGCCCGTGTTGCGGCCATCAGGTCAGCCAGCGAGGTTGCACACGCATCCGGATGCAATGCCTGCAAGGTTTCGAAATCGAAATGTCCCGTGGCGACCGCGATTACGGCGAGATTGTTGGCGCGCGCTGCTTCAATGTCGCGAGGCGTATCGCCCACCACGCAGATCTTCGCGCTCTCCCAGGCTAGGTCGCGCGCCTTCCGGGCAGCATGGCCGATGAGCTCTGAGCGCACCGGGAAGCGATCGCTGAACCCGCCAAAGCGAAACCACTCGCGCAGGCCCGCAGCCTCGATCTTGACCCAGCCGATGAGCTCGAGGTTGCCAGTCGCCACGCCCAGCAATGCTCCGCGCGCGGCCAGATGAGCCAGCGCGTCTTTCACACCCGGCATCAGGATGGGATCCAGTTCCTGTCGGCGCTCGGTGACGCAGTCGCACATGGCCTGGAGGATGGCATCGACCTGCGGCTCGAGCACATTGTCGGGAATCCCGGCGCGGCTGCAGGCTTCGCGCAGGATGCCGGTGTCGGTGTTGCCGTGAATGGCGATGCCGGCCAGGGTGATCTCGAACCCCGTGACGCGCTTTACTCCGCGAGCCACCGACTCGAAATGGACACGATCCCGGCTGCGCAGCAGGGTGCCATCGATGTCGAAGAGATAAGCGTCCTGGCGATCCCAGGCGAAACCCGGTTGAGTGGCGATTTTCGCGTTGTCGCTGTGTTGAACGGTCAGCATGCCTCGTCGGAGCGGATCAGCCCTGGCGGTAGCCCTGGCGCGCTGCTCCCAACAATAGACGCTCGCTGCGGGGCGGACGCTTGAGCCCGGCGCGAACCTCCGCAAGACTGAGGCCGAGTTCGGCCATCGTACGGCTGAGCGTGTTGCGGTGGATGCCGAGCTCCTCCGCGGCTTTGCACTGGTTTCCCCGGTTGGCTACCAGTACCTCTCGCAGGTACTGTCGTTTGAATTCGCGGACGGCGTCTTCGTATCGGATGCCGCTGGAATGCATTTGCGTGACCAGGCTGTCCAGTTCTCGTCTCACGTCTACCCCTTGCCTCTATTAGCTTGCCATACCGGACCTCGGTCCGGCTGCGCAAAAAAATCACTTCCCCTGTGGTTTCGGATGCATCCAAGTTGGCGACTCGCGCTCAAGTCGGTTCAACTCCTGCCTCACCCGCTCGGAAAGAATGGACGGGCTCAGATCTGTGCTCATGTGAATCGCGCCAAAAAAATATTTCGGCAGGCTAGCCTGTGTCAACCACTCAGTGTCCGGGAAAAAAGCGACCGTCACCAGGATGAATACCGTGACCAGCAGAGCTCCTTGAAACAACCCGAAGATAGCGCCCGCGAGACTGTCGAGACACCCGAGCCCGATCTTCTTGAAAACCTTCGATAACACGACTCCGATGGTCGCGACGATGGCGGTTACGACCACTGCGATCACTACGAATGCGATCGCTTCGGCGACCTTCTCACTGAGAATCAATTTCCTGAGCATCGCCGCGACCGACAGGTAGTTCCATGCCGCGACAACGAGGCCCAGCAGCAAACCGCCCAACGAAAAGACAGAACGAAGAAATCCCTGCACAACCCCAGCGAGAACCGAGCCCACCAGGATGGCAACGATAACCCAATCCACGATCGTAAAGGTCATCACGCCTCGTCCTCAGAGCTGGAGATCCCGCCCCGTGAGCCGGCGGTACGCCTCAAGATACTTGGCCAGTGTTCGCTCCACCACATCCCCCGGCAGGCCGGGCGCGGGCGCCTGCTTGTTCCATTGAATGCTTTCTAGATAGTCACGAACGAACTGCTTGTCGAAGGAGGGCTGTGCTCCGCCCGGCTTCCACGTCGCTGCTTCCCAGAACCGCGAAGAGTCGGGGGTCAACACTTCATCCGCAAGGATAACTCTTTCCCCCGCTCTGCCAAACTCAAATTTTGTGTCCGCAAGGATGAGCCCGCGTCCTTCGGCATGCCGCGCGGCCTTGGCATAGATCGCCAGCGTCAGACGGCGCAGCTCGGCGGCTTCCGTCCCGCCCACAAGCTCAGCCATCTCCGGGAAGGAGATGTTCTCGTCGTGCTCGCCCCCCAGACTCTTGGTCGCCGGCGTGAAGATGGCTTCGGCCAGCCTCGACCCATTGTCGAGCCCCGGCGGCAGCGCAATGCCGCAAACCCTCTGGGATGCGGCATATTCTTTCCAGCCCGATCCGGCAAGATAGCCGCGCGCAACGCACTCCACCGGGAACATCTCCGCCCTGCGCACTAGCATCGAGCGGCCCTCGAGCTGATCCGCATAGGGCTGAAGTTCCGCCGGGAAGTCGGCGACGTTTGCCGCGATCAGATGATTCGGGACGACATCAGAAAGAAAGTCAAACCAGAAAAGGGAAATCTGCGTGAGGATCTTTCCTTTGCCCGGAATGCCGGTTGCGAGCACATGATCAAATGCCGAGATGCGATCGGTGGCCACAAGCAACAGCCCGTCGCCGACGGCATAGAGGTCGCGCACCTTTCCCCGGCCAAGAAGCGGCGTGGATCCCAGATTTGTATTGAGGAGAGCAGTCATGGAAGGGTCGTGCAAAGTCGCGGACTGAAACTCCGATTCTCATGTCGCGGGCCGCCATTTGTCAATGTAAGAAGCGAGGGCCGGAAGGGGGTGCCATTCGAAAAGACTTGCGCAAATTGGAAGCGGCAAAGGGAATTTTGGACACTACCAACCTCTGTGACAGCGGTCACGGACCCCAAACCGAAGCTGGGAGAAACTCCAATTGTCAACATGGTTCGGAGGACGCGTAAGAAAGTCCTCTTTGAGCCGGGCGACACGAGGCAGCAGTGGAAAGGGGAAGCCGCGGCTAGCTTCGTTTCTAAGGGATCGCCAGTAGCCGCGCGCTACCGACCTCCAGCGTCGGCTACTGGTTCCCGCTACTATCTTGTGAAACGCAAGCGCCTCCGAAGCGAAGAAATCCTTCGGAGGCGATTTTTTTGCGGATCCTTTTTGGGCTCAGCCTAAGTACGATGAATTGTCCTCTCAAACCAGAGAAATCGCGGGTCAAGCTGAAAAATCACGCGCCGTGATCGAAAAGGGATCGGCGGCCGCCAGCGCGCATCGCCTCTCTCTTGTGCGGCAAGGCCTTCGGAAGAATTGCAATGCAAGTCGTCGTGACCGATTGCTAAGCGGCAGCGACCTGGCAAACGGCGATTGAATCTTCGTCTACGATGATCGCCTTCGCGGAACTGGAACCATTCGTCAGCAGCTTGTTGAGCACCGGAATATTGGCGCGTTCAGTTTCCACGAAGTCCACGCCTTCGGCGGTCAACGTAAAGTCCGAATTGTCCGCTCTCACAATGTATCCCTTCTTCGAGAGATACCACGTGGTGAAGTCGAGATAGTCGCGCGGGAATCCCATGCGCTTTTCAATCTCCGACAAGCTCACTTCCGGGCTGAAGGGGTTGGTACGGCGGCGATAGTAGAGAACCGCCAGAACGGCCAGACGGCGGTTCAACTCGCCCTTCAGGTCGTCCATGAAATCAACGCTGCTGGAGAAAGGAGTCTTTTCGGGCGCATGCACTTCGCGCTGCACATCGTATTCAGCGCGGCGGACCGGGTCGCCGAGCACGTCGTAAGCGGACTTCAACACGAAAAACTTTTCCGGATCGCCGGTCTCGGGATTGTCAGGATGAAAGCGCGCCGCCAAAAACCGATAAACGCGATGAATGGTGTCCGGATCGGCGTTTGGACTGATTTGGAGGAACTCGTAATAGTCCACGTTTTTCGTGTCAATCATCTTCAAACCCCTGTACCTCTGCGCCTTGATTCGACGCTCTTCTTGCGGATGTTCTAAAGTCTAGGCCGAAGAGACTGACAGAGCCATTGCACAAAAGCATCGAGCTTTGCTCCGATCTGGGCATCCCCTTGACCCAGAGGTGGGAGGCAGGAAAAGGTCATTCATTTCTGCGGGTTAGAGCGCTTTTAGCACGCAATGCGTGACCGCTGGAGTCGAGTGTGCCGCCCGCTTCCCCGAATGCGCCGGATTCAAAGGAAAATCGATTTTTCAAAGGCGGAAAACCGCGTCGCTCAACCAGTGTGAATTTCGTGCGAGGCGAACCCGCTTTACGCCGTGGCGCGCCGCGGTTGCTGCTCTTGCCCGCCAAGCTTCACGCTGACCACCTTCGACACGCCGGGCTCCTGCATGGTGACGCCGTAGATGAGATCGGCGGCCTGCATCATGCGCTTGGAGTGGGTGACGATCAGGAACTGCGTGTCCATGCTGAGCGAGTGGAGCAGGTCGGCGAGACGGCCGACGTTGGTTTCGTCGAGAGCCGCGTCGACTTCATCGAGTACGCAGAAGGGGCTGGGCTGGAACTGGAAGATGCCGACAAGCAGGGCTAGCGCGGTGAGCGCTTTTTCGCCGCCCGAGAGCAGCAGCACATTCTGCAGCTTCTTGCCCGGAGGCGAGGCCACGATGTCCAGGCCGCTTTCAGCCTGGTTCTCTTCGTCGGTGAGGCGAAGGAAGGCTTGGCCTCCCTTGAAGAGCCGCGTGAAGACTTCGCCGAAGTTCTGATTGATCCGGGCGAAGGCCTCATCAAATTTCTCGCGCGAGATCTGGTCGATTTCCTTGATCGTTGCCTGGGTGTTCTCGATCGACTCGATCAGGTCCTTGCGCTGGGTATCGAGGAAGCTGTGCCGCTCCGCGGTTTCCTTGTACTCTTCGAGCGCCATCATGTTGACGGGGCCCATGGCCTCCATGCGCTGGCGCAGCTCGCGGCAAGTGCTTTCTTCGGCTGCCAGCTCTTCGCCCATGAGGCGAATGATCTCGGCATCGGCGCGCAGCGCGCAGGCTTCCGCGTTGACCTCGGTCAGGCAGCTTGCTTCGAGGTGCTCCAGGTCGGAGCGCAGCTTGGCCACTTCGCTTGACAGCGTGCCGCGATTTTCGCGGAGCTGATCGATCCCAGCGCGCGCCGTCTTGAGGTCGGCTTCGATGACGGCTAGTTTCTGGCGCAGCTCGTGCGCCTCGGCCGCGATGGTTTGCGCCTGGGTGAGCGCTGCGTCGCGCTGCGCGGTCAGCTCCTGCTCGCGCACGGCGAGCTCGCCCTGTTCGCGGGTGCGCTGTTCGCGCTCGGCGATGGCCGCCGCCTGTTGCTGCTCGATGGCGAGGATGCGCCGCTCCAGGTCGGCATGCTGGCGGTCGATGCGCTCGAAGGCTGCCTGCGCGCCGCGGCGGCGTTCTTCGAGTTTGGCCAGCTCCGCGGTCACATGGGCAGCATCCTGCTGAAGGGTCTCGCGCTTCTGCCGCAGGGCTGTCAGGCTTTGCTGTTGCGACTCAAGGCCGGCCTCAGCCGCCGCACACTCGCCTTCAAGGCGGGCGGTTTCTTCGCGCTTCTGCGCGATGATTTCGTGCTTGGCCTCGCGCGCATCCTTGTTGCGCGCCGCCTGCAGCACCCACTCCTGCAAACGCCGCTCGATGCGCTGGGTTTCGGCTTCCATTTGCTTCAGCGCTGCACCCTGGTCGGCAGCATCACGCTCGGCTTGCCGGCGTTCCTCGTTCTTGGCTTCGAGCGTTGCGGCCAATTCCTCGATGCGGCGGCCGAGGGCATCGGCTTGTGTCTCGGCCTGCGCCAGGTTCTGCTCCAGTCCGGCCAGTTTGTTGTCAATCTCGCGCAACTCGCGCTTCATGGCCAGTGGGCCTTCGGTTGACGGCTTGCCGCCGGTGACGGTCGCGTTGTGGAAGCACTCGCCATCGGGCGTGAGGAAGAAAGCGAAGTGGTGCTCGGCGGCCAGCTGCTGGGCGATCGCAGCGCTCTCGACGATGTAGCCGTGCCGCAGCTTGGGCAGGACCACTTCGAGCGAGCGGCCGAATCCGTTGAGCACACGAATTGCGTCCTTGAGGGGGGTTACGCCTTCGCCCCGGACGACGTCTTCGTCGGAGGCGAAGAGCTCACGCTGCGCGGCGTCGTGAATCAGGAACGTCGCCCGGCCGTCCACGCCGGACTTCAGCAGGCGCACGCCCTCTTCAGCCGCATTCCAGCTTTCGACCACAACATAATTCAGCTCATCGCGCAGAAAAGCATCGACCACGCCTTCATGCTCACCGCGGACTTCGAGGAAGTCGGCCAGCGTGCCGGTGGGGCGCAAGCCTTCAGCCAGCGCGCCGGGCTTGAGCAGGCGCCGAACTGAGTCCGTCGCGTAGCTGTGGTCGCGGATAAGCGACTCGATCGAGTTGCGGCGACCCGATGCGGTGGCCTGCTCGCTGCGCAGTTCGTTGGCGCGACCACGCAGCGCGTCCTCCTCGTTGCGGCTTGTCTGCACCGCTTCGCGCAGCGAGGCGATCTCGCCTTCGAGACGCTGCAAGGCTTCGGCCGCCGACTCAAAGCGCAACCGTGCCTGGCCGCTTTCCGCGCCAAGCCCATCCAACTCCGCGCGCGCCTGGCCCATTTCTGCTTCGAGGCGCTCGGCCTCGCGCTCCAGCACAACCAGGCTCTCTTCTGCTTGTGCCCTGCTGTTTTGCGCGTTGCTCGCCTGGGTGTGCAGATACATGGCGTGACGGCGATTCGCCTCGAGTTCGCGCTCCGCCGTAAAAACTTCTTCGGCCGCGGCGCGAGCTTCGCGTTGGCGCTCCTGTACTTTCTCGTGAAAGGCGTGGGCCTCGCTTGCTGCAGTGTCAAGAAAGGACTTTTGTTGGGTGCGCTCTTCGGCGATGGTTCCGAGCTGCGTGCGGGTTTGCTCCAGTTCGCCGGCCGCGCCCGCCATGCGCGCCTCCAATTCCGCGATACGCTCGGCATTCGCGCGCTCGCGGGCCGCGGTCCTTTCCAGCTCAACCGCTGATGCGTTGGCGCGAGTCTGCGCCACCTGCCCCTCGTGCTCCAGGGCATAGCCGCGCTCGGTGAGCGCATGTTGGGTGGCTTCGGCGGTTTCGATCTCGCCGGCGGAGCAGTGAATCTGTTCCGTCAGTGCTGCGATCTCCTGCTCGAGCCGCGCCTGCTCGGCATCCATGTGCGCCATGCGGCTCGCGAGCACCACGCGCAGACGGCTGCGCAGCTCGTCGCGAACCGCCGCGTAGCGCTCAGCCTTGGCGGCTTGGCGCTTGAGGCTGTTCATCTGCCGCGTGACTTCCTCAAAGATGTCGTCGACGCGGGCAAGATTCTGTTTGGAGCTCTCCAGGCGCAGTTCGGCAAGCCGCTTCTTCGTCTTAAAGCGGGTAATGCCGGCGGCTTCTTCAATAATGGCGCGCCGGTCGTGGGGCTTGGAACTGAGCAACTGGCCAATGCGCTCCTGGCCGATGATCGCGTAGCTCTCCGGCCCAAGGCCGGTGCCCATGAAGATGTCCTGAATGTCGCGCAGGCGGCAAAGCTTGCCATTGAGCAGGTATTCGCTCTCGCCGGTGCGGAACAGGCGGCGGGTGATGACGATTTCGCCCTTCTGGATGGTGCGCTGAAACTTGCGGCGGCGAATTTTGAGCACCACCTGCGGTCCGGCCAATCCCTCCGGTCCGGCATCCGGCGAGCGCAAGGGAACAGCCTGGGGGCCTGAAGCCTCGGGTTCCTCGCCGTCCAACGACACACCCGGCTGCTCGGACGCGGCGATCTCTTCGGCCTCGGCGGCGCGCTCCCTGCGGATGGCCTCTTCATCCCAATCGGTCGGCGCTTCATGGTCGACGTGGACTTCGGGCTCGACAGGAATAGGACCTTCGTAGGCCTCAGGGTCCACCATGGTGACCGTAACCTCGGCCATGCCGAGGGGCTTGCGATCCCGCGTCCCGGCAAAGATTACATCGGACATGTGCGAGCCGCGCAGCGACTTGGCGCTCTGCTCACCCAGCACCCAACTCACCCCGTCGAGGATGTTCGACTTGCCGCATCCATTCGGCCCGACCACGACCGCGATCCCCGTTCCAGGAACGAAGAGTTCGGTGCGGTCGCAAAAGCTCTTGAAGCCGAGGATATGAATCTTTTTAAGTTTCAGCATGCTCACTCCGATGGGGTCGGTAGGGCCGCGTCGTACACTCTTGCCGTCGCCGGCATTGCGGCTTCATCGCACATTTCCATTGTCCTTCGATTTCCGACTGTAAGGAGGAAGGGAACGGGGGTCAACCGCACGAAAGGGTGTTTTTGTGGATAACAGGGGCATGAATCCGGTTCTTTGGGAATTTCCGGGTGTTTTGCCTGAAAGTCTGGTCTTTACGGGAGTTTTGGGCAACTTTTCCACAGGCGGAAAAAAGAGGGTCTTGGGCTCGGATTGGTGACCCGACGCACGGCCCATGATGGCCGATCCGTATGCAAAACCTCATGCCGAAAACCCCGTGCGGCTTCATTCCGCGGCGGCCTCAGCGAGGACTTCGACGGCGGCGAGGTTCTTCATCAGGTCGTCCGGGACGTGGTGGCGCTGCTGCAGAAATTGCGGGCTGTTGTAGGAAACCCAGACTTTGCCGGTGGCGTCTTCGGCGATCAGAATCTTGAGAGGCAGGTCCAGGGCGATGGCCGGGGCTGCCAGCATCACCGGTGTGCCGGCCTTGGGCGCACCGAAGATGAGCAGCTTGGTGGGCGGCATATGCATGCCGACCTTTTCGGCTTCGCCGCTGTGGTCGACCACGGCGAAGAGGGTTACGCCCTTGGCGGCGAGAATCGCTTCGAGCTTGGCCACGGTTTCGTTGACGCTGTGCCTGGCGGCGAGGGTGACGATTCCGTTGTCCTGGGCCGGGGTCATGAAAACCTCCGATAGCGATGGGGCATGGATTCTGCGGAGCCGAAACGGGAGAGTCCGGCTCCCCTTGGATCACGGTTGCGACGCCTGGTACTTGAACGACTTATCGGGATACGGCGGATGCTGCGGAACGGGCCGCGGATCTTCCTGGATCTGGCGCTTGAGCAGATCTATCGCCGCGGTGAGCTGCGCGTCGTTGCCGTCAAAAGTGGCGTGGGGAAGGTTATCGACGACGGTGTCGGGATCGACGCCGTGGCCTTCGATCAGCCACTTGCCATCGGGGCCGTAGACGCCGATCTCGGCCGCGGTGGCGACGCCCTTGTCGGCCTGCACGTTGCTGCCGGAAAGCCAGATTTCGCCGCCCCAGGTGCGGGTGCCGATCACGGTGCCGAGCTTGAAGTGCTTGAACCCTTCGGTGAAGGCCTCGCCGTCCGATGCGGTTTGTTCGTCGCAAAGTACAACGATGTGTCCGCGGAAGGCGTATTGCATGTTCCACGAGGGGTTGCCGACGCGCGGCTGCCAGTAGAACCAGGCTTGGCGCAGCAGCTTGCTCAGGAGCCAGGAGTCGATATTGCCGCCTCCGTTGTGGCGCACGTCGATGATGAGACCCTGGCGGTTGAAGACGGGATAGAACTCGCGAGCCCACTGATCGATGTCGTCCGGTCCCATGGCTTGCAGGTGCACATAGCCGATTTTTTGGTCGGATCCGGAATCGACCAGAAGCCGCCGCGA
>DATJMC010000021.1:0-15185 GCA_035508975.1 Occallatibacter sp.
GCACAGTCGGCAAGTCAGACGCAAAGCGGCGACTCCGGAGAAGGACAGCACCGGCAAGGACAGCAATCGACCTCGGGCGAACCAGGAAGAGTCCCGCGGGAACCTCGGACAGGCGCGCCGGAACTCCCGGCAACAGGGTCAAGCCCTGGGGGTGAGAACTCGCAGGGCAGGAATCTTCGCGGCTTGCATATTTCCCTTGTGGCATGAGGTACGAGACAAGAGGGTGAAACCAGCCAGACAAAGGCCGCGAGGCAACCGGACCACAGAACAGGATTTTGCAGTCATCCGAGGGCAGGAAACACGGAAAGGAGAACGATGGCGACAGCTTCAGCAATCTTGAACCACGGGGCAAGGAGCGCGATGCTTCCGCAGCCGGCAGACACGTCGGGAAGCTCCGGTGACAACTCCAGCAGCGACTCTGCAACCATCTCGGCCAACGACTTTCTCACTTTGCTGGTTACCGAGATGCAAAATCAGGATCCGACCGCGGATACTGATCCGAATGAATACATCAATCAACTCGTCAATGTGAACAGCCTTGAACAGCTGATCAGCATCAATCAAACGCTCTCCACCGCCTATGGATCCACTGCAGCCGGCTCGAGCGCCGGGGGGAGCGGCGATTCCAGGCCCAGTCCGGTCTCTGAATCAGCGCCTCTCCAGCACCCTCCCGCGCATCCCTCGAGTGCTCCCGGCAATCTCAGTGTTCCTTCGACGAGCCCCGCGGCCGAGCGCGTGGCGCAATCCCTGAGCGGCCGCTAAACGCCTGCGGCGGAAACCGGACAGGGACAACAGGCGGGAGGCAACCACCCGCGGCAAACACAAAGGAGCTTCTTCAATGGCAAGTTTCTCCATTCCGCTCACCGGCCTCAACGCCGACTCAACGGCGCTCAACACGATCGCCAACGACTTATCGAATATGAACACCACGGCGTTCAAAGCCCAGACCACCAACTTTACCGATCTTTTCTACCAGCAGATCGGCTCTACCGGATCGGGCGACCCGATTCAGCAAGGCGCGGGCGTCCGGGTGGCAACCAACGAGACAGACTTCTCCCAGGGATCAATCAACTCGACCGGAAATGCTACCGACGTCGCCTTGGACGGGAACGGATTCTTCGTCGTAAGTGCCGGAGGCGCCTCCAACGAATACACACGCGCGGGCGGTTTCTCGCTCACCTCGACCGGCAACCTCGTCACTGCGAACGGTCTCAACGTCATGGGATACCCGGCCGTCAACGGCGTCGTGAACACCAGTGCGCCATTGACCCCGATCACGATTCCCGTTGGCGAGGTGCTTGAGCCGCAGGCAACGGCGACCATGAGCATGCCCACGAATCTCGATTCGGCGGCAGGAAGCTCTGCGTTTCCCGCGCAGTTGACGGTCTACGACTCTCTGGGAACGGCGCATACGTTGACGATCACCTACACCCAGACAGGAACAAACCAGTGGAGCTACTCTGCGGCTTTGCCCGCCTCTGATTTTTCCGGCGGGGTCTCGACGCCGGTTACAGGCACGATGAACTTCGACGCCGGCGGAAACCTCCAGTCAATCACCCCAACCGGCGGAGTTTTGACCCCGGTTGGAACCGCAGCCAATGACATCTCATCGATTCCGCTAAGCTTCAGCGGCTTGGCAGATAATGCCAAGAACCTCAACATCTCGTGGAACCTGCTTGGATCCGCCGGAACACCCAACATTTCCCAGGTCAACGCCCAATCCGCAGTTTCATCGCCAACCCAGAATGGATATTCCTCGGGTCAGTATCAGAGCTTTACCGTCGGTTCCGACGGCACAGTAACGGTGACCTATTCGAACGGCCAGAAAGCAAACGTCGGTCAGCTTGCTCTGGCCAGCGTAACCAACCAGCAGGGGCTGGAGATGCTCGGAAATGGCGATTATGCGACGACTCTCGCCAGCGGAACCGCATCGGTAGCAACTTCCGGAACCGCGGGTCTGGGCACGCTGCAGGACGGCGCCATCGAAGCCTCGAACGTCAACATCTCGCAGGAATTCTCCAACCTCATCATCGCGCAACGAGCCTTTGAGGCAAATTCGAAAACGGTGACGACCTTCGACACCGTCACCCAGGAGACCATCAACATGATTCATTGACGCATTCTGTTGCGCAATGGCCCGGCTGCGGGTGAGCGCGCGGCCGGGTGTTTCCGCTCCCGTCGATTTCAACTGCGGACGTGTACACTAACTTCACCTCGCATGCGACTCCCAGACCTTGCTGGAGGCGACCAGCGCCTGATGGGTGACGATTCCATGCTTCCATGTTCCCAGTCGCAGAGCGGGCTTGCAGACCCTAAACTCGCCGGCGAATGGCTCGCGGTTGCCTGGTCGCGCGAGGTACCTGCGGGAACGCTGCTGGCGCGGAAGATCATGGGTCTCGACCTCGTGCTCTGGCGATCGCAGGAGGGGCTTCACTGCTGGCGCGACCTGTGCGTTCATCGCGGAGCGAGGCTTTCGCTGGGCACGATCCGGCACTCTGACTCAACCGTGCCGGATGGCGGCCAGGCTCGCGATTGTCTCGTCTGCCCCTATCATGCCTGGGAGTATGCGCCTTCTGGACAATGTGTTCGGATCCCGGCGCAACCCGACTTAGTGCCTCCGGCGAAAGCGAGAGCCGCGACCTATGCAGCCTGCGAGCGCTATGGCGTGGTGTGGGTCGCATTCGGCAAACCGCGCGGCCCGCTGCCGGAGTTCCCGATTGCCGAGGATCCTGAGTTTCGAACCGTGCTCGCCGGTCCCTACCGCTTCCGCGCGCTGGGCCCGCGCGTGATCGAGAATTTACTCGATGTGGCTCATCTTGGTTTCGTGCACGCCGGGCTTTTAGGCGATCCGCTGCGTGGAGAAGTCGAAGACTATGCGGTCACGCCAGGCAGCGAAACACGCGGCCCCGAGGCTCCTCAGATCCGCATCTGGCAGCCCAATCCCGACGGTACCGGTGCGGCTGCCTTGGTTCAGTATCACTACTGGGTCAACGGACCGTTGACTGCCGGCTTCCTCAAGTCGAACGGGCGGCAGCAGTTTGGCATGCTCGCTCAAGTCGCGCCCATCGACGCGGAGACCTGCGAATCGCGCCTGGTGATGAGCCTTAACTACGGAAACGCTGTTTCGGATGAAGAACTGATCGGCTTTCAGGACCACGTCACCGAACAGGATCGCCTCGTGGTTGAATCGCAGCGTCCTGAATTGCTCCCGTTGGATCTGCAGCAGGAACTTCACCTTCGTTCAGACCGGCTGGCGATTGCGTATCGAAAATGGCTCAAGGCGATCGGCCTGAAGTACGGGACGGCATGAACCAGGCCGCCGCGCCCCTCACGGTGGACACTCGACCTCGGCTGCCTTGGTTCACCTCGGGCGACGTGGACGGATTCTTCGGCCTCTTCTTTTCAGGATTCCCCGACCTTCTGCTCATTGTGGGCCTCGCGCCCATCTGCGGATTTGCCGCCGATTTCGTCACCAGCAGAGTGCTCCCAGGGGTCGCCATATCGGTGCTCGCGGGAAATCTCTTCTACGCATGGCAGGCGAGGCGGCTTGCGCTTCGAACCGGGCGCACCGACGTGACTGCCATTCCTTTTGGCGTCAAC
Source organism: Occallatibacter sp. (assembly GCA_035508975.1). Lineage (GTDB taxonomy): Bacteria > Acidobacteriota > Terriglobia > Terriglobales > Acidobacteriaceae > Telmatobacter. Next base: position 3,601 of record DATJMC010000021.1, read on the forward strand.
ACGCCAACCATCTTCGCCTACGTCTTCCTGATCATGGGTCCTGTCTATGTGCGGACGCACTCCGCCGTGGAAGCTTGGCACGCCGGTGTTTTTGCCAGTTTCGTCAGCGGGCTGGTGCAAACCGCAGGCGCATTCTGCACCGACTGGCTCAGGCGCTCCACTCCACGCGCCGCACTGCTGTGCCCCCTGGCCGGTCTGGCGCTTGCTTATCTCTGCCTGGGATTTGTCTTCGGCGTTTTCGAACAGGCCGCAATCGCCCTCTTCCCCATGATCGTTCTGTTCACGATGTACGGTTCGCGCATTCGATTGCCTCTGCGCCTTCCGCCCGGACTGATCGCCATCGGCATCGGAGCCGTTCTGGTTGCTGCGTTGCGCGCGCTTCACATCTATAACGTTCAGCTCCCTGCGGCCCCGCTTCCCGGAATTCACCTGCCGAGGCCGGTCAGCCTCTCCGCGCTCTTAGGGCATCGCGCCTGGTGGAGTTATCTAACGGTCATTTTGCCGCTCGCTTCTCTCGATACACTTGCCTCACTGCAGATTCTAGAAAGCGTAAAAATCGCCGGCGATGACTATCGCACCACGCCGTCGTTGTTGATGAACGGGATTGGCACCCTTGCAGCCTCGCTGCTGGGAAGCCCGTTTCCTACCACGCTCTACGTCGGACATGCGGCTCACAAGGCAAACGGCGCCCGAGCCGGCTATTCGGCGCTGAACGGGCTGGTCGTGCTCATTCTCTGCACCAGCGGCCTCGTGCCCCTGGTTCTTCGCGTTGTTCCCCTGGAAGTGGCGGGGCCGGTGATCGTCTGGTTTGGTCTGGTCACGGTCGGACAGGCCTTTGTCGAAGTTCCGCGAACCCAAGTCATCGCTGTGGTTCTCGGACTGGTACCCATCGTCGCTCAGTGGGCGTCGAGCATCGCCGATACGGTTGCCCGGGCTGCAGGCAGTTCTCTGATGCAGATTTCACCTCGCATCGAAACGGAGTTGGCACTGCATGGTCTGCTGGCACTGGGTGAGGGCGCGCTGCTGACCTCGATGCTCTGGGCCGCCACCATGGCCCTGGTGATCGAGCGAAAATTCCTTCAAGCGGCGGCGTGGATCGGCGCTGCAGCGATCTTCTCTTGCATCGGCGTGATTCATGCCTATGCGCTCACACCCACCGGGATCGAAGGCCGCGTCGGGTGGATGGCTGCGCCGGCTTTCGCCTATTCCTATTTCGCCGGCGCTGTCTTCTTGCTCCTCTGCAACGGGTACATCCGCAGGCAGAAGGCAATTGAGATTTCGCCGTTGGACTGACTCGGCATCGCAAGAATGCCGATCGGCAACCGTCCCCTCTTCGCCTGCCCCTCCTTGGTACGATGTGCCATGGCCAGAAACCTCGCAATCAGAAACGCGGCATGCGGAATTGCGCGCATCTTTCTTCTCGCCTTTGCGACCTTGGGCACCGCCGCGGCACAGTCCATCCCGCCAGCAATCTACACGGACCCGCCGGTTAATTCCGCTCACCCCGCGCGCATGGATGTGCTGCACATCCCCAGCCATGGGGTTTCCATCAACGGTCTCATCTACGCGCCTCCGGGCGCAGGGCCGCATCCCACTCTCGTCATCTGTCACGGCCTGCCTGGCAACGAGAAGAACCTCGACCTGGCCCAGGCCGTACGTCGCGCCGGCTGGAACGCGGTCACCTTCAACTATCGCGGTTCGTGGGGAAGTCCCGGAGAGTTCCGGTTTGCGCAGAACCTCGAGGATGCAGACGCCGTACTGGGATTTTTGCGCGATCCGGCCAATGCGGACAGGCTGGGCATCGACACCAAACGCATCGTAATCGCAGGCCACAGCATGGGCGGGTGGGTGACGGTACATACCGCCTCGCACGACCACGCGCTCGCCGGCGCCATTCTCATCAGCGCGGCAGATATGGGCACACTTGCCGGTTCCCGCCAGGCGCTGGTGAAGGAAATGGCGGACAACATGGAAGCGCTGCGTGGAGTTTCCGCGGAGGGCATGGCTGACGAGCTGCTGGCCAACGCAACCAAATTCGGTTTTGCCGGGGCCTCGGGCGGATTGGTGGCAACGCCGCTCCTGGTGCTCTCAGCCGATGATGGCCTCGCCCCGGGAACGGACGCTCTGGTGGCGGCAATCAGATCGAAGGGCGGAAAAAGCGTCACGTCGGTCCATGCGGCGACCGATCACAGCTGGTCCGATCACCGCATCTACCTCGAGAGCACGATCATCAACTGGCTCGCAGCCCTCAAGTAATTCGGAGCCGCTAAGAACACGGCTCAGGCGCGCGGTTTGACTTCAACAAACAGGCCTTTTCCCTTGGCGAACGCGGCGCCGTCGGGCCCGAGAATGTGCGCCTCGGTCCAGTGTTTGCGGCCGTCGCTTCGCACCAGGCGGCCTTCCATGCGGATTGCAGAGCGCGAGGGCACCGGCCGCCGGTAGTCGACCTCCATATGCCGTGTCATTGCGGTCAAGCCTTTCGCGCGAACCGCCTTGCTCATCGTCTCGTCGAGCAGCGTTGCGATGATCCCCCCGTGCAAGTGGCCGGTCGGGCCTTCAAAGGTATCCGGGATTTCGGCGAGGCATACGACCAACCCGTCCGGCGCGAGAAAGAACTCCAGGCGCAGGCCAATCGGGTTTGCCCTTCCGCAGCCGAAACAGTGGTTCTGGGCCGAGTGGGCGATGGGAGTGAGATGCTCAGGATTCGCTCTGGTCATTTCCCGAATTCTCCCCGCAGCACCTTGGCAAACAGGGGTGCATCGACGTTGGCTCCCGTGAGCACCATGCCCACGCGCCGTCCGCGGTATAACGAAGCTTCGCGAATGACTCCGGCCAGCGCGGCGCCCGCGGCCCCTTCGGCGAGATTGTGCGTGTCCTGATACAAGATGCGCATAGCGTCGGCGATCTCCGCATCAGCGACCTGGACAATGCGCGCCACGTTTTTCCAGATCACCTCCATGGCCTGCGGATTGGGCGCACGGCAGGCCAGCCCGTCGGCGATCAGAGTCCTGGACGGCGCCTCAACGATCCGGCGCTGGGCAAAGCTCAAGGCATAGGAGGGGGAAGCCGCGGAGACGACGCCCACGAGGGCGGTCTCGAGCCCCAGCGCGTTGCGCGCCGCGGCGGCACCACAGATGGACGAGCCAAGTCCGATGGGGACAAAGACCGCTTCCAGCGGCGGAGCACCCTTGAAAAACTCCATGGCATACGTCGCCGTCCCCATCACCAGACGCTCGTGGAAGGAGTCGACCATGGTGAATCCGCGCCGCGTGGCCAGGGTGCGCGCGAACTCGAGCGACTCCTGAAAATCCAGCCCATGCTCGACGAGCTCCACACCCTGGGCCTGCATTGCGCGATTTTTCTCAGGGCTGTTGCCTTGCGGCACCACGATCACGGCCTTCAGCCCCAGCTGGCGCGCAGCCAGGCCCACACCCTGTCCATGGTTGCCCCGCGTTGCCGCGACCACCCCGGTGAGATTCGGTTGCGTCTGCTTGAGCCAGGTCAGGTAGACGAGGGCCCCGCGCAACTTGAATGCGCCGGCAGGCGTGTGGTTTTCGTGCTTGATCCAGACTTCAACGCCGAGCCGCTTCTGAAGGAGCGGCCATGCGAATTGCGGTGTCGGCGGCATGGAGCGATAAACGAGCGCCTGCGCTTCTTGGATTTGTGCAAGGGTGGGAAGCAGCATGGCTCCAGCATATCGAAGCTACAGAGGCAACGCGCATGTTAGATTTCTAGCCATGGAGTTCGGAATCCGCCGCGCCACTATCGAGGATTCTCGCGCGATAGCCAGGGTGCAGGTGGAGAGCTGGAAAACCACGTACGCAGGCATCGTTCCTCACGATTATCTGGCCGCCATGGACGTGGAATTGCGGATGGAGCGATGGAGAGAGGCCTTCGCGATCGAGGGCATGATCCTCCTGGTCGCCGAGGACGCAAGCGGAATCTTCGGTTTCGCCAGCGGCGGCAAGCTTCGCGAGCCGATGCAGGGCTACGACAGCGAGCTCTTTGCGATTTACCTGCTGAAACAACAGCAGGGAACTGGCACAGGGCGAAGACTGTTTGAAGAGCAGGCTCGCTTGATCGCGGGCGCAGGCTACAAAGCAATGGCGCTGTGGGTGCTGCGAAAGAATCCAGCCGTCGGCTTTTACCAGCACATGGGCGGCATCGAGGTTGGACAGAAGAAGATTGAGATTGGCGGCGAGCTGCTTGATGAAGTGGCCTTTGGCTGGCCGAAGCTCGACGGATTCACTGGCAAGGCAGTGTGATTGCAGATCGGCGAATTGTCGCGAACGTTTCTTTTCCGCGGACCCTGAGGAGGATTCCCATCGAAGATCTAAAGGGCAAGACCATCAAAGCCGGAGTTGTTGCAGGCGCGATGCTCGTTCTCGCGTCGATCGCGGCGTGCCACGGTGCACCGCGGCTTACCGCGCAGGAGACAGAAGGGAAGCAACTCTACGCCAGCCGCTGCGCGCATTGCCACGAGGACAACGATCTTGCCCTGAAGAAAGCGCCGCCGGACCTGCATGGAGTTTTCGCGCATAGTACGCTGCCCAGCGGAACGCCCGCGAACGACGAGACGGTGAAGAATGTAGTTCTCAACGGAAAGAACCTGATGCCTGGATTTGCCGGCCGGTTCACCGACGAGCAGATGGCCGCGCTGCTGGCGTATTTGCACACGGGATTGCGGTAGGGCTGGCCATCGGCAACGACGGCTCCATGGAGGATCGGCGAACGCAAATTGTTCCACGTGGAACAATTGTGCGCGGGGGCACACCTGTTGAACGCGATTTGCGGAGAATATCGCGAAAGTGTGGTCAACTGCGCGGGCTTTCCCGGGAAGCACAATGCGGGCGTCTGCTAAATACTCTGCCATGCCGGGTTGACTCCGGTGCACGCAGGTCATCGCTGAAGTTTTTTTGCGGCTGAGATTGTCGAGCTCTGCAACACCCTGCGCGGACCGGTATGCGACGTGTCGTTCATTTGACCGCTGCCGTCGCGGCGCGCGTACCTCTCGAGAGCCATGCTGCCCATCCCGTGCAGATGGCAAGCGCAACAGCGAGGATCCGAACAAGACCGGAGAGTTCGCTGAAGCTCACGTAGACCCCAAGGAGTTGATACGCGAAAAGCGCCCATCCTAAAGCGCCAATGGCTTGAGGAGTGGTTTTTGCCAACGTACCCAAGTGCCAAGCAAGATATGCCGCGAACAAGACACACAATGAGCAGAAGATTCCGAGCACGAGGACAACTGGGCCGAACAACACGCGGTGATCTTCCGGGAGCGGGATAGCGTTCATTGCTCCGCCTGCCAGCCAGAATCGCACCACGCCGTATGTGTTGCCTGCGGCTGCAACAAGGAGCAAGAGGGCGGCAGTCCGATAGAGTCCAGTTGCCTTCATCGTGATTCCTCCTTCCGGACCCTATGTAGCATTCTGCGTTCAGGCTCGATTGTCAAGGAAATACCAGGCTCATGGTCGTCGAACCGTTCGATCAGGGAAGCGACGGCGACGCTTCCGGTTCCGAACCGGAGAGGATCGTCATATCTCCGGTGTAGCGATGGCAATTGGAATAGACGGCCTCCATCGAGCCGGCGCCTGCGGGGTCGTGCGATGCGAACTTCGTGGGCAGCCAGAAGCTTCGCTCGCCGAACTGCTGCGGCGCATAGTCAATGGCCGCGAAGTAAGCCTCATCTTCCTGCTCGGCCGTCTCTGCGGGAATCGTGCGCTCGCTGTGGAGGATGTGTCCTTCCGCATCGGCGATCACCCGATACTGGGTGCCCGCAAAGATTCCTCTGCAGGACGCTGCCGTCTCGGGAGTTTCTTTGCGATCGATTTGGAGCTGGAATGTATTGGCCTGGGAAAGCGGCGTGATGCGGAAGCTGAAGCAATCCCTCAGCTCACTGTGGTGGAATCCGATCAGATTCGCAAAACCGCCCTGGATGAAATAAGGAAGGCGGATGGCTCCCTTTGCCGGCTTTCCGTTCAGCTTCGTGAACTGGTGCTGCTCGGTGAATGGATCGTAGGGGTCGGGCGGGACCTTCCGAATTTCGCGCATTGTGCCCTCGACGCGGATTCCTCTCCCGGCTTTGCCACGGTAGCGTGTCTGCCGGGAGAGGATGGTTTCGTCGCACGCGAACGAAGGCAGCGAATCACGGTATTGCTGGGCGTAGGCATACAGCCGGTCCACGAGTCGATCTGAATCGGGCGGCTGCTGGCCCCAGGCAAGCGGCGCAAGGGCGAGAAGCAGAGCGGCCAGGCGCATGAAACTCCGACGAAACCTCCACAGCAAGTATCGCGTTAGGCCGCCGGGATCCATCCGCCGCCAGAAGGCACGCGGAATGAACGGCGGCCTGAGCATTCCGGAGCGAACCGGTCTAGCGCGTCCCGGTCTTGTTGTGCTCGTCTTCTACCTGCCCTTCGTGCTTCACTTCCTTCTTCACCGGACTGGGGTTGTGCTGACCGGGGGGATCCAGGGTTGGCTTCGTTTCTTCGGGGTTGGGTTGTCCTGTCTGAACATAGGGATTGTGTTTGTCGGTATGACTTAGCTTGCCCATCATATTCCTCCCGCATACCTTGGATGCGGCGCTTGCCTCGGGAAGAAGCCAGGAAATTCGCGAGTTAAAAAAGATCGACCAGAGCCAACCAAACCGGGTTTCTCACTCGCAGCGGATGGCCTTCATGGGGTCGACCCCAGCTGCGCGGCGGGCAGGGAAGGCGCAGGCCAGCGCAGCGACCGCGGCCAGGACAACAGCCGAGCCGACGAGCATCAATGGGTCGCGGGAACTTTCCGCGGCCCATGCGGCCATGACCTTGTTAAGGGCCAGGGTAAGGACAACACCCACGAGGATGCCGGCGCCGACACTCCAGAGCATGGATCGAAAGACGATGGCGAGCACATGGCTGCGTTGCGCGCCGAGAGCGATTCGGATGCCGAATTCGCTGGTGCGCTGCACGACGAGATAGGAGACGACGCTGTAGAGGCCGACGGCGGCGAGAATCAATGCCAGGATCGCAAAGCCTCCGAAGAGCCAGGCTACGAGGCGACCGCGCGCCCATTCCGGCTCGTCTCTGATCCATTCTTCGAGATCCTTAACGTTGCGCTGGGTCTGCTGATCGCGATCGACGGAGTTGATTTTTTGCTGGATGGTGTGGAGCAGGGTGAGTGGAGGCACCTCGGAGCGGACGAGGATTTGGGTCCACATGCGCATGGACATGGTGTAGGGAACGAAGGCTTCAGGCAGAATCGGCTTTCCGAGGCCGTCGTCGCGCTTGTCGGCAATGACTCCGACTATCAGGAGCCAACCATTTGCCGATGGGGCAGCGAGGCGGAAGGGAGGGACCTCGGCCATCGCGGAGGTCTTAATGGATTTGCCGATGGGGTCTTCATTGGGGAAGTAGCGGCGGGCGAAAGTTTCGTTGATGACGGCGACGGGTGCGGCACGATGATTCTCGTCGTCATTCCAGATGCGACCGTGAACTACGGGGATCTTGAGGACGGGGAAGTAGGCAGGACTGACGAAGTTGAGACGCGCAGGCTGATCCTGCGAATTGGATTTGCCCATGACGTCGAAGGTGGCCTGGTTGCCATTGGAAGGCGGCGTGGCGTTGGTGGAGATGGCGGCCATGCCTACGCCCGGTACCTCGGAAACCTTGGCAAGCAGGCGCTCGAAGTAAGCACTGCGCTCGGCGATGGTCTTGTAGGTGCCTTCATGAACAGGGATTCCGACCGACATCACGTGGTGCGGGTCGTAGCCGAGGGGGATGTTGAGCATGCGCAGGAAGCCTTCCATGGCAGCGCCGGCGCCGGCAAGCATCAGCAGGGTGAGAGCAATCTGGCCGGCGATCAACGCGGCGTGCGTGCGCGTGCCGCTGACGCTGCCGGCGATCTTGCGCGTGACCGACTGCAAAGCTTCGCTGGCATCGGTGCGCGCGAGCCGCAGGGCGGGCGAAAGCCCAAAGAGGATGCCGGTCAAGAGCGCGACGGCAACGCTGAAGAAGAGGACCGGAAGATTGATGCGAATGGCGGCTTCGTGGGGGAACGAATATTGGGGTAGATTGCTGACGATGAAATCGATCAATTTGTATGCGAGAAGAATGCCGAGCGCCGCTCCGGTGACGGAGAGCAGGAGTGACTCGGTAAGAAGCTGGCGAACGATGCGTCCGCGGCTGGCGCCGATTGCGGCGCGCACAGCGAACTCATGCTGACGCGCGGTGGCGCGGGCGAGCAGCAGGATGGAGACATTGCCACAGCCGATGAGCAGCAGGAGCACTACCGCAGCAAAGAGCAGCGCCAGGGTGCCTCCAAGCTGGTTGAGAAAATCATCGTTCAACCCCTGAACATGCACTTTGAAGCTTCCGGTTGGAAAATGCTTCGGCGTCTCTTTGACGAACTGTTCGAGCAGGGGCTGCAGGGCGGCGTCGGCCTGTGCATGGCTGACGCCTGGTTTTAGACGAACGCCAACGTAGAACGAGTGGTTCGCATCGGAGGTGATCTTCTGCGGGACGTAAAGGTCGGCATCATCCCAGGTGAAGCGGGGCGCTGCGACGCCAACGATGGTGTAGTCCTTGCGAACGAGCTGGATGGTCTTGCCGATCACGCCGGGATTGGAAGCAAAATGGCGTTGCCAGAATTTATAGCTGAGCACGACGACCGGCTGCGGGTCCTGTCCGTCGATGGCGTCGGAGGGCTGCAGCCCTCGACCCAGGAATGCGGGGACGCCGAAGAAGTCGAAGGCGTTGGAGCTAAAGAAATCGGCCTCGGCATCTTCAGGCACATCGCTGCCGGTGACCGTGAGGCTCCAACCGTCGGAGAGAAAGGCATCCTCAACGACGGGAGATTTGCGAATCTGCTGCCACTGCGGCGCAGTGAGGCCGAAGCCGCGCATCTCGCCGCTGGGACCTTTGAGGCGCATGTGGATCATGCGGTCGGGATTCGCGTATGGATAGGGATCAACGAGGATGGCGTAGACGATGCTGAAGACGGCGGTGGTGGCGCCTATGCCGAGGGCGAGGGAAATGACAGCAGTCAACGTGAATCCCGGCAGCTTGATCAGCTGGCGGAAGGCGTAGCGCAAATCCTGCAGGACCGTTTTCATTCGTCGCTCCTTGGAACGAGAGGGGTGATCGATCAGGCCTTCCACTGGAAGCAAAGCCCGTAGCCGTCGGGGTCGGTGAGATAGAGCTCATTCATACCGTAGGGCGCGACCTTCGGTGGATCGACGTGGAGGCCTTGCGCGGTGATGAAGGCGTAAGCAGCTTCGACATCGGGGCAGCCGAAGTAGAGGCAGGTGTCCGAGTGACCGGACCAGCGCGCCGTGTCGGGAGCGCCGGGCTGGTCGTGGGAATCGTAGGCGGTGTTGAGCATGACAGAGGAGCCATTGAGCTCGAGCATGCACCAGTTGACGTGGTCAGGATCGGCCAAGAGGGGCGGGGAAGTTGCGGCGACCTTGAAGCCGAGCAAATCACGATAAAAGCGGATCGCGCGCGGCATCTCGAAAACGCTGAGAAGCGGTGCGACGCCAGCCACTTCAAGGGGCATGAGGACTATACCCTCCGGTCGGAAGTCTCAGGCCATACTGTGCACGCCGGGAACCATCCACTGGAAGTGCTTAAGTCACAGATTCCAGGAACGTGCAGAGCGGCGGATGGGGAGCGGAGTGTTCGCTTTCGAGGTGCTGCTGTTCAGAACCGAACAGGCCAGTGGAGGTTGGGGAACGAGATGAGGTCACGGTATACTCAGGATTGCCATGGCTTCCGAGAAAACCTTCTATCTTGAGACCTTCGGTTGCCAGATGAACGCGCATGATTCCGAGAAGGTAATCGGGACGCTGGAGCAGCAGGGCTACCGGCAAGTGGAGACCGAAGAGCAAGCGGGGCTGATTCTCTACAACACCTGCTCGATTCGCGATAAAGCCGAGCAGAAGGTCTTCCACCGGCTCAACGACTACAAGAAACTGCATAAAGAGGGAAAGCGCTTCGGTGTGCTGGGGTGCGTCGCGCAGCAGGAAGGCGAAAAGATCTTTGAGCGCGCGCCTTATGTTTCGCTGGTTTCGGGGTCGGCATCGTATCGCAAGCTGCCGGAGATGCTGTCGCGTCTCGAATCAGGCGAGCATCGGGTCACGGGACTGGACGATCGCAAGACCGAAGAGACGTTTGAGACCGAGTTCACGGCGCGCAAAAATCCTTACCGCGCCTACATCACGATCATCGAAGGCTGCGACAAGTTTTGCGCCTACTGCGTGGTTCCGTACACGCGCGGCAAGGAGCGCAGCCGGGGATCATCCTCGGTGCTGGCGGAGGCGCGGCGAATCGCCGACCAGGGATACACAGAGATTCAGCTTCTGGGGCAGAACGTGAACAGCTACCGCGATCCGGAAGGGAAATCGACGTTCGCGGAGCTGCTGGCGGCGGTGGGCCAGGTAGCGGGGATCAGGCGGGTGCGTTTCACGACGAGCCACCCGAGGGACTTTACACGCGATATTGTGGATGCCATTGACGCCGTACCGACGCTTTGCGACCACGTGCATTTGCCGGTGCAGTCGGGGTCCTCGCGGGTACTGAAGATGATGGCGCGGGAGTATACGCGCGAGTGGTATCTGGAACGGATCAACTGGATCAAAGGAGCCAAGCGGACGATCTCGCTTTCGACGGATATTATCGTGGGGTTCCCGGGAGAGACGGCGGATGATTTCATCGCGACGATGGATCTGCTTGCGGAGGTCGAGTACGATTGCGTCTTCGGGTTCAAGTACTCGGCTCGGCCGAATACACCCGCGCTGACGATGATTGACTCGATCCCGGAGAGCGAGAAGGCGAGTCGGCTCCAAGTGCTCCTGGACCGGCAGCGAGAGATTCAAAGAATTAATTATTCGAAGCATATAGGGCAAATCATGGAAGTAATGATTGAGGCTCCGGTCTCAGCCAGGGGACAGATCGGGGGGCGAAGCACGCAGAACAAGCCGGTGAATTTCACCAGAAGGCAACTCATTGCACCGGCTCCGGGGAGTTACGCGCGCGTGAGAATTACGCACGCATTCCCCAACAGTCTTGTGGGCGAGGCAGTCTAACCCAGGAAGTCAGGAGAAAGCATCCATGGATGTCGAGGTTCGGATTCGCGGACTCATGATGGATCCGGCTACCAATATGCCGATTGTGGTTCTCAAAGATGTTGCCTCAGAGACGGTCATGCCGATCTGGGTAGGGATCTTCGAGGCGAATGCCATTGCCATCGAGATCGAGAAACTGGCTGCGCCGCGTCCGATGACGCACGATCTGACGAGAAACCTGATTCGACACTTGAATGGATCGCTGGAAAAGGTTGTCATCACAGAGCTTAAGGATGACACGTTCTTTGCGGTTCTGTGGGTGCGGCAGGATAATCAGCCGGTCACGGTGGATGCGCGCCCTTCGGATGCGATTGCGTTGGCGCTGCGTGCCGATTGTCCAATTTACGTCTCGGAGCAGGTGATGCAGTCGGCGAAGCTGAACACCTCGGGACCACCGGAGGGTCCGACCGCAGAGCAATTGCGCGGCTGGCTTGAGGGGCTAAACGACGAAGACATGGGCCGCTACAAGATGTAGGCGGACCAT
>DATJMC010000022.1:0-2303 GCA_035508975.1 Occallatibacter sp.
ATAGGAGCAGGAAAAGGGAGACCCGCCTCTACCGCCCCGCCTCTACCACCCCACGAGCGCAACTCAGAGTATCGCCCTCGCGCCCCGCGCTGCCAACCGAAAATGAGCAGGGAATCAGCCAAACATCCCCATCTGCGCCTCACCCTCATCCTTCACTTCATCCAGAACGTCGGGCCCGGTGTTCCTCACATTGTTAATCTTCGGATCCACCCGCCACGCCTTCATCTTTTCCGAGTCGAAGGGCCGCACCAGGTCAATCGGAGGCCGCTGCGCATCCCCCGGCTCCAGCCATCGCTGATAATCCTGCCGCTTCACAATCACCGGCATCCGGTCGTGCCCTGTCTTCTCCGCCACCAGCTCATTCGGCTCTGTCGTCACAATCGCAAAGGTGTCCATCTGCTGCTTTCGATCCGGAGAGCGCCAGTGCCGCCACACCCCGCCCAGCGCAAAGACGCCCCCATCCGCCATCCCAAAAAGCCACGGCAGCTTCGTCTTCGCGCCCACGCGCCGCCACTCCACAAACGAGTCCACCGGAATCAGGGAGCGGCTATGCAGAAACGCATCCCTCCACGTCTTGCTGTCGAGCAGCGTCTCGCCTTTGGCATTGATCGTATCGAGCTTGAACTTCTTCGCATCGCTGACAAACGGCGGCAGGAAGCGCCAGAACATCATCTCCAGCGTGCGCGAGCCCGACTCCTCATCCCACACCACCACCGGCTGCATCGTCTGCGGAGCAACGTTGTAATCCGGAGCCAGCTCCAGTGCCAGCCCATCCACATTCCCGAGCGAGAAAGCCTCGGCAATACGCTGCTTGTCCGATCGTCGCTGATAGCGCCCGCACATCCGAATATCTTACCCACGCCCCATCCAGACCGCGCCTTCCATCACGCCGCCGCTTCGCCCTCGTTCAGCCGCAGCTCGGGAGGCGTCTCCAGCGTCTCCGGGAAGAACACCAGCAGCGTCAGGAAGGCAACCAGCCCCACACCCGCCAGCCCGAGAAACGATGCGTTGTACCCAAAGCGCTTGATGAGTAATCCGCCATACGTGGTGCTCAGCGCCGCGCCGATCCCCACAAACGTAGCCAGTGCCCCCTGCACCAGGTTGAATCGCCCCGTCCCGCGCGTGCGGTCCGCCACTACCAGTGCAGAGACCACGCCGAAAATCACATTCGCTACTCCGTCCAGAAGCTGCACCGCGATCAGCGCCGCATTTCCGTGAACCACCGTGTACAGGGCGCCGCGAATCACCAGCACTCCAAACCCCGCCAGCAGCAGCGGCCTTCGTCCCACACGCCCCGCCAGCCTTCCCGTCGACGCCGCTGTAAAGGTGATCACCAGTTGTGTCACCAGCACGCACGTCGACATCATCGGTCCCGCCATCCGCGATTGCCCATGAGCCAGCATCTCTCCAAGCTGCGGCAGCATCGCCGCATTCGCCAGGTGGAAGAGCGCCGCGCACACCAGGAAAATCAGCAGCACCCGGTCTTCAAGAAGAACGCGAAAAACTCCCGCCCTTTTTTCCGAGTCCTCCGGAGCCGCGCCGCTGGCCAGTCCCGGGTCGATATCCGCCGCGCGGATCCGCGACAGGCACGCCAGTGTCGGCACCGACAGCACCGCCGACAGCAGAAACACCGACCGCATCCCCATCTTGTAGCTCAGCCCCGCCGCTACCAGCGCCGCGGCCACATTTCCCGCCGCCGCAAAAGACTGGTTTCTTCCCAGTTGCAGATCGAAGCCATCAGGCCCCGTAATTCCCAGTGTGATCGCATTCAAAATCGGCGCCAGGAAAAGACCGGCTACCGCAAGGCACACCTGCGCCGAGGCCACCGTGGGAAGCGCCGCGCTCCGGCTGAGCAGCAGCGCCCCCGCCGCAACCAGCACGATCGCCAGCGCGGCAAAGCCCCGCTTGCTGCGCATCCCATCCACCAGCCCTCCGGCCGGAATCTGGAGCGCAATTGGAATCAAACCGCCAAGAGTAAGAAACACTCCGAGCCGCGCCGGGCTCCATCCATTGGACGCGAGATATGCCGCAATCAACGGCCCGAGGCCGGTCTGCACATCCGCGACAAAGAAATTCAGCCACTTCAGCGCCCGCAGACTTTCGCTTTTCGTCGCCGGCTCGGAAATCACAGGAAGCTCGTTCTAAGAAAAACGCTGGTTCCACGCAGAGAAAAGGGCGACGCGGCTTAACCGCATCGCCCTCCAGTTGAAGATTCAGTTTTATCGGAGGTCAATCGAACTCATTTGCGTCCCGCGTCGCCCTGCTTCGGTGTCGCGACGCCGCCACCCTGCTGTCCGGAACCG
>DATJMC010000023.1:0-3992 GCA_035508975.1 Occallatibacter sp.
GGCATGCTGCGCCCGTCGCTGGTGCCCGGCATGCTCGGGATGCTCGCCCTCAACCTCAACCGCGACGTCGAAGACACGGCCCTCTTCGAAATCGGCACGGTTTTCAGCGGCAGTCCGGAGCGGGTCGACGAACGGCCTGGGCTCGCGATCGGAGCCACCGGCCACGCGCTGGACCAGAAAGAGGTCACTTTCTACGACCTGAAGGGAACCATCGAAGAGCTGCTCGGCAAATTTTCTTCGCGCTCGGTCTATTTCGACAGCCTGAACCTGCCCGTGTGGCTGCATCCCGGCCGTTCTGCGCGCGCCGCGCTCGACGGAGCCACGGTCGCATGGTTCGGCCAGCTTCATCCCGCCGAGGCCGAGAGCCGCAAGCTCAAGCAGACGGTCCTTGTCGGCGAAATCTACCTCGACCGCCTCTACAAACAGAAGCTGCGCCAGCCGCTATTCCGCGAGCTCTCGCGCTTCCAGTCGGTGCGGCGCGACTATTCGCTGCTCTTCCCGAACTCGACCACGTGGGCCATGATCGAAGAAAAGCTCCGCAACCTGGACATCCCAGAGCTGCGCAGCTTCGCGCCGAAAGAAATCCTGCGCGAGGCGAAAGCCGTCCCCGACGGGCATTTCTCGCTCCTGCTCGGCACCGTATTTCAGTCGCAGGAGCGGACCCTCCGCGAAGAAGAACTGCAGCAGTTCTCGCAGCAGATCGTCGCGGCGATGGAATCGGTTGGCGGGCGGTTGCGCACGTAAATGGGTGCCCCTCAGCCTATCCTGAGCTTGCCGAAGGGTTCCGCTTCCGGGACCCGGGAACCGTCAGCACAGCAATCCTGATCCCTGTTCCCGGAACCGCGTATCCAACCTGGCACCTGCCCTTTGCCGTGCGGCCATTTTTCCGCGATTTCCTCCGCCGCGCGAGCGATATACTTCACGAAGAGACCAGCCTCAGGAGATTCCCTCATGTCGACCGCAGCCGCCGTTCAGGAACCCGAACTTCCACTCGCCGCCGATGACTTCAGCGCGCTCGAGCAGCGGGTGCTGCGCGCGGTCGAGCTGCTGAAGACAGAGCGCGAGGCCCGCTCTGCCGCCGAGCAGCGCGTCGCCACGCTTGAACAGAGGGTTCGGCAGCTTACCGAAGAAGCCTCGAACACCGCCGCTCAGGTCGAAACCCTCGAACAGGAGCGCGAAACCGTTCGCACACGCGTCGAGCGCCTGCTCAAGCACCTCGACGAAATCGCCGGATAAATTCAGGAGAGCAATCGCGGATGACCGAATCCCCCAGGACCCAACCCGCGCAGGCAAGCCCGAAAGCCGCCGCCAGGGACGCCGCCGAAGCTCGAAAGACTGACCCTGCGGAAACCGCCGAGTACATTTCCGTCGATATTTACGACCTGACCTACCATCTCCGCGGCGAGGACTCTGAATACATCCGCCGCCTGGCCGACATTGTCGACGCCAAGATGCGTGCCGTCGCGTCGCACGGCAAGACGGTCGACTCACTCCGCGTTGCCGTCCTCGCCGCTCTCAACATCGCCGATGAGCTCGTGACTCTCGAAGGCCGCTACGACACCCTGGCCGGCTCAAGCCAGGAGAGCCGCGCCTCGATGCGCACCCGCGCCCACTCGCTCACCGGCCTGCTCGACTCCGTGTTAAGCGAAGAGCGCAAGATCAGCTAAACCTCGATTTCTCAGACTCCCAGAGCAGACGCCGCTCGTCTCCCCCTGCAATTTATTAGCGCTGCAATTCAATTAATTGCGGGTTGCGCGTGCGAGGCAGGCAGGACTACCATCGTCGCCGGCGCCGCTCGCCCAAAATTCCCCCCGCTCATCGCCCGGGAAAATATCCCCAAATCCAGATCCGGAGTAAGCCATGCCTCTTGATTCGAGCACCACTCCTTATGGAGAAATCCATCGAAATCTCGTGCGGTATTTCATCGGACTCGGAGTTCTGTCCTTGTTCGCAGCCTCCAGTCTCACTGCTGCTACCCTGTGCGTAAACCCCGGTGGAAAGTCCGGGTGCAAATCCTCGATCTCTGCAGCCGTCGCGGCGGCATCCCCTGGCGACACCATCCAGGTGGCGCAAGGCACATATAAGGAAGACGTAGTCATCACCAAGTCGCTCTCACTGGTTGCGCAGCGCAACGCACAGCCAGTCATTGATGCGACTGGGTTGCCGAATGGCATCTTCGTCAATGGTCTGTCCACGGCTCCCACGCCGGGTGTGGCCGACGTGCTTATCTCCGGCTTCAAAATCGAGGACGCGAATTTTGAAGGCATCCTTGTGGTCAGTGCCTCCGATGTCACCATTCTCGACAACCATGTCCTCGACAACGACCAGTCCGTCGACCTTGCCGACTCCACATGCCCCAGCATCCCCGCCTTCGAGACCAACGAAGGTGATGACTGCGGCGAAGGGATTCATCTCATGGCGGCGGATCATTCCTCGGTGATTCACAACGACATCGAACACAACACCGGTGGGATTCTTATCACCGATGAAACCGGCACCAGTCACAACAATGTCATCACCGGCAATTTTGTCCACGACAACCCGTACGACTGCGGAATCACGATTGCATCCCACGGCCCGGCCACCACTGTGATCCCCTCCGCAACCGTCTCCTTCGGAGTATTCGATAACACCGTCGCCCACAACGATGTCACGCGCAATGGCTTCCAGGTTCCCGGCGCAGGCGCGGGAGTAGGGATCTTCGCTCCCTTCCCCGGCACCAGAGCCTCAGGCAATGTGGTGATCGACAACGATCTGCACGATAACGGCCTGCCGGGGGTCACCATGCATAACCATGCTGCGGCTCCCGCGCCTGCGCCGCCCGTCAATATGAACGACAACATGATCATCGGCAACCGTATCCGGGGCAACGGGCAGGACACCGAGGACGCCGCCACCTCCGGCCCAACCGGGATCAACGTTTTCAGCGTCGCGCCGGTCAGCGGAACTGTCGTCTCGCAGAACACCATCCGCGACGAGTCCATCGCCATCGCCTTCAATGCGCCCTCCGGGCAGGTCAGCGCCCATCTCAACAATTTGGACATCAACGGAACGGGCGTCGACAACATCGGCACGGGCCTGGTGAACGCGACATATAACTGGTGGAATTGTGCCGCAGGTCCAGGCACAAAGGGATGCGCGACCATTGTTCAACCCGGAGTAGTCTTTAGCCCCTGGCTGACTTCTCCCTTTGACGTTGATCAACACTAAAGCAGTTCAGGAAATGGTGTAAGCAAAGCCGCAGTCTCAACTCGACGGAATCAGCAGGGAGCAGCGATGCGGGAAAGACGAGCCCAGTCGCTTTCAGGCGCTGAATTTCTTCAAGGCTTTCCCAGGTGACCGCGGCTACGTCCGACTACCGCGACTGCCGACGGCGCTATCGCTATCTTTCTCGCAAAAGGAGAATCTCACAGCAAAGGAGAATCCCGTCCTATGGACCAGCGCATCAGTGCCGTGACTCTCGGGGTCAAAGACCTTCAGGCTTCGAGGAAATTCTACGTGGATGGCCTCGGCTGGAAGCCGGTATTCGAGAACAAGGAGATCGTCTTCTTCCAGACCGGGGGAATGGTCTTTGCACTCTTCCTGCGCGACCAGCTGGCCGCGGATTTCGGGGGCGATCCGGCGACATTCGGGCGAGCCCCGATGTCGTTGGCATACAACGTACGTATGAAGAGCGAAGTGAAGCCTCTCATGCAGCGCGCCGAGGCCGCCGGGGCAAAGATCCTGGACCCGGCCGGAGACAAATCCTGGGGAGGATGCTCCGGCTATTTCGCCGACCCCGACGGGTTTGCGTGGGAGATAGCCTGGAATCCGGCGTGGCGCATGGCGGCCGATGGAAGCGTGGAATTCGGAGCAGGCGCATAGGAGAGCGCGCAGAATCAGACCGCCCGCAACAGCATGCAGGTGATGTCATCGTGCTGCGGGGCGTTGCCGACGAAGCGGTCGAGGTCGATCATGATGCTGTTGAGCAGCATCGCCGGAGCCAGCATGAC
>DATJMC010000024.1:0-18322 GCA_035508975.1 Occallatibacter sp.
CTCAGCGAAGGCTCGTTCATCGCGATCAGGACGCTCGGCGTCGGAACCAGCGGCGAATCGATCGGCTCGCGCGCAATCCGCACGTGGCAGTTCGACGTCCCCGACCGCATCTCCGGCCCGTACGACGGAAGCCACGAAACCTCGAGCCCCGCATCGAGCCCCGCTTCCGCCAGCACTTCCCCCAGCAGCAGCACGCCCTGGCCGCCAAAACCCGCTACCCGCACGCGCAGGTCAACGACCTCGTTGCCTGTCTCCGCAAGCAAAGCGGCCGCAGTCGAACGGTCTGCCGTATCGGAAGGAACTTCGCTTTCAATCTCGAGAATCCTCGCCAGCTCCTTGAGCTCCGGAGCCGGCTCCCGCTCCGGCCTGGCCTGCGCCTCCTTCGTCCGGTCGCGAAACACACCCAGCGCAAACGTCTTCTCCATCTCGTCGCGCACCCAGCGCTGCGCTTCCACCGGCGTCATCTTCCAAATCGTTGGGCACGGCGAAAGAATCTCGATCAGCGAGAATCCCAGCCCTCGCACCTGGTTCTCCACCGCCCGCCGTATCGCGTTTGAGGCCTTCGCGATTTGCTTGTTGTCCCCCAGGCCCACTCGCTCGATGTAAACCGGCGCCTCCAGCGTCGCCAGAAGCTCGCTCATGTGCAGCGGGTAGCCTTCATTCAGCGCGCTGCGCCCGTTGGGCGTGGTCGTGCTCCTTTGCCCAAGCAGCGTCGTCGGCGCGAATTGGCCGCCCGTCATGCTGTAGATGGCGTTGTTCACGAAAATCACGCTGATGTTTTCGCCGCGATTGGCCGCATGCAGAATCTCCGCCGACCCGATCGCCGACAAGTCTCCGTCGCCCTGGTAGCTGATCACGATGCTCTGCGGCCGGCTGCGCTTCACCGCCGTGGCCACTGCCGACGCCCGCCCGTGCGCCGCCTGGATGTTGCCCACGTCGAAGTAGTAATACGCGAAGACCGAGCAGCCTACCGGGCTGATCAAAATGGTCCGGTCCTGGATGCCCAGCTCGTCAATCGCGCGCGCCAGCATCTTGTGCACCGTCCCATGCCCGCACCCGGGACAATAGTGCGTCTGGTGCTCCAGCTCCCCTTTGCGCTCGTACACCGGGTAGAAACTCTTCGCCTTGCTCTGCGCGACCTCATATCCGGCTTCAACTTGGCGAATCTGTTCGCTAGCCATGCGTCACGACCTCTCTCGCGTGGGGCATTGCCGCCACTTGCCGCGCCAGTTCCTCCACCAGTTCAACCACCGCTTCGTGCGAGGGAACGTTGCCGCCCACGCGGCTCATGAAACTCACCGGCCTCACCCCGTTCAGCGCCAGCCGCACGTCTTCCAGCAGCTGGCCGTTGCTCATCTCCACCACCGCAAACCTCTGCGCATGGGCGGCCAGCTTCTGGAATTGCGCCGTCGGGAAAGGGTACAAGGTGATCGGCCGCAGCAGTCCCACCCGAATGCCTTTCGCACGCGCATCGCCAATTGCGGCCTTCAGGATGCGCGCCACAATTCCATAACCCACCAGAACGATCTCCGCATCCTCGGTCTGCCACTCCTCTGCCCGCGTTTCCAGCTGCTCCGCGCAGCTGTACTTGGTCTCCAGGTCGCGCACGTGCGCTTCCAGCTCATCGGGCTCCAGGTGGAGCGAGGTGATCAGATTGCCGCGCGACTCCGCGGTCCCCGCCACCGCCCATGGCGGCGTGTGCGTTGCAATGCCTTCCTGCGGAAACTCCACCGGCTCCATCATCTGCCCCACAAACCCATCCGCCAGCAGCACCACCGGGTTGCGATACCGATCCGCCAGTTCGAACGCCAGCGCGGTCAAGTCAACCATCTCCTGCGCTGAACTTGGCGCCAGCACCAGGGTCCGATAGTTGCCGTTGCCGCCGCCCTTCACCACTTGGTGATAATCGCTCTGCTCCGAGGCTATGTTGCCCAGCCCCGGCCCCCCGCGCGTGATGTCGGCAATCACACACGGCAACTCCGCTCCCGCCATGTAGCTGATGCCTTCCTGCATCAGGCTGATCCCCGGCCCGCTCGATGCCGTCATGCAGCGCACCCCCGCCGACGACGCGCCATAGAGCATGTTGATCGCCGCCACCTCGCTCTCGGCCTGCAAAAACACCCCGCCCACCCGCGGCAGGTAGAGCGCCGCCGCTTCGGCAATCTCGCTGGCCGGCGTGATGGGATAGCCGTAGAACGCGCGGCATCCTGCAAGAATCGCGCTCCTCACAAGGGCTTCATTGCCCTTCATCAAGTGCTTTCCCATCACGCGACCTCCTTCTGCACCCTGCTTCCGGCAATGCCCTCACCGCGCATCGCACGAAATACCGTGATCGCTCCAGGCTCCGGGCAGGCCAGAAAACAGATGCCGCACGCAGTGCACCCCGAGCCCGCGTAAACCGCGGGCCGATATCCATAGGTATTCAGCTTGTCGCTTAGCCAGATCACCTTCGGAGGGCACGCCGCCACGCACAGCCCGCACCCCTTGCACTCATTCCCATCTACTCGCAACAGACCACGATCGCGCTTCTCGGCGTTCATCGTCCGACCTTCTTCCTCAAGAGGCTTCCGTCCAAAATGCCACGCAATATGGTCGGCTTCGGGGAAGGGAGAGGCAGTGATCGGTATCACCGTCACTTGAGGGGAAAGCAGCAGGACTACCCGCGTTCGCGTAGCGCTTTCAAGACTTTGGCCGTCGTCACTGCCTGTCCCACATGCCGCTGGGTGTGGTCGGCAACGTGAATCAGCGCGCCCCCGATCGACGTCGGCAGCTGCTTCCGGCCTACGCCCCGCGCAACGTCAAAGTCGGCCGCGGCCAGCATCCGCACCCGCTCTGCCGCATTCTGCAATGAAGCACGCGTCTCGTCTAGAAGATCGGAAAGCGGAGCTCCTTCGCCGCTCTGCTCGGCCTTGAGCGCGGCAAGCTGCTCTGCGGTCAGTTGACCGCCCTCTGCGTAGGTCAAGATCCGGTCCACCGATCGCGCCATATGCCGCAGATGAAACGCGACCGACGGCAGGCCAAGCGGCTGCGCATGCACTTCCGCATCCGTCAGTCCATCCGTCCACTTGGCGATGTCCTCAAGCGCCAGGTCCAGCGCATGCAGCACGGCGCGCCCCACCGCGGGAACCTCCGTATGCGTCCCGCGCAGCCACGGCTCAACGTAAGGAGTTTGCGTCGGAGAACTCATTTCTCTGGATCAGATGTGCCGCCGTCAGCTCCCGCTCTTCACTCGGACCACGGTGATCTTCGCGAAACCCTCTTCAAAAACCGGCGGCTTCAGCTTCTCGGCCATCCGCCGCATCACCTCTTCGCTTACCATGCGGTCGCGCGAGCGGTTCCGCTCCAGGCACACATCCAGCGGCACATCGAAGAACACCGCCTGCACCTCGTACCCGAAGCTCTTCGCCATCTTGATCCATTGCCGCCGCTCGTGCACCGACAGATTGGTCGCGTCCACATAGTTCCACGGCATGCGCGCAATCAGCCGCGCCCGCAAGAGCGACCGCAACGTCGAAAACACCAGCCCCTGGTAGCGCTGCTCTTCCACATCGTCGAAAAGAATGTTGCGCAGCAGATCGCTCGACAAGGGCGTCACACCGCGTCGCCGAAACCACGTCGTCTTTCCCGATCCCGGCAGCCCAATCGCCAGCACCACATACCCCTTCGGCGCCTGCGGCGAGCGCTCCGCGGCCTGCGCCTCGGGCGGCGGCAGCGACGGCGATTCCGGCTGCGTCTCCACTTCAAGCCGTCCCGCGGTGGACGGCGGACTCCACTCCGCCTTCGCCGCCTGCTCGGCGCGCGGAGCAGCCTCCGAACGCCGACCCTCGCGGCCATGCCCCGGCGATGCCTCGCGCGGTGAAGCCTCTGCACTGCGCGCTTCGCGGCCATGCCCCGACGATCCCTCGTCGGGATAAAGCGGCACCAGCGGTCGAGGCTGATTGGAGGGAATTTCCTGCCCGATCTTGCCTGTGGATTCCGATAGGTTGGGGGCGCGTCTGGAGCGTCTTCTCATGCGGCCTTCAACATGCCTTCTGCTATCGAGATACCACATCGCCGCGCTGCGCTGCAAATGCTGTGCAGTTCGTCACATCCCCCAGGCCGTGCCCACCGTCACAATAAGTGCGACGAAAACCGCGATCCGCCCCGTAACTCCGTCTTTTCATTTCGGACCGCGTTGGCCCGGGTGTTACGATCAAGGGTTTGGTGGAATGGCCTCAAGAAGCCGACTTCAGTCCCCGAACTCTTGCACTTTTTCAAATCTCAGCCTCATCCAAGACGAAGGAGAATACACATGGCAGTGAAGGTTGGCATCAACGGCTTTGGCCGAATTGGCCGCAACGTTTTGCGCGCCGCCCTCGGCAATCCCGAAATTGATTTTGTTGCCGTCAACGACTTGACCAGCCCGGCAACGCTGGCGCACCTGCTCAAATACGACTCGATCCTCGGAAATTTGCCCAACAAGATTGAGTCCGGCGACAACTTTGTCTCCGTCGACGGCAAAAAAATCAAGGTCTACGCCGAAAAAGATCCCGCCAAGCTGCCCTGGGCCGACGTAGGCGCGCAAATCGTCATCGAATCCACCGGCCGCTTCACCGACGCCACCGTCGCCAAGGCTCACCTCGGTCCCACCGTCAAGAAGGTCATCATCTCCGCTCCCGCTTCCAACGAAGACGTCACCCTCGTCCTCGGCGTCAACGAGGAAAAGTACGATCCCGCCAAGCACAACGTCATCTCCAACGCCAGCTGCACCACCAACTGCCTCGCGCCCGTCGTCAAGGTCCTCCTCAAGGAAACCGGCATCGTCAGCGGCATCATGACCACCATTCACAGCTACACCAACGACCAGGTCATCCTCGACTTCCCGCACAAAGACCTGCGCCGCGCCCGCGCCGCCGCACTCAACATGATTCCCAGCTCCACCGGCGCCGCCAAGGCTCTCAAGCTCGTCCTTCCTGAAACCGCCGGCAAGCTCGACGGCTTCTCTCTGCGCGTCCCAACTCCCAACGTCTCCATCGTCGACCTCACCTACATCGCCGAAAAGCCCACCGACGTCAAGGCCGTCAACGCAGCCCTCAAGGCAGCCAGCGAAGGCGCGCTCAAGGGCATCCTCGGCTACGAAGAGCATGAGCTGGTGAGCTCTGACTTCAAGGGCGACAGGCGCAGCTCCATCGTCGATGCCAAGCTCACCAAAGTCATCGGACAGAGCGTCAAAGTCCTTAGCTGGTACGACAACGAGTGGGGCTACTCCAACCGCGTCGTCGACCTCATCGGCTTCCTGACCAAGAAGGGCCTTTAGTTCAACATCAAATCCGGGTGCCCCAGGTCTCGCATCTGAGACCGGGGTACCTGCTCTGATTGGGTGCCATCTTTGACCCGCAAAAACATCAGCGGCGGTTCTCCCTACGAGCCCATCATCGGCTTCTCACGCGCTGTCCGCGTCGGAAACTCCGTACGCGTTGCCGGCACCGGTCCCGTCGGCGCGGAAAACGAAGACGTCGCCGGCCAGACCCGCCGCATCTTCGCCATCGCCGAAAAAGCTCTCGCCGAAGCCGGCGCCTCTTTCCACGATGTTGTCCGCACGCGCATGTACCTTACCCACGTCGAAGACTGGGAAGCCGTAGGCCGCGTGCACGGCGAGTTCTTCTCCCACATCCGCCCCGCCGCAACCATGGTCGTCGTCGCGGCGTTGCTCAATCCCGCTTGGCGCATCGAAATCGAATTCGACGCCGTGGTCGGCGATGCCCGCGGCAACGCGAAGGCCTGACCAAGAGCCTCAACATGCGTCTCACCTTCAATCCGTCTTCTTCGCTGATCCCTGACCCCTGTTCCCTGAACCCTGCTCTTTAGAAAGGCTCCTCGACATGCCCAAGCTCTCCATCCGCGATATCGATCTCAAGAACAAGCACGTCTTCATCCGCGTCGACTTCAACGTCCCCCTCACCGAAGACGGCTCGACCATCACCGACGACACCCGCATCGTAGCCACCCTGCCCACCATCGTCTATGCCCTGCGCCATCGCGCCAAGGTGATCCTCGCCTCCCACCTCGGCCGCCCCAAGGGCAAGCCCAATTCGAAATACTCCATGCGCCCCGTCGTCGATCGCCTGCGTGAGCTGCTCGACAAAGCCATCGGCGAGTCGGTCAACGTCGCCTTCTCTCCTGATTGCGTCGGCGACATCGCCAATGAGATGGCGCGCCAGCTCGAGTCCGGCCAGGTTCTCCTCCTCGAAAATCTCCGCTTCCACGCCGAAGAAGAAGCCAACGACCCCGCCTTCTCCAAAGCCCTCGCCTCGCTCGCCGAAATCTACGTCAACGACGCCTTCGGCTCTGCCCACCGCGCCCACGCCTCCACCGAAGGCATCACTCACTTCCTCAAGCCCGCCGTCGCCGGCCTCCTCATGGAAAAGGAAATCACCTACCTCGGCAAGGCCCTCGAATCTCCAGAGAAACCCTTCGTCGCCATCATCGGAGGCTCCAAGATCTCCGGCAAAATCGACGTCATCCAGAACCTCCTCGACAAGGTCAACACGCTCGTCATCGTCGGCGGCATGGCCTACACCTTCTATCGCTCCAAGGGCGTCACCACCGGCAAGTCCCTCGTCGAAGAAGACAAAATCGACATGGCCAAAGCCGCACTCGAGAAAGCCAGGGCCAAAGGCGTGAACCTCCTGCTGCCCGTCGACAACATCCTCGCCGACACCTTTGCCAACGACGCCAAAACCCAACCCTGGGACACATCGAAGAACTTCCCTGCCGACTGGCAAGGCCTCGACATCGGTCCCAAATCCATCGCCGCCATCGAAGACATCGTCTCCACTGCGCGCACCATCGTCTGGAACGGCCCCGCCGGCGTCTTTGAGTTTCCGCGCTTCGCCGTCGGCACCAACGCAATCGCCAAGGCCGTCGCAGCCAACAAGGCAGCGACCTCCATCATCGGCGGCGGCGATTCCGTTTCCGCAATCAATCAGGCCGGCGTCGCCGACCAGATCACTCACATCTCCACCGGCGGCGGAGCCAGCCTCGAATTCCTCGAAGGCAAAAAACTCCCCGGCGTCGAAGCTCTCACCAATCAATAGCGCCTGCGCTGCGCCCGGTGCCCACCCCTCCCGCTGCCTCTCGCGCGCATGGGTGGGATACCGGCAACCGGACATGATAGAAAGCTCTTGGGAGCGATTACACGTCACTACCATGAGAGATCTCTTTGACCCCGTCCTGGTTGATGAGATCAAGCAGCGCATCCTGCGCCTCCATCCCGGGAGCGAGCGGCAGTGGGGCAAGATGACCCTTGCCCAAGCCCTCGCGCACTGCACCTCGGGCGTGCATATGGCCATGGGCGTGCTCAACCCCAGGCGTGCAGCCTTTCCCGCGAGCGTCATCGGACTGCTCATCAAGCCGCTGGTCCTCAAGGGCGATGCTCCCATCCGCCGCAATTCGCCTTCCGCACCCGAGCTCTTCCCTGCCAACCCCGCGTTCTGCGACTTCGAGCGCGAACGCGCTCAGCTCATCACAGCGATCGATCGCTTCGCCACTCAGGGCGCAAACTGCTGCTCCCATCACCCGCACCCTTTCTTCGGCAAGCTCAAACCGCAGCAGTGGGCCATCCTCATGTACAAACACATCGACCATCACCTCCGTCAGTTCGGTGCCTAGAGCGGTCCCGCTTGCAGAAAATTCCCGCTCATTCGCCAAATCCCCATCCAGGCAGAGCACGCCAACGGCGATAATCGCCGACAATTCCGCTGCGACAAAGCGCCTCTTCGAATGGCTCATGCGCGTGTCCAGTGTGCGCTCCATCACCCAGTCGCGGAAAGTCCCTCCGATAAAATCGTCCTTGAGGATTCCATACAAAAATGTCCCGCAAAAAACTGATCGCTGCCAATTGGAAGATGTACAAAACTCCCGCTGAAGCCAAGGCCTTTGTCGATGCTTTTTTACCTCTGGTTGCCGGCCACACGCGCGACGAGATCGCGCTCTTCCCGTCGCCGGTTCTGCTGCCCACCGTGATTGCCGCCGCCAAAGGCTCCGCTGTCTCCGTTGGCGCGCAAAACATCCACTTCGCCGAAGAGGGCGCCTACACCGGCGAAACCTCCATCGGCCAGCTCAAAGCCGTCGGTGGCACCCACACCCTCATCGGACACTCCGAACGCCGCCAGTACTTCGCCGAAACCGACGACATCGTCAACAAGAAACTTCACACCGCGCTCAAGCACGGCATCGTCCCGGTCGTCTGCATCGGCGAAGTTTTAGCCGAGCGCGAAGCAGGCAAGACCGCAGATGTCCTCAAGACCCAGGTCGCCGGAGCCTTTGCCGGCATCCCGGGCTTCGCCGCCGGCGCCGTCGCTTCCATCGTCATCGCCTACGAGCCCGTCTGGGCCATCGGCACCGGCAAAACCGCCACTCCCGAAATGGCCGCCGACGCGCATCGCATCATCCGCGCCGAAGTCGCGAAAATTCTCGGCACTGACGTCGCCGCCAAAATGCGCGTTCTCTACGGCGGCAGCGTGAAACCCGACAACGCCACAGCGCTGATGAGTCAGCCCGAGATCGATGGCGCGCTCGTCGGCGGTGCCAGCCTCAAGCCCGACTCCTTCACCGCCATCGTCAAATACTGAAGCGCCGCTTTCAAAGGGCGCTCGTTCACTCGCGTCCTTTGTGGCTTCAGTCATTGACCGAACGGGGCGAGTGCACTCGCGACGATACCGCGGATACATCAAGAGCGGCTATAAGACGCTGCGGGATGCCTCTGCGCATCCCCGCGAGACAACTGCCCGCGCCGCATGCGCCATCTGAACTTCGAGGAGCGCATCATGGCAACCAAAAGATCTTCTGCAACAAAATCAACCGGCGCGACGCGCGCGAAAAAATCGTCGCGCCGCAAATACTCCCCATCTTCCGGCAAGAATGTTGAGACCGAGATGCATGAGATGAAGCGCGGCAAGCTCCGCTCCGGGCGCAGTGGCAAAAAAGTCACCAGCCGCAAGCAGGCTATCGCCATCGGCCTTTCCGAAGCGCGCAGGCAAGGCAAGAAGGTGCCGGCCCGCAAGTCGAGCCGCTGACTTACAGCCGCGCGCGCAGTTCGCCGTTCTCAACCTTCGCTTCAAACACTTCCGCTTTCAGCGTCGGATCTTCCTGCGCCACGCCGGTCTTCACGTCATACGCGTAGCTGTGCCACGGGCACACCACGCGCCCGTCCTCGATCGTGCCCTCGCCCAGCGGGCCGCCCTCATGCGGGCACGTCCCATCAAGAACCGCGATCGTCCCCCCCACGTTGGCCACGCAAAGCGCCCGCCCCGAAACCACGACTTCGCGAACCTGCCCGGCCGCCGGCAACTCCGCCTGTCCACAAATGCGCACGAATTCAGACATGACTCATTTCTCCTGCGATCGCAATCAACCCATCAATTATCGCAACTTCTGAGTCGCCCTATCCAGAAACCGTGCCCCACGGGAGCGGCGACTCTGTGCCCATCCGGAAGAGGACAAAGCAACGGCACACACTGCCGTAGCATAAAGGAGTGACTGCTGGCGGCAAGTTCCCTATGGGCAAGACCAAAACACCACGCGGAAAGACCGGCCGCTCCCCTTCATTCGATGCCCAACGAAAGCCGGCTCAAGAGGCCGCTCCAACCGTTTCTCCCCGATGGATCGTTTCCGCGCTCCTTATCGTGTTCCTCGCCGCCGCAGTGTGCGTGTGGGCCGCCTTTTGCCTCATGTTCTGGCAGGGCAGCTGGCAATTGCTCTACCATCCGCGAGCCGCTGTCACCCGCACGCCGGCCGGCGTCGGCATCCCCTTCGACGAAATCGGCTTCGCCGCTACCGAGGCCGGCATCCCGCAGTTGCACGGCTGGTGGATTCCCGCCGCCTCCAGCGCCCCCATCACCGTGCTCTTCTGTCACGGAGCCGACGGAAACCTCGCCAACGCCATTCCCATGTTGGCACGCCTTCACGCGGCCGGCCTGAACGTCTTCGCCTTCGACTATCGCGGGTACGGAATGAGCCGCTTTACCCATCCAAGCGAAAAAACCTGGAAACAGGATGCCGAATCTGCGCTCGCCTACCTCACCGGAACGCGCCACCTTGCCGCGCGCTCCATCGTGATCGCAGGCTCGGATCTGGGAGCCGACCTCGCCCTCGAATTCGCAGCCGCTCATCCCGAGCTTGCGGGCGTCGTCATCGACGATCCGCAGCCCCAGCCCGCCGCCGCCATCTTTCAGGATCCCCGCGCGCGCATCGTTCCCGCACACTGGCTGGTCGACGACCAATGGGATCTGGATGCCCCCGCGTCCCGCTTGCGCATTCCGTCCTTGTGGTTTTGCCGGCTCCACGCCTGCTCATCCGGCGGCAAAAGCCAGACCCCCGCGGCATTTCAGCTCACGCAGTCACCCAGGATGATCGTCTGGCTCACCGCTCCCACGAGCGAAGCCAAAGACGAATCCGATGCGCTGTCGCGATGGATCGGCTCTCTCGACCTCGCACGCTGACGCTAGCGCGGAATATCGCGATGCAGCGCCTTGACCTGATAACCGGCCTTGCGCAGGCGCTTGGTCATCTCTTCGGCCATCATCACGCTGCGGTGCTGGCCGCCCGTGCATCCAAACCCAACCGTCAGGTAGCTCTTCCCCTCTTCCACGTAATGCGGAAGCAGGTAGAGCATCAGTTCCGTCACCCGGCCCAGAAACTCCTGCGTCTGCGGAAACTTCCTCACGTACGCGGCCACCTTCGGGTCCTTGCCCGTCTTCTTGCGGAACTCGGGCACAAAATGCGGGTTGGGCAGAAAACGCACATCGAAGACAAGGTCCGCGTCCAGCGGTACCCCGTTCTTGAAACCGAAGCTCACGCAACTCACCAGCAGCCGCTTGGTCTTCTCCTCATGGCTGAAGCGCTGCTGAATGTGCGCCCGCAATTCGTGCACGTTGAAGTTCGACGTATCCACCAGCGTATCGGCGACGTTGCGGATCGGATCGAGCAGCTGGCGCTCTTCCACAATCGACCGCTCCACCGTCTCCGAACGCCGCAGCGGATGCGGCCGTCGCGTTTCCGAGTAGCGACGCACCAGCACCGCATCCTGCGCATCAAGAAAAACAACCCGCGTCGGCAATATTTGTTTGACCTGCTTCAGGATCTCCGGGAGCCGATCGAGCGTTTGGCCTTCGCGCACGTCCACCACGATCGCCGCGCGTTCAATCTCGTCCGACTTGCCCACCAGCACCGCAAATTCCGTCAGCAACTCCAGCGGCAGATTGTCCACGGCGTGATACCCCAGATCTTCAAACGATCTGAGAGCCGATGCTTTGCCCGAGCCGGAAATCCCGGTCACGATGACCATTTCCTTTTCCGGTTTCCTGACCTCTACCTTACCGTCGGCAGGCAATCGCTTGGGGGGTGTAGGCAACACCTGCAATGAAGGTACCATGGGCACATCGTACACCGAATCCATCTCCGTTCGAGTCGCGGATAAGTGAAAGGCAACCCTCGAAGTAATCGGCTTGGATTTGAATTTCGTGACTTCGCGCGCTACGGGATCTCGACAAGCTCCATCTGCCCGTCGCGCCTGCGGTGCAGCACATACAGCTCGCCTACGGGATTCCGAAAAACCAGCAGATCCCGGTCCCGGAACTCCGCGTCCTTGACAGCTTCTTCAATCGTCATCGGCCTGATCGCGATCGCTTCCGCGCTCGACAACACATGCGGTTCTACAAAGGTCGCGTTCGACGGAAAAGAGTGCACCGCGATCGCCGCACGCGCCTTCCCGTTTGAACCTCTTCCGTTCTCCGAGGGCTCGGCAAACTCCGAACTCCTCGCCTTTGGCCGAACCACCGGCGGCGCCGTCAGCACCTTCTCCTCCTTCGGCAGCCGCTTCCGCGCCAGGTGACGGTCGCGGTACCGCAGCGCCTGATGCTCGGCATGCGCCAGCGCTTCCCGCAGCGCAGCTTCCAGCGAGTCGGCCTGCCCCGCCGCTACAATCGTCTGCAGCCGCGCCTTCACCGTCAGCTCGGCGATCTGTAAATGCCTCTGCACGCGAAAAATTACGCTGGCCGATGTGGTCCGTCCGAGAATGCGGGCAATCCGATCCATGCCCTCCTCTGCCTGGGTGCGCAGAGCCTTCGAAACCTTCACTTGGCGGGCTGTCAACTCGACTTGCATAGTCAGCCTCCGATCTTCGTTTTTGCGGCTTTTTGAGTCAGGCTACAAAACATTGGGTTTGGCAACTGCTATCGCCGATACCCCAATCATCAGGCATCGAGCCCTCTTTGCCGTTTTGACTTCAGGTGAATTGCCGGCAGGAACCACTCCGGTAAATCGCGGCTGCCGAACCAGTGCATGCAAGGGATTATAGTCACTCAGTCGCCCGGACTGACAACCCTGGGGGCGTGTCCCCGGACCCCACCGCCGCACGCGGCGAAACCATCTACCAGATTTTGAGACGAACCCACCCACTGAGGGAACCCGACCGGAATTCCAATCGCCTCATCCGTTCATCGCGTCGATCCTGGGCTTCTCCTCGAAGCCCGGTCAAAGACTCACCGAGATCGCCCGGCGCGACTCTTCTGCTTCGTTCCAGGCCGATTCGTCCCGCGAATGTCCCTGCCGCTCCGCTTCCTCGGGAAATACATTCCGCGTTCCGTTGCCCGGAATGAATACCCGGAAACAG
The DNA here is from genome assembly GCA_035508975.1 of Occallatibacter sp. Classification (GTDB taxonomy): domain Bacteria; phylum Acidobacteriota; class Terriglobia; order Terriglobales; family Acidobacteriaceae; genus Telmatobacter. The sequence continues at coordinate 12,653 of DATJMC010000024.1, forward strand.
GTGATGCATTCCCCTTTGTTGCGAAATGTCCGGTACGAAATGCGGCCGCTGTATTTCTGCAGGATGCCCTTGCTGATCCACAATCCGAGCCCAGTCCCTTTGGCGGCCTTGGTGCTGTAGAAGGGCTCGAACAACCGGTGCGCGTCCTCCGGCTTGATGCCAAATCCAGTGTCGACGATTGAGATCGACGCCCCGCGCTGCCGCGTCGGCCAGTCGGTGGCATCGTTCACCTGAAGTCGAAGAATTCCGCCGTGCGGCATGGCTTGTACCGCATTCGAAATCAGATTCAGGAAAACCTGGCGCAACTCCACCGGAAAACCCGTGACATTGCTGGCCGTGAAGTATCTCTTCTGCAGCTCGATCTTGTTCACCTGGAATGCCCGCTTCTGCAGCTCCACCACATCGTCCAGCAGTTCGTGCACCCGGATCGGCATCGGCTGCTTCGATTCGCGATAAAAACTCAGCGTTTGCCTCGTGATGTGCGCAACCCGCGTCAGTTCCTGCTCCGCCGCATCCGCATACCCGCGTGCCTCGTCGTTCAACGAAGGATGATTGCGCAGCAGATAGAAAATGTTCGTTATCGCCGCCAGCGGGTTGTTGATCTCGTGCGCGATGATTCCAGCCACGCGCCCCATCGCCGCCAGCTTCTCGCTTTCCCGCAAGGCTTCTTCCGACTTCAGCTGCACCGTGATGTCCCGGTTGACTTCCAGGACCGAATTCGACTCCCGATTCACCGTCTTGCGCGAAGCCACCACGATCTCACGTCCGCTGCGGGTCTGCTGGATCAGGTTCCCCTGCCACGCGCCTTTCTCTTTGAGCGTGTCCTCCACGTCTTCCCGCGATATCGGAAAAGTTGTCCGCAGCAAGCTGTGCATATCCTGGCCGATCACTTCCTCCCGGCTCCAGCCGTAGAGATTCTCCGCTCCCGCGTTCCAGAATCGAATCACTCCATCCAGCCCGCGAACGATGATCGCCTCGCTCGCCAGTTCCAGCAACTCCGCCCGTGTCCTGAATCGCGCCTCGCTTTGCTGCAATTCCTCGGTCCGCTCCTGCACCCGGCGTTCCAGCTCGCTGTTCAATCTCTCCAGCTGGCGCGTCTTTCTGTGCAGCTCCACAAAGATGCTCACTTTGGCTCGAAGGACCTCCGGGATCACCGGCACCGAAATATAATCCACCGCTCCGCTGCGATATCCCTGGATCTTGTCCGAGTCCGCCAGGGCTACTCCTGAAATGAAAATGATCGCCGTCTTTTGAAAGCGGGGATGCTGACGGATCACATCCGCAAGCTCGAACCCATCCACATCCGGCATGCTCACATCCATCAGCACCACCGCGATGTCGTTTTTCAGCAGGATGCTCAGCGCTGCGCTGGCAGACGACGCCTTGATCAGGTTCTCACCCAACTCGGCAAGAATCACCTCGTAGCTCAAGAGCTTCGCGGGTTGGTCGTCCACCATTAAAATGTTGATCTTCTGATCTGACTTCATCAGTCGCTACTCCTCGTCAGCGATGCAGCCACATGCGCAGCGCCGCCAACAGCTGCTCGGTGTTGACGGGTTTCGCCAGATATTCCGAAGCACCCGCTTCAAGACAACGTTCCCGGTCCCCCTTCATCGCCTTCGCCGTCAGGGCAATGATCGGCAGCCGCCGCAGAGCCGGATTCTGGCGGATCACTTGCATCGTTTCGTATCCGTCCATCTCCGGCATCATGATATCCATCAGCACAATCGCCAGGTCCGTCGTCTGCTCGATCGTTTCAATCGCCTCCCTGCCCGTTCCGGCGGAAAGCACCGTCATCCCGCGACGTTCCAGCACGCTGCTCAACGCAAAGATGTTCCGAACGTCATCGTCCACAACCAGAACCTTGCGTCCCGCCAGTGCATCGTCGGAGCGGTGCAGGCGGTCCAGCATTTGCTGCTTTGCCTGGGGAAGATCCGAAACCACGCGATGCAAAAACAGCGCGGTCTCGTCCAGCAGGCGTTCGGGTGATTCTACATCCTTCAGCACCACGCTGCGAGCCAATGTCCGCAGTTGCGCATCCTCGTCCGGCGTGAGGTCGCGCCCCGTAAATACCACCACCGGCAAATCCCTCAGGCTGGGCATGTCGCGAAGCTGTTCCAGCACCTCGAATCCCGTCATATCCGGAAGGCGCAGGTCCAGCACAGCGCAGTCGTAGCCGCCTTGCTCGAGCATCCGCAGCGCTTCGGCCCCCGATTCCGCCACCACAATGTCGATGTCTTCATGCCACAGCAGTTCCCGCGTGCTCAACTGCTCGGCAGGATTGTCCTCGACAATCAGCAGCCGCTTCCGCCGCGGTTGTGAGTACTCCTTGATGCGCGTAAGAGCCGCATCCAGGTCCTCCGTCGACGTGGGCTTGGTCACGAATGCAAATGCGCCCCGCGACAATCCGTGATGCCGGTCTTCGTCAAGCGTCAGCATCTGCACGGGAATATGCCGCGTCCGCGCATCCTGCTTCAGGTGATTCAGCACCGTCCATCCCAGCATGTCCGGTAAAAACACATCCAGCGAAATCGCGTTGGGATGATACTCCAGCGCCAGCGCCAGCGCCTCGGCCCCCGACATCGCCGACAAAACCTTGAACCCCTTGTCCCGCGACAGGTCGCAAAGTATCCGCGCGTAGTGTGGATCGTCCTCCACGATCAGCAGGATCGCGTCGCCTTCCTTCAGGTTGTTCCGGTCGTCTTCCAGCCGCGCTTCCTGTTCCACCGCGGTCACCGTCGTGATGAAGATCGGATTGGCCGTCTGCGTGCCGCTCTTCTCCAACCTCGGCACGTTGGGCACAACCGGCCCTACATAGGTGTGAGGAAGGAAAAGAGTGAACGTGCTCCCGTGTCCCGGAGCGCTCTTGAGCTGAATCTCCCCTCCCAGCAGGCTCGCCAGTTCGCGGCTGATCGCCAGCCCAAGTCCCGTGCCTCCATACTTGCGGCTCGTGCCTGCATCGGCCTGTTGAAACGCTTCGAAGATGATCCGCTGCTTCTCCGGCGGTATGCCGATCCCCGTATCCGAAACAGCAAAGGCAATCACCGAGCCCGCGCCGCTCAGAATCGGGTGATCGGGACTCCACCCTTCCGAGGCTGGCGTAACCGTCAGCCGCACACCACCCTGCTCCGTGAACTTGAAGGCGTTCGACAGCAGGTTTTTCAGAACCTGCTGCAGGCGCTTGGAGTCCGTCACCAGGCTCCGGCCCAGCCGGGAATCGCTGATCACGTCGAAATGCAGCTTCCGGTTTTCCGCTTCATGACGGAATGGCCGCGAAACCGTCTCCAGCAGCGCCCCGAAGAAGATCTCCTCGGCTTCGACCGAAACCGTGCCCGACTCGATCTTCGAAAGATCGAGAATGTCGCTGATCAGGTTCAGCAGATCGGTCCCCGCGCCGTGAATCGTGCGCGCGAACTCCACTTGCTTCGCGCTCAGGCTGCCGTCGGGATTCTCCGCAAGCTGCTGACCCAGCACCAGGATCGAATTCAGCGGCGTACGCAACTCGTGCGACATGTTCGCCAGGAACTCCGACTTGTACTTCGACGTCAGCGCCAACTCCCGCGCCTTCTCTTCCAGCGCGCGACGGGCCTGTTCGATCTCCTGGTTCTTGCGTTCCACTTCGTAGTTCTGTTCGGCAAGCTGTTGCGCCTTCTGCGCCAGCTGCTCGTTCGTCTGTTGCAACTCCTTCTGCTGTGTCTGCAGTTCGGTCGCCAGCTGCTGCGACTGCTTCAACAGGCCCTCGGTCTGCATCGTCGCTTCAATCGAGTTCAGCACGATGCCGATGCTGGCCGTCAGCTGCTCCAGAAAGGCCAGGTGCGACGCCGTGAACGAGCCCAGGCTGGCAAGCTCAATCACCGCCTTGACGCGATCTTCAAAGAGCACCGGCAGCACGATCACGTTCTTCGGCACCGCCTGGAACAAGCCTGAGCGAATCGGCACCGTCTTCTTCGGCAGCTCGCTGATCAGCATGCGGCGCTTCTCTGAAGCGCATTGCCCGATCAACCCCTCCCCGATGCGCACTTCTTTCACGTAGCCTTCCGGGGTATCCGCGAATGTGGAAAGCAAAACCAGGCTGCCATCCGACGTCGCCGATTCGCCGCCCATCTGGTAGATCACGCCCTGCTGCGCGTTCACCAGCGGCGCAAGTTCCGAGAGCAGCATCCTGCCCACCGTACCTAGATCGCGCTGCCCTTGCAGCATGCCGGTGAACCGCGCCAGGTTGGTCTTCAGCCAGTCCTGCTCGGTATTGCGGTCCGTCGTAAGGCGAAGGTTGTCGATCATCGTGTTGATGTTGTCCTTCAGCTCCGCCACTTCGCCGCGCGCTTCCACTTGAATCGACCGCGTCAGGTCGCCCTTGGTCACCGCCGTCGCCACTTCCGCAATCGCGCGCACTTGGTTGGTGAGGTTATCCGCCAGCAGGTTCACGTTCCCCGTAAGGTCCTTCCACGTTCCCGCGGCGCCCGGCACGTTGGCTTGCCCGCCGAGACGGCCTTCCACACCCACCTCGCGAGCCACCGTCGTCACCTGGTCGGCAAACGTCGCCAGTGTGTCCGTCATGTTGTTGATCGTCTCGGCCAGCGCCGCCACCTCGCCCTTGGCGTTCACCGTCAGCCCCTGGGTCAACACGCCGTTTGCTACCGCGGTCACCACCTTCACAATGCCGCGCACTTGTTCCGTCAGGTTGGCTGCCATCACGTTGACGTTATCCGTGAGGTCTTTCCACGTTCCCGCCACGCCCGGCACCACCGCCTGGCCGCCTAACTTGCCGTCCGTTCCTACCTCGCGGGCCACGCGCGTCACTTCCGCGGCGAACGCGTTCAGCTGGTCCACCATCGTGTTGATCGTGTCCTTCAGCTCAAGAATCTCGCCCTTCACGTCCACCGTGATCTTGCGCGACAAGTCGCCGCGCGCCACCGCCGTGGTCACCTCAGCAATGTTTCTCACCTGCGCGGTCAGGTTGCCCGCCATGGCGTTTACAGAGTCCGTCAGATCCTTCCACGTTCCCGCCACCCCCGGCACGTTGGCCTGCCCGCCCAATCTCCCTTCCGATCCCACTTCGCGCGCCACGCGCGTCACTTCGGCGGCAAACGAGCGCAGCTGCTCGACCATGGTGTTGAGCGTCTCTTTCAGCTGCAGGATTTCGCCCCGCACGTCCACCGTGATCTTGCGCGACAAGTCGCCATTGGCGATCGCCGTTGCCACCTCGGCGATGTTTCTCACCTGCGCCGTCAGGTTGCCGGCCATGAAGTTCACTGAGTCGGTCAGGTCCTTCCAGGTTCCCGCCACTCCCGGCACCATCGCCTGGCCGCCCAGCTTCCCGTCCGTTCCCACTTCGCGCGCCACGCGCGTCACTTCGCCCGCAAACGCGTTCAGCTGGTCCACCATCGTGTTGATCGTGTCCTTCAGCTCAAGAATCTCGCCCTTCACGTCCACCGTGATCTTGCGCGACAAGTCGCCGCGCGCCACCGCCGTGGTCACCTCGGCAATGTTTCTCACCTGCGCGGTCAGGTTGCCCGCCATGGCGTTTACCGAGTCCGTCAGATCCTTCCACGTTCCCGCCACCCCCGGCACGTTGGCCTGCCCGCCCAATCTCCCTTCCGATCCCACTTCGCGCGCCACGCGCGTCACTTCGGCGGCAAACGAGCGCAGCTGCTCGACCATGGTGTTGAG
>DATJMC010000025.1:0-5006 GCA_035508975.1 Occallatibacter sp.
TTATGTCTTCAAGCTGGCCCAACTCGGCGCGCGCAGTGCCATCCTTGAGGACAACGGCATTCGCGACGGTGTAAACACCTATACCGGCACCCTTACCTGCGAGCCTGTCGCCGCTTCGCAGAGCAAGCCCTGGACCCCAGTCCGCGATTTGCTCGCATAGAGACCTGCTGGCATAAAGAAAAAAAGGCGCAGCACCCGCTACGCCTTCATCGTTCCCGAAAACCCTGCTTACTGTGCCGGAGGCGCTTCATTCTGCTGTGACGATGCCCTCGGATTCGGGACAGTCAGCGAGTGCTCGAGCCGGAACGTCAGCGTCGTCTCTGCCGGAATCACGATGTCCTTGTTGCCAGTGAAGGCCGCGCCCGCCGTACCTGCGCCCGCGCCGATCAAACCACCGATCAGCGCGCCCTTGCCGCCGCCGGCAAGTCCGCCGATCAGCGCGCCACCACCTGCGCCGCCGCCGATGAAGCCAGCCGTCCGCTTGCCCTTGCCCTTCTCGGCGCGATCAATGGTGCTCGAAGCGATCTGGTAGGTGGTGCCGAACGCCCGTACAGTATCGAGCCGGAGTGACAGCGAAGCTCCGCCCTTGAACTTGCCCAGGGGCTTGGCGTCAACTACCGTCCCGTTCGCCTGCGAGCCCGCGCGAATCACAGTAACTCCATTCACCACCACGGGTTGAGCGACCGTCGCCGAGAAGGCGTCCCCGGAGACGCTGATCTTCGATCCAAGCGATGAAAGGGTGGTTACGGCAACATGCGTTCCCGCCGGAATCACAATTGGGGGAGGTGGCGGAGGAGGAGCCGGAGCTGGAGGAGGAGCCGCTGCGACGCTCGACGCCGGGGCCCCAGGTTCGGGCGGAGCTGCCGTAGGGGCGCTGCTTGTGGCGGCTGGCGGAGCAGAAGCCGGCTCACCCGAGCTCGGAGAAGTTGCAGGGGGCGCCGGTTGCGATGCTGTCGGCTGCTGCGCCTCGGTGCTGGCCTGGTTATCTTGTTTCTTGCAACCACCGGCAAGCAACAGGCCTGCCAGGGCGAACGGTAGAAACGCCGCGGAGAGTCGGTTGATTTTCATCTCCGCAACATGATGCCACATCCCGGGGTCGGCTCGCTCCGAATCCCATTCCGGCCGCAGCCCTTCGCGAGCCTATAATCTGTCCGCAGGAGTTTTTTTGGCCGAATTGAAACACAGGCGGGCAACCGTAGTGGCGCTTGGCGCCGGAACCCTGCTCCTCGTTCTGCTCCTGGGCGCCCTCAACGCCTTCAGGCTCGACTTCATCCATCCCAGTTCCAGCGGTCAAATCGTTCTCTTCACCGCTATCTCCATCGTCGCGTTCCTTCTCTTCGTAACGCTGCTGGTTCTGCTGCTGCGCAACATTCTCAAACTGCTTGCCGACGAGCGAAGCCGCGTTCTTGGTTCCCGCCTACGGTCCCGCATGCTAATCGGCGCCGTGATGCTCTCATTCGCCCCGGCGCTGTTCATGTTTCTTTTCAGCTTTCTGCTGATGAACCGCTCCATCGACCGCTGGTTCTCGCAGCCTGTCGGCGAACTGCGCGACAGCTCCTCCCGCATAGCCCTGGAGCTCGCCCATTACGTCAGTCTCAATGCCCGTGCTGAAGCCGAGGCACTTGCCCGGTCCCGTTCTTTCGCCGACCACTACGCTAGCGGCGACCGGCCCCGACTCCTCGATGAAATCCGCACCCACCGCATCACGCTGCAGGGCGGCTTTGCGATCGTCTACAGCGATGGAGATCCGGTGGCCCAGTACCAGTTGCCACAGGGGCAGGCAAAGGTTCAGTCCTGGCTCGACGACAACGGCGACAACAACAGCAAAGCCCAGGCTCTTACCGCGGCTGCTCTCACGGCGGCCCAGCGCAGCGATGAACCCATTCTCATCGTCGGCAACAATCAATATGCCGTAGGCGATGCCACCATTGACGACGGCGGACTGGTCGTCGTCGGCCTGCCTCTTCCCGCTGGGCTCAGCACCACGCTCAAGCAGATACGCAGCGGCGATGAACAGTATTGGACCCTTTACCGCGAGCGTCGCACCATCCGCACCACGTATTTATTCCTGCTGCTATTACTAACGGCCCTGGTCTTCTTCGCCAGCAGCTGGCTGGCGCTCTATCTGTCCAAGCAGATCACTCGCCCCGTCGAAGCGCTGGCCGATGCCATGAACGCCATCGGCGAAGGCCAGTACGAGCAGCGCGTCTCCGTTTCCGCCACGGCCGAGCTGGGCGAGCTCGTGCGCTCCTTCAATCACATGGCATCCGATCTTGAAGAGAGCCGCCGCCTGGCCGATTCCTCCGCCGCGCAGCTCTCGGCCGCCAATCTCACTCTCGAATCCCGCCGGAAAGAGCTCGAGACCATCCTCGAAACCATACCCAGCGGCGTGGTCACCCTCGACTCCGACTGCCGCATCCTCCAGGCCAACCGCGCCTTCGTCGACCTCGTTACGCGGAGCCAGCCGCGGGCCATCGCCGGCCAGCCGCTCGCCTCCCTTTTTCCTCCCGAAGTCGCCTGCGAGCTCGATGTCCTCGAACGCCGCGCCCAGCGCATGGGCATCGCTTCGGCCGAATTCGAACTGCCCTCTTCTTCAGGAGTTCTCAGCCTCACTGCCACCATATCTGCACTTGACCTTGGCCACGTCAAACGCGGCTCCATCCTCGTTCTCGAAGACGTGAGCGAATTCCTCCACGCCCAACGTCAGCTCGCATGGAAAGAGGTGGCGCAGCGCGTCGCCCACGAGATCAAAAATCCGCTCACTCCCATTGCGCTCTCAGCGGAACGCATCAAGCGGCACGTCGATCGGAACGCGCCGGAGTCGCCCGACGTCATCCGCTCATGCAGCGATGTCATTCTTGGCTCGGTCGAAACGCTGCGCACACTCGTCGATCAATTTGCCGCGCTGGCGCAGTTCCCCACAGCACACCCCAAACCGGCCGACCTGAACCTGATTGTGGAAAGCGCGCTGCGCCTCTTTGAAGACCGCCTGGGCGACATTCGTCTCGATGTGCACCTTACGTCACACCTGCCGCCTGTAATGGCCGATGCCGAAGCCCTTCGCCGCGCCATCGCCAATCTCATCGACAACGCCGCCGAAGCCATGCAGGAGGGCCGCGTCCGCGTGCTCACTCTCGAAACCGCGCTTACCGATCATCACGAGATGGCCTCCGTCTGCATCTCCGATACCGGCCATGGGATCACCGAGGAAACACGCGAGCGCCTTTTCCTTCCCTACTTCTCAACCAAACAGCGCGGAACCGGCCTCGGGCTTGCCATTGCCGCAAAGATCATCCAGGACCACCACGGAGCCATTCGCGCAGAACAGAACTACCCCATGGGCGCCCGCTTCATCATCGAGCTTCCGCTTGCCGTGCACAGCAACGGCTCTTCTGAATCGGCACACAGCCAATCTGTTCCCATTTCTCTTGATAAGGCAGCTCGATGAACCACATCCTTGTCGTTGACGACGAAGCCGACATCCGCAAACTGCTCGAAGAAATTCTCCGCGAAGAAGGCTACGCCGTCGCCAGCACCGGAACAGCTTCCGAGGCGCTGGTCCTGTTGCGCGACGCCAGCTACGACGTAATGCTGCTCGACATCTGGCTTCCCGACCGCGATGGCCTTGCAGTGCTCAGCGAAATCCGTTCGCTTGAAAGCGAGAGCAAGCCCGAGGTCATCATCATTTCCGGCCACGGCACCATTGAGACAGCCGTGCGGGCCACCAAGCTCGGCGCTTTTGATTTTCTCGAGAAGCCCCTCACGCTCGATCGCACGCTCATCGTCGTCAAAAACGCCATCGAAGCCAGGCGCCTTCGCAGTGAGAATCAGGAGTTCAAGCGCCAGCTCGCTCTGCAAACACCCATCACCGGCGAAAGTGTCGCAGCGAAAGCCCTGCGCCAGCAGATCAGGCTCATGGCCCCCACCAACGGCCGCGTTCTCATCTTCGGCGAATCCGGAAGCGGAAAAGAATTGATCGCGCGCGCCATCCATGCGGAAAGCCTGCGGCGCGATCGCGTCTTCGTCGAGCTCAACTGCGCCGCCATACCCGAGGACTACATCGAAAGCGAACTCTTCGGATATCGCAACAGCGCAGTTCCGGGCGGCCCGCCGGAAAAGCGCGGCACCTTTGAGCGCGCCGACGGCGGCACACTCTTTCTCGATGAAGTCGGCGACATGAGCCTCAAGACGCAGGCCAAGGTCCTGCGCGCGCTCGATGAACAGCGCTTCACGCCGGTCGGCGCACTGCAGGCCATGAGCGTGGATGTCCGCGTCATCGCCGCCACCAACAAGAATCTCGAAGAGGAAATCGCAAAAGGAAATTTCCGCGAAGACCTTTTTTACCGGCTCAACGTCATTCCCTTCTACGTTCCTCCACTGCGCGACCGCAAAGAGGACATGCCGCTCCTCGTGCGCGATTTTCTCCGCGCCTACGGTCGGGAGTATGGCCGCGCCCGCCTTGAAATTTCAGAAGATGCAACCGAGCTGCTCAAGCAATATCACTGGCCCGGCAATGTCCGCGAATTGAAGAACCTCGTCGAGCGCATCCTGATTCTCAATCCGCAGGCTCCGCGTATCGAGCGCAAACACCTGCCCATGCTCGTGCACCGCGGCGCCAGTCGCCGCAATGACGACTTCAGCACGCTTCACCAGGCGCGCGAGGCCTACGAACGCGACTACATCCTGAAAAAAATCGACGAGTGCCACGGCAACATCAGCCGGGCTGCCGAATCACTAGGCCTTGAACGCAGCCATTTATATAGAAAAATGCGCACGCTAGGCATCAGCGTTCGCGAATAGGCCGGTTACTTCTCTTCGTTGTGCTTGCCAAGCTCTTCCAACTGCTTGCGCCAATCCAGAGACTCAACGAAGCCGCGCCGCTCACGCCAGTTCTCTTCAACAATCACATGCAGTTCGAGAAATACACGCGTGCCCAGCAGCGATTCAATTTCCTTACGGGCATTCGTTCCGATACTCTTCAGCTTGCTCCCGCCCTTGCCGATCAG
>DATJMC010000026.1:0-8443 GCA_035508975.1 Occallatibacter sp.
TCTCGATCTGGCTCGACGGCCGCGCCAAGCCGATCGCCATCACCTGATGGCCGCCCGAGCAGGCCACGAACGCCTTCGACGAGTCTGGCAGAATCACGGCATGGGTGGCCTGGGGGCAGCCGTCGAAGACCGCCCGTACCGTGAATTTTGCCGGATCGATGATCGAAACGCTGCCGCTGACCCTGTTCGTGACGACCAGGCTTCCACCGTCCGGGGAAATCCTCGCCAGCCCCGGCCCCTCACCCACGCCGATGGCGGCGATCTCGCGACGTTTGTCCAGGTCAATCACCGAAACGTTGTTCGAGCCTGAGTTCGCCACATACGCGCGCCTGCCCGCGTAGTCGACGTCGATGAAATAAGGCCGGTGGTGGACCGGAATTGTCGCCGCGACGCGATTCTTTTCGGCGTCGACTACCGTAACGCTCGCCCCGGCGGAATTTACAACATACACCTCGTTGCGCTTTGGATTCGCAGTAACGCCGGTCGGTTCGGCGCCCACCTGCAGTACGCGGTCCTGCCGCAGGTTCACGATGTCCAGCACCGTGACTGTGTTGCTGCCACCATTTGTGACGTAGGCGAACTCGCGATAGTCCGCTGGATATACCGGAAACCCCTCGCGCCTGCAGCCGCCAAGAAGTACAAGAAGCGCGCAGGCAGTAAAAAGGCGGCGCAAACGCAGCCGCCTTCTGGCATTCTTCATGCTCGGATTATCGAGTGACAGACGCAGCTCCGGCAGGCGCCGCAACTTCGATGCCGTGAGGAACATTACGCCGCAGGACCGCGGCTATCTGGCTCGCCTCATCCATCAACCGGGCGAATTGTTCGGGATAGATGGATTGCGCGCCATCTGACAGTGCTTTGTCCGGCTGATGATGCACCTCGACGATGATGCCGTCCGCGCCCACCGCGACCGCCGCCCGCGCAAGCGGCAGTACCTTGTTTCGCTTGCCCGTCCCGTGACTCGGATCAACGAGGATCGGCAGATGGCTGAGCCGCTGGACCGCCGGTACGATGCTAAGGTCGAGCGTGTTGCGCGTGTGATCGGCAAAGGTTCGCACGCCGCGCTCGCACAGAATCACCTGGTAGTTGCCCTCGCTCATCACGTATTCGGCTGCCATCAGAAATTCCTCCAGCGTTGCCGACATGCCGCGCTTCAGCAGCACGGGCTTGCGCTTCCGTCCGGCGGCGCGGAGCAGGGAATAATTCTGCATGTTGCGGGCGCCGATCTGGATCACGTCGGCGTAGCGATCAACCAACTCCAGCACCTCGTTGTCGATCGCCTCGGTTACGATCCGCAGTCCAAAGCGCTCGCGGATTTCCGCCATAATCTTCAGCGCTTCTTCGCCTAACCCTTGAAAGGCGTAGGGGGAAGTCCTTGGCTTATAAGCGCCGCCGCGGAAGAACTGCGCTCCCGCTGCCGCTACCTGTTCCGCCACCGCAAAGGCCTGCTCGCGCGTCTCAATCGAACATGGCCCGGCGATCATTGCCAGATCGCGACCGCCGATGGTGGCATTTGTACCCGGAAAACGGATGACCGTGTCATCTTCCTTCACGTCGCGGCTGACTAGTTTGTAAGGCTTCGAAACTGGGATAACTTCCGCAACCCCTGACAGCTCGTCCAAGGTTCCGGGTTCGATCTGACCTTGGTTGCCAGTAATTCCAATGGCGGTGCGCGTGGCGCCGGGCATCGGATGCGCCCGGAATCCCAGCTGCTCAATGTGTTCACAGACGGTCTGAATTTCTTCCTGCGTCGCCTGTGCCTTCATTACGACGAGCATGATGTGCCTGACCTTTCCTTCCGCTGATAACCGTAACCTTGAGTGTACCGACTGGTTGCAAGCCGCCGCAACCAATCTCGTTCATGTCAAAGACCTCTGCGAATCCTGCAAGCTACTGATGCGAAGGTTCTTAGCGTTTGACATTGGCCCGCGGGCAGCACATGATCCACGGATAAGCAAAGTTATGGCGATATGCATGGAGGCCGAGTGAGTGGGAGCGACAGTCAGCAGGACGCAGGATTGAAAGCCGCTCGATTCACTGACGGAGTTCTCGCACTCCTGGCCCTCGCGATTTTTATCAATTATGTGGATCGCGGAAATCTTGCTACTGCAGCGCCTCTGATCAAGGGGGAGCTGAACCTATCCAACGCTCAATATGGGTTGTTGGTTTCAGCCTTTTTCTGGGTTTACGTTCCAGGCCAGATCGTCGCAGCGTGGCTCATCCAGAAGATCAACGCCTATCGCACGCTTGCGCTCGGCCTTGCGGTCTGGTCGGTTGCAACCATTGCTTCCGGGCTGGCCGGTGGGTTTCTGATTCTTTTAATACTGCGGATACTTCTAGGGATTGGGGAGAGCGCAGGCTTCCCCGCCAGTTCGAAATTATTAGCGCAGCACCTGCCGGCTGAACGTCTCGGAGCAGCCAATGGGCTCGTAAGCGCTGGCATATATTTAGGACCGACGGTCGGTACATTCCTTGGCGGATTATTCATCGCCCATCTTGGCTGGCGTCCCCTGTTTATCGTATTCGGCGCGATTTCAATTCTGTGGCTGCTTCCGTGGGGAGTGAGCACACGTTCCCTTTCCGAGGAGGCGCAGACTGACGTAAGAATCGCCGAGCCGCCCTTTCGCGAGCTTTTGTCGAAGCGAGAACTTTGGGGCGCCAGTATCGGGCATTTTTGTAGCAATTATCCCTTCTATTTGATCCTTTCCTGGCTGCCTCTATACCTGGTTAAATCGCAAGGATTTTCGATCACCGAGATGGCTCGGCTGGGCGGTGTGGTCTATGGGCTTGCGACCGTTGTCAGCCTGGGCAGCGGGTGGATCTCCGACCGTTGGATTTCAGCGGGCTCCAGTGTGAGTCGCGTACGAATGACGGCGATCTGCTTGTGTCAATTTACCTGGCTGGCGTGCATGATGGCCTGCGGCTTTGGCAATGCAAGGTTCGCGATTGCCGGCCTGTTGATTTCTTCTGCGGCGATTGGACTTGGCGGCCCTAACCTCTATGCCATTGGCCAGACCCTGGCGGGGTCGAGGGCAGCAGGGAAGTGGATCGGGATCCAGAATGCGATCGGCAACATTGCCGGGATCATAGCTCCAGTGATCACTGGCGTGATCATCGATTGGACCGGCAAGTTCAGTTTCGCATTCCTGGCAGCAGGCCTGGTTGCGCTGGCAGGCGCCTGTGCATGGATTTTCCTGGTGCGTCGTGTAGAGCCGATCGCTTGGTCTGCCGCTCAGCCGAATGCACTCGTCCCATTCTGAGAGCCGGACGAGGCAAACCCGATGTCCACAAGGATCTTCATAATGAGTAATTTCATGCCGCATCGAACGGTACTGATTTCGGGTGCCGGAATTGCCGGACCTACCCTCGCCTACTGGCTCATAAGACGCGGATTCATACCCACCTTGATTGAACGTGCGCCGCGATTTCGTGAAGGCGGCTACATCATCGACTTCTGGGGAGTAGGCTTCGACGTCGCCGAGCGCATGGGCCTCATTCCTGTCTTACGCAGCGCCGGCTATGTGATCGACCGTGTTCAGTTCGTCGCCGCAGATGGCCGCCCGCGAAGCGCGATCGGCGCCAACGCCTTTCAGCGGACTCTGGGCGATCGCCTCATTAGCATTAAGCGGGGCGACCTCGCTCACGCCATCTATCGCACCATCGAACAGGATGTAGAAACCATCTTCGGCGATTGCATTAGAGAAATCACGCAGGACGGCGACTCAGTCGGTGTGACCTTTGAACACGGTCCGCCTCGCGCTTTCGACCTTGTTATCGGAGCCGACGGCCTCCACTCCGGCGTGCGCACCGCGTTGTTCGGCCACGACGCCACCTTCGAACGCTATCTCGGGTACTACGCCGCCTCATTTTCCACGTCCGGCTATCCAAAGCGCGACGAGCACGCCTATCTGAGTTGCGCCGCGCCCGGGCGCCAGATCAGCCGCTATGCGCTGCGTGAGGATCAAACCGGATTCCTCATTGTGTTCGAACGCCAGAACAAGTTCGCCGGCCTGACCCTCGACGTCTCTGCGCAAAAGCAGGTTTTGCACCAGCAGTTTTCAGGCGAACCCTGGGTCGAGTGGCCCGAGATCGAGAAACGCCTCGAGCTGTGTGGGGATCTCTATTTCGACTCGGTGAGCCAGGTTGTCCTGCCGGCGTGGTTCCGCGGCCGGGTTGCACTGGTCGGCGATGCGGCTTATTGCCCATCCCTGTTGTCGGGTGAAGGCTCGGCGTTAGCGATGGCCGGCGCATATATTCTTGCCAGGGAACTTGACCACTATGGCGGCGACTACGCTCGCGCCTTCGCTGCCTATGAGAGTCGTTTCCGCCCATTCATCGAACGCAAGCACAAGTCAGCCCGCGCCTTCGCATCGAGCTTTGCGCCAAAGACCTCGTTCGGACTCTTCCTCCGAGATCAGGTATTGCATTTGAGTTCGATTCCATTTGTGGCCGAGTTTCTGATGCGCCACTTTGTTTTGGACCAGTTCACTTTGCCGGATTAGCGGTCCCCTCCTGCTTCTTTAGCTCTTCCTCGAAAGCCTGTTCCCGATCAGCTACATAGGCCTTGTAACCAGCCGGATCAACAAACGGATTCACCCCACCTTCTTTCAGCCGCGGGTACTTCGCCAACATGTCGTAATAGCTTCCGTGCGCTCCGAGAAAGACATCGCAGGGTAACTCCTTTAGAACGCGGAACGTCTGCTCGTAGTCCTGCGCAATCTGTGGATACGTCTTGTTATTCACCAGCTTGTATCCGGGATTCACATTGGGGCTGCCTACGATCACAACGTTGTAGGGCCTGCCCTTGTCGACGACGGTCAGTGTCCAGGTGGTGCAACCCTCCGTGTGTCCCGGAGTCTTGCGCGCGACCAAAATCACGCCGCCCAGTTGCACTTTGTCTCCATCGTGAAGCACCCGGTCGACCTTCGCCGGAGGGAAGTACATATCCGTCGACTTGGCATAGTGGAAGTCCGTCTTCCCGCCGCTCTCGATTACGGAAACATCCCCGTCCATGATCATGTATTTGGCATGGGTCATCTTGAGGATCTGCGCGCTCCCCGCGGCATGATCGTAGTGCCCGTGGCTGATCAGCAGAATTTTAGTGTCGCTGAATTTGAACCCAAGCTCCTCGACGCTCTTCTCGATCTGCGGAGGCGAACTCGCCAGGTTGCTGTTGATCAGGATATTGCCCTGCGGCGTGGTGATCAGGAACGACGCGAGGTCCCTGCTGCCCACGTAATACACGTTGCCGATGATCCGATACGGCGGGAAAGCCTGCGTCCAGTCAGGGTTGGTCTGCGCGCAAGCCGTTCCGGCGAGCGCAAGAAGAAAAATCAGGATCCGAGAAAGCATAGGCAGGAGTATCCACCCAAATCGGCTGCGCTCGGTGTTACATGATGTGGAAAAGCGTTGCCGTCCGCGATACCCCGCTCATCGCCCGCCGGTCGTGGTGGTTGGCCGCGTCGCCTCCTGAGACCCGACTTCAAACACGCTGGCCTCGAGTGGGTGGACCAGAGCGCGGTGCGCCGTCGTAAGGAGTTCCGCATCCGGAGTGTCGTCGCTGAGTTCCCAGATCATTACACCGCCCAGGCCTTGGTTGGCCGCATAGCTGGCCTTATATCGCACGGAAACGGCGTCCTCGTAAGTCCAGAAGGTAGTTCCATCAAAGAGCCACGGAGCCTGTGAGTGCTCGTCGCGATACCTCGAGAATCCGGCAGTCAATGTCCGGATATAGCGGTAAGGCCGGTCGCTGTGGACGCCGTGCCCGGCCTGGAAGAGCCCATTGTTGGTGCCATCGACGCCGGTCCAGCTGTACCCGTAAAACGGTAGTCCCATGAGGAGCTTCTCGCGCGGGATGCCGGCCGCTTCGTAGTCGGCGATGTTGCTCTCGATACTGTTCGAGTGTCGTGGATCGGCTGGATTCGAAAAGAGCGGCGCGAGAAACCCTGTCGTCGGACTCCATGGCCCCGTGTAGTCGTAATTCATGATGCCCACCTGGTCGACGAGCGACGCGATGGCGGTGAAATCTGTCCCCTGCAGCATGCGCGGTGAGTGACCAACGGCGATCGAGAGCCGCAGTCCCGGGCGCACTGCACGCATTTGACGGCGAAACTCTTCTAGCAGCGCCTGAAAATTGGCCGCGTCTTCCTTGTGTGGATATTCCCAGTCGATGTCGAAGCCGTCGAAAATGCCGGGCTCCCGGATCCCGGGAGCGAAATCCCCGCGGATAAAGGTTTCGATGCAGGATGCGACGAAAGTCTTGCGGTTCTCCGGCTTGGCATCTTCCGCAAAGCCAGCCGGATTGCCTTCGAGCGAGATGAGAATCTTCAGGTGCGGGTACCGCCTCTTCAATTCCTTGAGCTGATGGAAATAACCGCGAAAGGGCGATGCAGGATCGTCGGATCTGCCGCTCACACTGTCCTGTGCGGCATAGGTGGTGTTGAGATCGGCTCTGGGATCCGCTACGGAACAGCGGCCATTTGAGACGAACCCTTGCGCGTAGTTGATCTGGTTGAGCAGGGCGGCGCTGCCGTTGTCGACCAGCTGTTTTACAGAGTAGGGTTCGTCATAATACAGGCCCCACTGCGGGAAATAACCAACCAGCAGTGGGTGCGCTGCCTGCCGGTGTTTGTGCAGGAGCCACCCGTGAAGGTTCACCGGGGCCAGAGTGAAGAGAAGAGCGACGAGCGTGGAGACGGCGACTCTCCCCGCAGCCCGCGGCTTCAATTGTTCGCGCATCTACTGAGAAGACGCGCAGAAGTGGCAATCCGCTGAAAAATTTTGATGAGTTTTTGCGGAGGCCCGTTTTGCGCGGATTACTTTTTGTCTCCCACCGCCAGCAGCGTTTGAAAATGCGGAGCCTCAGCTTCTTTATGCACTACAGAAATATCGATATTGCTGAAGCCGGCCTTCTCGAGAGCAGATTCAATCTCCACTTCGCTGAAGCCTAGCCATTCATCGGCGTACATCTCGCGTGCTTCCTCGAAGCGATGCTTCGCCAGGTCGAGAATGGCGATCCGGCCCCCCGGCTTCAGAATCCGCCAGGCCTCGGCGACGGCGCGGTCCGGATGCATAGCGTGATGGAGCGATTGCGAGAAGAAGACGAGATCGACCGAGTCATCATCGATCGGGACTTCCTCCATATCGCCGAGGCGATATTCGAGATTCTTCACCCCCTGTCGCTTTGCCTGCTGCCGCCCCACCTCAACCATTCGCGCCGATGTATCCACGGCAATCACCTGCTTTGCCCGTTGCGCCAGCAGCAGGGAAAACCCGCCTTCCCCTGCGCCGAGATCGGCGATCACCATGGGAGGCATCAGCTTCAGCAGTGCCTCGGCTACGCTTTTCCATGACTTGCCGGGAACATAGCTGCGGCCGAAGCGCCCTGCCACCTCGTCAAAGAAGGCGCGCATCTTGTCTTGCCGCTTGCGCAGCGTGCGTTTCACCGCGATCTGGTCGCGTCCGGCTTCGGCAATCTCGCTTCGGGCTTGTGTGAGCAGCTCGGTCAAGACGCCTGCGCCATTCTCGCGCTTGAGCCGGTACAGGTTGCTCTTCCCTGTACGCCGGTCCTCAACAAGACCTGCCTGCTTAAGCTGAGAAAGATGCGTCGATATGGTGCTCTGGCCCATCGCAAGAATTTCCTGCAGTTCGGCGACGGAGAGTTCCTCACGCTCCAGCAGCAGCAGGATGCGCAGCCGCCTCGGCTCCGCAACCACGCGCAGGATTTTCACAATTGACGGCATCTCCGGTTCCTGTATTATATCGATGTATCTTGATTTAACGATATGAGGTTCTAAAAATGGCAACAGCAACACTCGAAGGCATTGCCGCCGATTACAAAGTCGCTGACCTGTCGCTCGCCGACTGGGGCCGCAAGGAAATCTCCATCGCCGAGCATGAAATGCCCGGCCTCATGTCCATCCGCCGGAAATATGCCGCGCAAACGCCTCTCAAGGGCGTTCGCGTGACCGGCTCCCTGCACATGACCATCCAGACCGCGGTACTGATCGAGACGCTCGTCGATCTCGGCGCAGATGTCCGCTGGGCAAGCTGCAACATTTTCTCTACGCAGGACCACGCCGCCGCCGCCATCGCCGCTGCCGGGGTTCCGGTCTTCGCATGGAAGGGCGAGACGCTTGAAGAGTACTGGGAGTGCACCTACCAGGCGCTCAGCCACAAGGGCAACAAAGGCCCGCAACTCGTCGTCGACGACGGCGGAGACGTCACCCTCCTCATACACAAAGGCTACGAGCTCGAAGAGGGCGACAACTGGGTCGACACCCCGTCGTCCAATCACGAAGAGCAGGTCATCAAGGATCTCCTCAAGCGCGTACACGCCGAAGATCCCAAGCACTGGCACAACGTTGCCAAGGAATGGCGAGGAGTCTCAGAAGAGACCACCACCGGCGTGCACCGTCTCTACAAGATGAAGGAACAGGGCAAG
>DATJMC010000027.1:0-4759 GCA_035508975.1 Occallatibacter sp.
AATTGTTCCACGTGGAACAATTTCACGAGCCCGCGACACAAAAAAGGCGACCGCGCCGCGGCCGCCTTTTTGTTTCCGCTCGCCTTGCCTGCTAGCGCGTCTTTGCCACTTCCTCCACTGTCACCGGATCCAGGAACGGCATCGATGCGCGCAGCTTCTTGCCCACAATCTCCACCGGATGCTTCGCTTCCGACTCGCGGAATGCAAGAAATTCCTTGCGCCCCGAATTCTGATCGGCAAGAAAACGCTTGGCAAAACTGCCGTCCTGAATTTCTTTCAGGATCGCCTTCATCGCCTTGCGGCTCTCCTCGTTGATCACGCGCGGACCGCTGACATAATCGCCCCACTCCGCTGTGTCCGAAATGCTGTAGCGCATGTACGCCAGGCCGCCGCGATAAATCAAATCCACAATCAGCTTCAACTCGTGCAGCACTTCGAAGTACGCGCTCTCCGGCTGATAGCCCGCTTCAACCAGGGTTTCATAGCCAGCCTTGATCAGCGCGCTCACGCCGCCGCACAACACTGCCTGCTCGCCGAAGAGATCCGTCTCGGTTTCTTCTTTGAACGTTGTCTCAAGTACGCCGGCGCGCGTACATCCAATGCCCTTCAAATAACTCAAGGTCAGCGCATGCGCCTTGCCCGTCGCATCCTGGTGAATTGCAATCAGTCCGGGAACGCCTCCGCCCTCGGTGAACACTTCGCGCACGCGATGCCCCGGCGCTTTTGGCGCAGCCATGCCCACGTCGATGCCTGCTGCGGGCGCGATGGTCTTGAAGTGGATGTTGAATCCGTGCGCGAAGAGCAGCAGCTTTCCCGCGCTCAGGCTGGGCGCGATCTCGTCGGCATACAGCTTGGCCGCGGTCTGATCGGGAACGAGAACCATTACCACATCGGCCCATTTGGTTGCATTCGCGACCGTGTCGACTTCGAGCCCGGCTTTTTGTGCCTTGGCGATGGATTTGGATCCGGCGGCAAGGCCGACCTTGACATGCACGCCGGAGTCTTTCAGGTTGAGCGAGTGCGCGTGGCCTTGCGAGCCGTAGCCGATGATGGCGACCTTCTTGGCTTGAATCAGCGCAAGGTCTGCGTCGTGATCGTAGTAAGTCTTAGCCATTGTGTTTTCGATTATCCTCGATTGGGGTTGAGATCTGTGAATGCGCCGATACGCCAGGCAGCGTATTAGGCGCGAACGAACGTGGTGAGTCCGCGGCGGGTGCGCTCGCGCAGCTGGCATTCGCGCAGCTGATCGGCCAGCGCTTCAAGACCGCGCACCCCGTAGATGGAAAAATTCTCGAACTCGGCGTCGGAAGAATACAGGTGCAGCGAGCCGTAGCCCAGAATCCGGCTGCCAAGGGGCTTGCGCAGCTCGAAGTGGTCGATGCGAAACAGTTCCAGCGACTCCTGGACCTTCGAGAGCATGCCGCGCTCGAACTTGATGCGCTGCGTGGTGATGCGGTAGTGGATCGCGCGGCTCTTGGCGGAATAAGAAAGCAGAATTAGCAAATAGACGGCCAGTAGAGACGCGACCAGGATCAATATGTTCTGGCCGGAGTTGCGGATGTAACCCAGGTACATTGCGTATCCAACAGCCGCAGCCAGGAGAAGCACGAGCACAAACGGCAAGAGTTGACCCACGCGATAGATCATCGCGGGATGACCCACAAACAGGTCGCGCTCAGCCTCGAGTTCCTTGCCGGCCGAAAAGGCGGCCAGGTCGGTATTGCAGAAGCGGCATTTGATGGCTGCGGCTTTGATGGTCTCTCCGCATACCGGACAGACCTTGGTATCTCCGTCCATCGTGGGATCCTTTCCCCATGAGCATATCAATGGCGGCGCAACGCGGCACGCGTGGACGTTGTGCTACTCGGGCTCGACGGTTGCGCTCTCTTCCGAGGCCTCGGTGACAGCATCGGCTTTTTCTTCGTCTCCGGCGCCCATGGCCTGCAACACCCGACTGGTGTGGTGGCCGCGGCGCATGGTCATCTTGCCGCTGCGGCAGATTTCGAGAATGCGCTCCTCGCCTTCATTCAAAACCTGGATCAGGCCTTCGATTTTGCTTTCGACGCCGGTCATCTCGATCATCAGCGACTCGGGGGCGAGATCGACGATGCGGGCGCGGAAGACTTCGACGAGTTCGAAGATCTGCGAGCGATTCTGCGGGGTTGCCGCGACCTTGATGAGCGCGAGCTCGCGCGTGACCGAC
The DNA here is from genome assembly GCA_035508975.1 of Occallatibacter sp. Classification (GTDB taxonomy): domain Bacteria; phylum Acidobacteriota; class Terriglobia; order Terriglobales; family Acidobacteriaceae; genus Telmatobacter. The sequence goes on from DATJMC010000027.1 coordinate 2,204, forward strand.
GGGGCCTGGGCGATGTCGTCGACGTCGACGACGTTCTCCAGCTTGAAGAGGCTGGCGCGAATGCGGTGGCCGGCTTCGCCCGATGCTTCGCAGACAAGCGTGAGGCGCGAGAGCCCCGGCCGCTCGCTGCGGCCGACGCTGAGCGAGTGAATGTTGATGTTCAAACGGCGGAACAGCGATGCCACGCGCGTGAGCACGCCGGGCAGGTCTTCAACGTAGGCGACGAATGTGTGCAGCATGCAGGGAGCCTCCAGCTTCTAGCCGTTAGCCCTTAGCTCGTCTCGCTCTCGTGAAGTTCTCAACTTGGGATCCAAGCCCTGGGCCTGCCAAGATGAGCTGAGAGCTGAAAGCTAACAGCTAATTGCTGTTTTCTACTTGTCGTCGGCGCTCTCTTCGAGCGGATCCTTCTCGGGACGGCGAATCATTTCGTGCAATGCAGAGCCGACGGGAATCATCGGATAGACCGAATCTTCTTTCTCGACCAGGAAGTTGATGAGGAACGCGCCCGATGCGGAGCGCGCTTCGGTGACGGCACTTTCGACTTCGGCGCGAGTGCGGACGGCGCGCCCGGAGATGCCGTGGGCATCGGCGAGCTTGACGAAATCAGGACTGACGAGCGGCGTGGCTTCATAGTTGCGCTCGTAGAAAAACTCCTGCCACTGGCGCACCATGCCGAGATAGCCGTTGTTGATGACGGCGATGTTGATCTTGAGCCGTTCCTGCACGATGGTGGAGAGCTCGGCAGCAGTCATCTGAAATCCGCCATCGCCGGCCACGACCCACACTTCTTTTTCGGGGCATGCGGTTTTAGCGCCGATGGCCGCGGGCAAGGCGAAGCCCATGGTGCCGAGGCCGCCGGAGGTGATGAGGGTGCGCGGCGTTTCGTGGTGGAAGTATTGCGCCTCCCACATCTGGTGCTGGCCCACGTCGGTAACGACGACGGCGTTGCCGCCGGTGATGCGCCAGAGATCGTGCATGACGTGGGCCGCGTAGAGATGGCCGGAGTCGGGCAGGTTCTTGATGTCGCGCACCGCGCATGCGCCCTTGCTGGCTTCCACGGTTTTGAGCCAGGGGTTGCCGTCGCGGCTGCCCACGATGGGCAACAGCTGCTCGAGCACTTCGCGCAGATCGCCAACGAGGGCGACGTCGACCTTGACGTTCTTGTTGATTTCGGCAGGATCGATCTCGATGTGAATCTTCTTGGCCTTGGTGGCGTAAGAAGCGAGCGTGCCGGTGACGCGATCGTCGAAGCGCATGCCGCAGGCGATGAGCAGGTCGGCTTCCTGGATGGCGTGATTGACCCACGCTTCGCCGTGCATGCCCATCATGCCCATGTTGAGCGGGTGGGAAGCGGGGAATGCGCCGAGGCCGAGCAGAGTGAGCGCGACGGGAATCTGGGTTCTCTCGGCCAGCGCGCGCACCTGTTCCATTGCGCCCGATTCGGAGATTCCGTGGCCGGCGAGAATGATGGGCCGCTTGGCGTTGCGGATGAGCTCGGCGGCATGCTCGAGGCCGTGGTCTTCAACTTTGAGCATCGGATGCGGGCGATAGGGCCTGGGTTTGGCAGCGGCGAAATCGAAGATGGCTTTGCCCTGCTGCGCGTCCTTGGTGATGTCGACGAGGACGGGGCCGGGGCGGCCTGATCGTGCGATCTGGAAGGCATGGCGCAAAGCGGGCGCGATGTCTTCGGTTTTGCTGACCAGGAAGTTGTGCTTGGTGACGGGCAGGGTGATGCCGGTGATATCGACTTCCTGGAATGCGTCGGTCCCGAGAACCTTGCTCGACACGTTGCCGGTAATGCAGACGATGGGAATGGAGTCGAGCATGGCGGTGGCGATGCCGGTGACGAGATTGGTGGCGCCGGGACCGCTGGTGGCGAGGGCGACACCGACTTTGCCCGAGGCGCGCGAGTAGCCATCGGCCATGTGCGCGGCGCCCTGCTCGTGGCGCACCAGGGTGTGGTGAATAGGAAACTTGCGCAGCGCGTCGTAGATGGGCAGGATGGCGCCACCGGGATAGCCGAAGACGTCGGTGACACCTTCGCCGACCAGCGTAGCCCAGACGATCTCAGAGCCGGTGAGACGCGTCGGCGTGGTGAGGTGAGCGTTGGCGGCATCGGTGTTTGCTTTGGTTCCCATGGTGTCGCTCCTTTTCCAGTGATCCAGATGTCGGTGATCCGTTGTCTGTCTTTAACTGTTAGGTGGTGGCTCCCAGTGAAGCGGAGTTGACGCGGTCGACATATTTGCGAAAGACGCCCGCGGGCCAGCGAAGGGGCGGCGGGGTGAAGTTTTTGAGGCGTGCCTTGATTTCGTCGTCGGTGAGCTCGACATCGAGACGGCGCTTGGCGATATCGATGTGAATCATGTCGCCTTCGCGCACGGCGGCAATCGGTCCGCCGACGAAGGCTTCGGGGGCAACGTGGCCGGCGGTGAAGCCGCGGGTTGCGCCGGAGAAGCGGCCATCGGTGAGCAGGGCAACGGTGGAGCTGAGATCGGGATGCCCGCTGACGGCGGCGGTGACCTGCAGCATCTCGCGCATGCCGGGGCCGCCCTTGGG
>DATJMC010000028.1:0-26092 GCA_035508975.1 Occallatibacter sp.
CCGCCGACCAGCAGATCATCTTCGGCGGTGACCGTGCACTGCACGCTGCCCCCCTCGGGCGCATCGTATCTGCGGATATGCAGACCATGGCCCCCGGCATGGTTGAGAAAGCTTTCGCTCACCACCATCATCAGCGACCCGGCGCGCGCGAGTGCGCGCACGCCATCGGCCATTGCCTGAACCTCAGCCAGTCGGCCGCTGCACAGTTCGCAATCGAAAATGTGCTCCTCGACGCGCTCTTCTTCGCTCTCGCCGAGAATCCCGAGCCAGTAGTCGGTAAGGGTCGCCGCGTCCAGGGGCTCCGTGCACCTCATAACGCCACCCCCATGCAACTCCGCAGCTCATGAACGGCGCGATGGCGGATCACGCGAACGTTGGCCTCAGACACGCTCAAAAAGCGCGCCACGTCGGCAGCCGTTTCCTGGTCATAAAACGACATCACGATGACCGCGCGTTCCCGCTCTTTGAGAGCCTGCACGCAATTGGCCAGCCTCTCGTGGTCCAGACGAGGGCCAGGCGACGGAACCGGAGTCAGCATCTCCAGGCCGAATCGATCGAGAAGCTGCTGCCTGCGCCGTACCCCCCGCCGTTGATTCAGTACAGTCATGCGGCAGGTCCCCAGCACATAGGAAGCAAGCTTGTCCGGTTCGCGAAGGCCGCCGTCCCTCAAAGTCTCGAGCGCAGTGAGGAGGACCTGCTGCACCAGGTCGTCGGCGCTCTGACTGTCGCGCAGATGCCGCAGCCCGTACAGGCGAATCCGCGGAGCCATCGTTCGGCAGAACTCCGCTTCGGCCTCATGGTCGTTCCCGCCGGCGATTCTCATCACCAGTTCGGTGGGTCCCGGCTCCATGATCAAGAGCATACATTCTCGATGTGTAACGTTCAGCCAACTCGTTACACATCCAGTCGACTGCGGATGCAAATTTCATCATTCGCAGCAGAATCGAGCAAGGAGAGAGCATATGAACGTGCAGGACGCGACGGGCACACCCGTGATCAACGTCAGAGGAGATGCGGCGTTTCGGTTTCTCGGCTGCCCAACCCAGGTGCGAGCGAAGGCGGAGATGACCCATGGAGCATTTGGACTGCTGGAGCACTGGGAGATGCCGCCCGGATTTGCCTCGCCGTACCACACCCACCATCGCGAGGACGAATCCTTCTACATCGTGCAGGGCGAGGTCGCCTTCGTCTCGGACGGTAAGTGGCGGCGCGTCGGGCCGGGCGCCTTTGTCTTTGGACCCCGTGAAATTCCGCACGGTTTCAAAGTCGTCGGCGACCAGCCCGCGCAGATGCTGCTCCAGGCCACCCCGGGAGGGTTTGAACAGTTCGTGATCGAACTTGGGCAGCCTCTTCCGGACCCCATCGCGCCTCCCGATATTCCCAGGTTGATCGAGGCCGCCGCGCGCTATGGAGTTGACATTCTTGGCCCGCTGCCTGAGGAGCCGGAGACGAGCGGCAATGGTCATCGCGAAGCGGATCCGGGCGGCAACCCAAAGTCCCTGAACCGTCGCTGGATTACGGCATTCAATGAGCGCGACTGGGAGACCGAGCGCGCCGTCAGAGCCAACGATTTCCGCGCGATCCTCTCGGGTGCGCCTGCGCCTTTGGACAACGATGCATGGTCCGGTTTTCTGAAGGGGTTCGTAACCGCGTTTCCCGACTCGATCATCCAAATCGAGGATTGCATCGCGGAGGGCGAGACCGTGGTCACGCGCTGGAGCCTCACCGGAACGCATCGGGACGTGTTTCAGGGAATCCAGGCAACAGGCCGGACGGTGCAGTTCAGCGGCATCGAGTTCAATCGCGTGCGCGATGGAAAGTTTGTCGAGCACGTTTCGCAGTTTGATCTCGCGGGGCTGATGCGGCAACTAAGCGCCTGAAACGGATCATCTCCAGACCCGGCGACCTGGCACCGTCTCGCTTGCTTGATATCTCAGATGTCCCAAGACATTCCAGCAGCTTCTGAAAGCCCATCGACATCGAGTCGAGTTATCGCGCAGAAGGGGATGGATACTCTTCCGAGAAATTGTGCTCTTTCTGCGGGCACTCCCGGGTTTCCACTTTCTGTAAGCGATCCACCTCCGCGAGATAGAGGACGGCTCCACATCGGGGACATGTCCGAGTTGAAGTCCGCGAACCATCAAACTGGCCTTCGGTTCGATCTGAACAACCGTCGGAATCGCGGAAAATCCGCGTGCAAGCTCGCCGCTCACATGCATGGTAGGAGCGAACATCTTCCGAGTCTTCCTCCAGAAGCATTGGCGAGGAGAACATTTATTCCCCAATGGTCGAACGCGCTTTGAGCGCCTGCGGCATGGGCACTTTATTCGGATTCTGCTCTAAGTCTGCTTTTGGACGGGTCTTCGCAAATGCGTCGCACGCAAAGGGACTCTGCGCTTCCTTCCGGGAGCGCACATGGGCGGCGCTTAGTTGGAAGGCGGAGCGGCGGGAGGCTCGGGCCATTTCTTGGCGCGCAGGAAGGCGACGATCTGGGCGACCTCGGGATCGGTCAGCGAGTCGGCAAAGGGCGGCATTTTCTGGCCGCCGTTGAGAATCTGCTGGGTGATCTTGGCGGGAGTCCACATCTTGTTTTTGCGAATGTCGACCAGAGCGGGAGCCTTGAGGGTTCCTTCGCCATGAGCTCCGTGGCAGTGGGCGCAGCCTTTGTCGCGATAGAGAACGGCGCCAGCTGTCTCGTCGGACTTTGAGGCCGCGGCAAATGCCGGCTGAAGAGGAGTGCCGGCAACCAGGAGCAGGGAGATGAACAGGGCGCGCGCCATCACTGCGTATATTTTCGCATGGGCGAGGCGAGGGCCGGTCAGCCTTTGGGTGGAGTGCCCTGGATTGGGCTGGATGGAAGCGCGCGGGTTTGTTTTGACTGCAGGAATGCCCGCAGGGGCAGCGCAGAATCCTACGATAGAGGATGCGGGGTGCGCGGAGATGAGCGATGGACTGCACGCATCGGCATTGAGAAGAGAGCTGATGGCGCGAAGCCGGCAGCACGCGCGCGGGCGGCTGCACGCGGAGAGTTATGGGAATCCTGCGGTGATCGTGTTTGCACCGGAGGAGGAGCGGCACGGCAATTTTTTCGATGCAGCGTATGCGGCGATCGAGGCGCGGCCGGAGTGGGCACGGCGGCTGAAGAAGATTCATGCACAGAGCCGGGCGCTGCCGAGGGTGGAGAGGAAGTGGCGGGAACTGGATTCGTCGATGAGTTCGGATGCGCTGCTGATGAATGTGTTTTGCACGCCGGGGGCAGCGGAGTCGGCGGCGGTGCGGAGCATGCTGGGGATCGATGCGGAAGGTGATCCGGCTTTTGGTTGGAGGGCGCGCGTGCCACTGAGGAGCGGACGCGTGGATCGCACGGAAGTGGATATGCGCTGGGGAGACTTGCTGGTGGAAGCCAAGCTGACGGAGGCGGACTTCCAGAGCTGCCGGTGTGCGGTGGTGGAGGGTTATCGCGACGTGGATGTGGTCTTCGATCGCGCGCTGCTGCCGCGGGTGGAGATTGCGACGGAGCGGAGAAAAGAGGCGGCGGAGTTTCCCGAAGAGTATTCGCAGGAAGAGGAGTATGTGCCGGCTGAGGAGTGGCAGCCGGTGCTCTATGAGCCGCGGCGGGCGAGCGTGGAGGGGTACGCGAGTTATCAGCTCATCCGGAATGTGCTGGCGGCGCATGCGCAGGGAGGGCGGTTCTGCGTGATCCACGACGCGCGCAGGCCGGATTTGCGGGAGGCGTGGTTTGAGGTGATGGCCGCGGTGCGATCGGCGGAGATGCGCACGCGGCTGATGGTGTTGACGTGGCAGGAAGTGGCGGCGGAGTTGCCGCGGGAGCTGCAGGAGTTTCTCGATCGGAAGTATGGGATTGTTGCGCCAGGGGCAGTGGCGTCGCAGGTGGAGGGGACGTGGTTGTGAGGCACCTGGGTGGGCATGTCTGCAGCCGCACCCAGACGGCTGAAGACCTTCCTGTCGCCCGGTGGGAGAGGTTTTGGTTGGTCAGAGTCGATTCGTGGTTTTCCACCTTGCGCGAGAGCGGCCAAGGACGTGCATCCGGGCATTTGGGAACGAGGTGTAGGTCTACGCGCGCACGGGCAGTTAGTTGGCGGGGAGATCGAAGACCTGAATGGCGCCGGTGTTGAGGACGGCGATGCGTTTTCCCGATGGGGAAATGGCGACGTTGCCGCCACCGTCAAGAGGCGGGCTCACTTTTGTTTCGAGGAGAGCCTTGCCGGTATTGGAGTCGTAGATGCGGACGACCTGGGCTTTGACAGCTTTGATCCAGAGCGTGTCGGGAGCGGGTTTTGGGTTTTTGAGGACGACGGTTTCGCGCGCGAAGTCCGAACCATCGGGAGCTGTGGCGAACAGGGGCGGAATCAGGAAGTCGGGGGTTTCGAACTCCCAGAGCTGCTTGCTGGGGTTGTCGATGGAGACGGCACTGAGCTTGCGGTTCTTGGTGAGGGTGCATCCCGCGATGAGGACTTCGTGGCCGGCAATGAAGGAGGAAGTGGGCTGGCAGGTCGATTCGATGTGGGCGACGACGGAGTTGGTTCCTGCGAATTCGTCGAGGCGAAGGGACCACTGATCGAGTTTGTCGTGCGTGATGTTGAGGAAGCCCTCGGAGTTGATGGGAGATTGAATTGGCTGCGATGTTTTGATGGTTTTGATGACGTGGCCTGAGCCAAGATCGACGACGCGGGCGACGACGGCGGGGCGGTTGGCCGACGCGTCTTTTTCGGGTTCGAGAGTGTTGACGACGGCGATTTTGCGGGTTGGATCGATATCGAGCGAGAGAAGCGATCCCGCGAGTTGAAGGAAGTGGCTGGTGTCGAGCTTGACGTTCCCGAGGAGGAGGCCGTCGTGGTCGTGCAGGAGGAAGGCGCCATTGTTGAGCGTCCAGACGTAGCGTTCCGGCCCTGGGACGGTCCAGAGGGTTTGGGTTTCGACTTTTCCCGAGGGCAAAGAGAGCACGATGGCGCGCATCTGGCGAATTTCGTTTTCCGCGTCGCTGCCGGATTCGCGGTGCATGAGGTTGGGCGCGCGAAAGCTGACGAGAAGGCGAGTTTCGTCGAGGAAGTCGAGGCTGAAGAGCACGTGGTGGCGGCCGAGATAGGTGGGTCCGGGAGGCCCATAGCCGAGAGGGGCAAGGGGAATCGAGAGGACCGGAGGGAAGGTTGGAACCGGCGGGATGAGGTCGGGGATTTTGCGCTTTCTGAGGCGAGGCTTGTAGTCGTCGGAGGGCAGCATGATGTCTTGCGCGTGAAGGACGAGCGCGCAGGCCAGAGAGAGACCGAAGAGCAGGTGGCGGCTGCAACGAATGCGGATCATCTGTTCTATTTTGACCGATGGAGGGAATGGCCTGGCGGGGAATTTAGGATGGGTGCGATTAAAGGGCGGCGAGGTGGGCGGATGGATGCGTGGGATTGGAGCCGTTTTCGGCGGCTTGGGGCGCAGGGTTCTGAGACGTGGAATCGTGGGGTTGGAAGGGGAGGAAAACAGTGAAGACGGTCCAACTGCGGCCGGGAGTGGGAGAAGTGCGGAAGCGAATGGAGCCCCGGTGGTTTTCGATGATGCTCTTGCAGACCCACAGGCCGAGGCCGGTGCCGAGGTCCTTCTTGGTGGTGAAGAAAGGCTCGAAGAGCCTGGGTTGAGCGGCGATGGGAATGCCGCAACCGCAATCAGCGACCGTGAAGCGCATGCCTTGCTGCATCGAGTCATTCCAGCGCCGGGCGGCGGAGACGCGGATGCGGATTTTTCCGCCTGCCGCGAGGGAGTCGATGCTGTTGGTGACGAAGTTGGCAATGACCTGGCGAATTTCTCCGGCGATTCCGTGTATCTCGTGATCCTGGCGGATCTCAGGCAGGATGCGAATGTCGCGGTTGCGGGTGCGGGAGGCAAAGACGGGAAGAAGGGAATGAACGAGGGCGCCAATTTTGAAGTCTGTGGTGCCCTTGGTTTCGCGGTAGAAGCCGAGGGTCTGGCGGGTGAGTTGGGAAACGCGGTCCAGCTCCTCTTCGGCAAGAGCGAGATAGTGACGCAGGTCGTCGCCGGGGGGAGCGTTTTTGGCGAGGAAGATGAGGTTGATGACGGCTTCGAGCGGGTTATTGATCTCGTGGGCGACGGTGGCGGCGAGGCGGCCGACGGAGGCGAGCATCTCGGTGGTGCGAAGGGCCTTCTCGGACCTTTTGTGCTGGGTGATGTCGCGCGCAATCTTGGCAGCGCCGACGATGCGGCCTTGCTCGTCTTTGACCGGCGAGACGGTGAGGGAGACCTGAATCCGCTCGCCATTCTTGGTGATGCGCTCGGTTTCGAAGTGCTCGATGCGATCGCCGCGGGCGATGGTGGCGAGGATTCTTTTTTCGTCGGAGTGGAGCTCGGGGGGAATGATGGTGGTGATGGGCTTGCCGATGATTTCGTCGGCGGTGTAGCCGAACATTCGTTCGGCGCGGGGATTCCAGCTGGTGACGATCCCGTCGAGGTTTTTGCTGACGATGGCGTCGTCGGATGACTCGACAATGGCGGCGAGACGCTGGGAGGCCTCTTCGGCGGACTTTCGCGCGGTGACGTCCTGCACGATTCCGAGCATGCGGGTTTCGCCCTGAAACTTGCGGCCGCGGCAATAGAACCAGCGCAAGCCGAAAACCGGATGGACATAGCGGTATTCAAATTCCATAGTCCCGGTGAGGTATCCGTCGCCCATGAGCGCGCGGACCTTGGCCAGATCGGGTTGGTAGACGCGCGATGCCCAGACTTGCGCGTGCTCGGGGTCGGCGGCACTGGTGCCGAAGATGTGGTGCAATTCAGGAGAAAGGCGCTGGGTATTTTTCTCCGGATCCCATTCCCAGGTGCCAACGTGCGCGGCAGCCTGAGCCAGCTTGAGGCGCTCCGCACTCTCTTCAATCGCGGTGCGGACCGAGACTCTCTCAGTGACCTCGAGAGCATGAACAAAGATGCCCTGCATGCCGCCCTTGGGATCGCGCATGGGGTGAAAGAGGAAGTCGAAGTAGCCCTCGTTGGGCAAACCGCGGCCCTCGCGATTGAAGGAGGCCTTCATTTCGGTGGCGATGTAGGGTTTGCCGCTGCGATAGACCTCGTCGAGAATCGCGACAAATCCCTGTGTCTTGAGCTCGGGCAAGCTTTCGGCGAAAGACTTGCCGATGAGATCGGAGGGGGAACCTCGGCCGGCCATGCGGACGCAATATGCGTTCAGGTAGGCCCAGCGATGTTCACGGCCTTGGAGGACGCCGATGCCGGCGGGAACCTGCGCGAGGAGGTCTTCTTCGCGAAAGACCTGAAGGCCCGTGAAATCTGTCGCTCGAGGTTCGCGCGAACCGGGTGTCAAAGGCAAACTCCCAAGGTGCAAGGCGTCTCCGGCTCGTGGGCGCTCCAAGCGGCGCGTCTTTTTTGCGGAGACAAGTGTACGAGGCCCACCATGTTGAACCTCCCGCATTTTCTTTGCGCCCGGACTTGGCCCTTCTAGGGCCTGGCAAGGCGAAAGAATGCGCGGGACTATTCGAGTGGATGCGGTCATTTATACATTGGTTGGACGCTGGAGGGCAGCCTGGCAGGGCGCAGAAGCGGCGGTTCGCCGCATCCGCGCGTCGATTCGTGCCGGGGAGATCAGAAGCCCGCGCCCGGGATGTAGTGGTACTCGATCTTTGCTGGGCGGTGAACGGGGTCGCCGGTTAGATCGTGGGTATGCCAGACGACGCTCTCGGCGGCAACTTCAGGATGTTTGCCGAGGAATTCGAGGGCATAGACGCTTGCCGGGGGGTCGTTTTTCTGGTCGGCATACTTCGCGGCTTCGATTGCCGATTTTTCTTTTTCGCCGAGGCGGCGGTAGATGATGGCGAGCGAGTAGTGGGCGGCAAGGTCGTCGGGGTCGATGGACTGGAGCTGCTCGTAGGCAGTGCGAGCGGCGGCGTATTTGTGCTCCTGGAAGAAGGAGAAACCGAGTTCGCGCCAGCCGTCGCGGGAGCGAGGATACCTGGCCAGCTCGGCTTGGAAATCGGCGATGGCTTCTTTGACCTGGCCGGCATTGCGCTCGACGAGGGCGCGGTAGTAGAGGGCGCGCGGATCGCCAGGAAGAAGAGCGAGGGCCTTGGCTAGATGGGGCTTGGCGTCGTTGTAGCGCTCCCATGCGATTTCAACGATGGCCATATTGGTGTAGGCGTCGGCGTAGTCGGGGCGCAGCGCGGCGACATGCTCGAAGGCCTGGAGGCTGGCTTCGTACTGCTGCGCGTCGAGAAGGCCGATGCCGTAGTTATTCCAGCGCATCCACTCGGGATTAGGTTGCGCGGCAGGCGAAAGCCTGGATGGGTCATTGGCGGAGGGCGCGTTCTCTCCGATGTGGATGACGCGGGTGTCCGAGGCGATGTCGATGATGGGCTCGGGATAGTGCTTCGCGGCCATGGCGAAGTCGAGGAAGTGCTGGTCGAAGCGGCGATAGCGGACGGCTGCGGTGATGGTGAATGAACCGGTGATGTCTTTGGGCAGGCGGAAGCGGTAGCGCACCAGCTGCGAGCGGCCCGATTGAAGGGCGTTGTTATAGGCGAGAACGCGATTGTGCCAGATCTGGTGAAGGTCGTTGAGTTCGCCCTTTACGTTGACCAGGCGGTTGGTGAAGGAGTGGGCCGCAGGGTCAAGGTTGCCGTCGGGTTGAATAAAGCCGCTCTCCGCGAGAACCTTGCCGGAACTGTCTTTGACGGTGAAGTCGACCCAGGATTCGTAGAAATCGCGCTGCTCGGGAATGAGAGTGTGGCCGATGCCTTTGTTTTGAATGACGACGTCGGCAATGAGGGTCTCGCCGGCGGCGATGGAGAAACTGGTGAGGCCGAGAGGGGCTATGAGGGCACTGTCGTTTGCGCGGGATGAGCCCTCAGGGGCTAAACCCTCTGGGGATTTTGAGGGATCGGGTGCGTACGAGCTAGAGGCCTTACCCTTCGCGCCGGAGTCGGTATCTTTTGCCGGTAATTCATTTGACCCTGCTTGGGTGTTTGGGGCGATCGCCGGGGATTCGGTCTCGAGGGCGAAGATGTCGACGTTGAGGACGCCTTTGCCGTCGTGGCTGTTCTTAAGGAAGTTGGCGACGGCGTCGGCCTGCTCGGGATATTTGTAGTAGGCGGGAATGAGGGTGTTGCCGCCGGGCCAGCGATGGCTGACGAGCTTGCCGTCTTTTGCGCCGGGATCGGATGCACCTGGAGGCAGCGGCTCGCGCACCATGTGGCAGGTCTGGCAGGTGGAGACGGAGTCTTTGCGATAGAAGGGGAGGGGCGACTGCCTGGTAAAGCTGGCCCCCTGCCACTCGTCGTAGAGGGAGATGGCGCGGAGCCACTTGTAGTCGTCGAGGGAGCGGGGAATGGCGGCTTTGTGGCAGGCGGCGCAGAACTCGGCGGTTTTGTAGAGGGGGCGCATCACGGCTTTGGAATGGCGGTCGAGATGGGCGAGGATCTCGGCGTCAGAGACGGGTGTGGTGATGGGCGCGCCGTTTTCATCGACGAGGACGGCGGGGGTTCCCATGACGTAGCTGCCGGTTCCGGTGGTATCGGTGGAGATGATGGAGTGGCAGGTGGAGCAGGTAACGCCTTCATCTTCGAAGGGACGTTTCTTGGGCATGCCCTGGGAGAGATCACCGGAAAGTAGGGCGACAGGATTGTGGCAGCCCTCGCAGTGGCGCGAGAACTGCACGCCTTTCTCGTCGATGAGCATGTTGACGTTTTTCAGATACCAGGGAGCGCGAAAGCTATTGGCGTGAGCGGTCTGGCGCCACTGATGGTAAGCCTCCTGATGGCAGTGGCCGCAGTACTCGGCGGTATAGAAGCTCTTCGGGCTGAGGAACTGGCCGTTGAAGGAGGTTGCATTCGAGGGCAGGAAGGGAGTGTCGTGTCCGAAGGCGTAGTTGTAGCGCGCGGCAACGGAGTCGTGGAAGGCGGTGGTGGGCCCGGTGACGGGAATGTGCGTGGCGTAGTCGGGGATGGGCTCGCTGGTAGACGCGGTGGCTGCGGAGGCTGCGGGGGCTGCGGGCGGAGGGGCTGGATCGGAGCCGCCAGAGGCGGAGACTGTGGGGATGCCAGTGGAGGATAGAGCGACAAGAACGACGGTCGACAGAAGGCGGCGCAGCGGGAAACAGTTCATTGTCTTGCGATCTCCGATTTTGCGATCTGCCAGGGAAAGAAGGCCCATTCAGCGGGGCGAAGGGAAGGTCGCCCGCCGGATCACGAAGAACAATAGCAGAGGGATGGGAAAGTACGACTCCATCAAAGGGTGGACAGGGATAGGGGCCAGCAATGAGAGAACTGGGGACGAGCGACTAGGAGAACAAGGGGGCAAGAGGGGGATGAGGTTGATGTGGTACGAAACCAGGAACGGCCGAGTGGTTCATAAGGTGGGATGAGTGGACGGAAAAGGGGCCTGAGCGGTGTGAGGTAGATCACTTCGACTTGGCCAAAGGAGGCCCCAAACTGTACCGTTGAGGTAGAAGGGCTTGCTTTTCGAGATGGCCTCAAATCCTTATTTTTCACTGATGGTTTTGTTCTTTGCTGCGCTTGGGTTTGGCCTCGCCCCGCTGGGGATGGCGTGGCTGTGGGGGAGGGTGTTTGCTCCGCCGAAGCCGAACGCGATCAAGAACGCCATTTATGAGTGCGGGCTGGAGTCGAAGGGTGATGCGTGGGTGCAGTTCCGCTCGGCCTACTATCTTTACGCGATTATCTTCCTGATTTTCGATGTGGAAGCCGTGTTTCTGCTGCCATTTGCGGTGGCGTTCACGGGCCTGGGCGTGAGCGCGTGCGTGGCCATGCTGGTGTTTGTGTTGCTGCTGGTGGAGGGTCTGGCGTGGGCGTGGGCTAAGGGAGTGCTGACCTGGGCTTGAGGCTTTTAGCGTTAAGCCCAGCTTCCGGCGTTTAGCCACCAGCCTATAGTTCGGAAGGCGCAAGTGTGGGCGGCAGTGGGATGAACAGAAGCTGGCGCCAGGAGCTAGCAGCTTTCGGAGTGATTCATGGCGGTTGAAGAGAAACTGAAGATCGAGTTGGGGAAGCAGGGAGTCATTGTGACGTCGCTCCAGGAGCTCTACAACTGGGGGCGGCGGAACTCGGTGTGGCCGATGCAGTTTGGGCTGGCATGCTGCGCGATCGAGATGATTGCGACGACGATGGCGCGGTATGACATGGCGCGGTTCGGGGCGGAGATCTTCAGGCCGTCGCCGCGGCAGGCCGACATGATGATCATCTCGGGCACGGTAACGAAGAAGATGGCGCCGCAGGTGGTGCGGCTCTACAACCAGATGGCCGAGCCGAAGTATGTGATTGCGATGGGAGCGTGCGCGATCTCCGGCGGGCCCTTCAAGCAGGGATACAACGTTCTGAAGGGGATCGACCGCTATATTCCAGTGGATGTGCATATTCCCGGATGCCCTCCGCGGCCGGAGGCGCTGCTGCAGGCGCTGATGACGCTGCAGAAGAAGATCGATGGGCAATCGCTGACGGGGCCGGATCGGCCGAGGTATCTGGATAAGGAAGCGCAGGGCGAATTTCCGGTTCCGGCGCAGGGCGAGCATGACCTGGAGCCGCCATCGAATCAAGGGGTCTGGCCGGTGCCGATCACGATCAAGTGAGACAGAGACAGAGACAGAGCGGAAGTGGAATGGCGCAGCTCGGATAGCGACAGGAACTGAATTGCAAACGGTGGAACAAATCAAGGCGGCGATTGAAAAGGCAGTGCCGGGGGCGGCGGTGGAAGTTGCGCCGAATCCTGGGCCGGCGGCGCAGCACTCCTTGCGGATCGGGCCGGAGCATGCCGTGGCGGTGGCGACGTTTCTGCGCGACGACGCGGAGCTGGCTCTTGATTTTCTATCGAATGTGACGGGCGTGGACTGGCCGGACAAGGAGATCACCGAGAAGGTGAAGGTGACGCGACCCGTGACCAAGACGGTTGAAGGCGTTGAGCAGACCGTTGAAGAGACGGTGGAGGAGACGCACAAGCGCGTCGAGCCTGGATATCTGGAGTCGGTGTATCACCTCTATTCGATGGCGAAGAAGCATGGGCCGGTGGTGATCCGGATGCGCACGGGGAACCGGACAGATCGGACGGAGTTGCCGTCGCTGACGCCGGTGTGGAGATCGGGGGAGTTTCAGGAGCGCGAGGTTTTCGACTTGTACGGGATCGTATTCAAGGGGCATCCGGACTTGCGGCGGATTTTGATGTGGGACGGGTTTAAAGACTATCCCATGCGCAAGGATTACGTGGAGCCCGATGATTTTGAGTACGAGCCGACGGCGCATGACGAGGTGCTGGCGCGGGCGCAGGAGCATCGGAACAGGGAAAAAGGGGACGAAGGAACGAGAGAACCGGCAGCGGGCGGAGGCGGGCGATGAGCGAGACCGCAACCGATCTGCGCTTCAGCCTGGCGCGGCAGGAGGGATGGAATCGTCCGCCGGTGGTTGAGCCGGATGGCGAGGGTGAGCTGCTGGAGCTGGCGATGGGGCCGCATCATCCGTCGACGCATGGGGTGTTCCGGATGGACGTGGTGCTCGATGGGGAGCGGGTGATCAAGCTGAAGCCGGTGTTCGGCTACCTGCACCGCAATCACGAAAAGATCGCCGAGAAGACCTCGTACCTGGCGTCGATGCCGTATACGGACCGGTTGGACTACTTCTGCTCGCTGACGAATAACTGGGCGTATGCGCTGGCGGTGGAGAAGCTCTCGGGGCAAGAGGTTCCGGAGCGGGCAGAGTATCTGCGCGTGATTCTGGCGGAGCTGACGCGGGTGCAGAATCACGCTTCGTCGATTGGTTTTCTGCTGCAGGAGATGGGGGCGAGCGGGACGCCGCTGATGTATGCGTTCCGCGAGCGCGAGAAGGTGCTGGATTTGTTCGAGGGCCTGACGGGCTCGCGGATGATGTGCAACTACATGCGCTTCGGCGGATGCCGGGTGGATGCTTCGGCGGCGTGGCTGGAGCAGGCGCGCAAAGTGGTGACGGAACTGCCGGTCTTTGTGGATGAGTTTGAGCAGTTCCTGCGCAGCAACGAGATCCTGATGGCGCGGTCGCAGGGGATGGGTGTTCTGCGGCCGGAGCTTGCTATCAATGCGGGGGTGACGGGCCCGATGCTGCGTGCTTCGGGCGTGAACTACGACATCCGCAAGGTGGATCATTACGGGATTTATGACCGTTTCAAATTTCGCGTGCCGCTGGGTGATCACTGGGATATTTACGACCGGTACATGGTGCGGATGCTGGAAATGCGCGAATCGATCGGGATCCTGGAGCAGGCGCTGAAGGAGATTCCAGGCGGTCCGGTGATGGATCCCAAGGCGAAGATTCGCGGTTTCCGGCCGAAGGCGGGCGAGGCGTACGGACGGATCGAGGCGCCGAAGGGCGAGCTGGGATTTTATTTGATCAGCGATGGGAGCCCGAATCCCTATCGCTATCGCGTGCGCCCGCCGAGCCTGATCAATCTGACGGTGTTGGAAGATATGTGCCTGGGCCATAACGTAGCCGATGTGGTGCTGATCTTCGGAAGCGTGGATATTGTGCTGGGGGAAGTGGATCGGTGAAGACAGAGCAGGTCGCAGGGAACTGACAACCGATTGCTGACAACTGGTCGGGAGGATTTTCATTGCTGGGTGAAGGAATACTGAAAGGGCTCGCGGAGACGGCGAAGAATTTTGCCGGAAGCTTTGTGTCGGAGGATCGGCTGACGACGGTGGAGTACCCGGAGCAGCGTATTCCGACGGCTGAAGCTGCGCGTGTTTTTCCTTTCCTGGTGTATGACGGGACGGATTGGGAGAAGGGGCTGCGGTGCGTGGCCTGCCAGATCTGCGAGAAAGAGTGCCCGCCGAAGTGCATTTATATCGAGAAGAGCAAGGACAAGAAGCCCGATTATGTGGGCAAAATGCAGATTTACCCGGCGCGGTTCGACATCGACGTGTCGGTGTGCATGAGCTGCCAGATCTGCGTGGAAGTGTGTCCTTTTGAAGCGATCAAGATGGACACCGAATTTGAGTTGAGCACGAGCGATCGTTTTGGCGGGCTGCTGTTTGACCGTGAGCAGCTGGCGAAGTCGAACGAACACTACCACAAGATTCATCCCACGGAAGCTTCGGAAGTGGATGCGCGGCTGGCCGAGGAGAAAGCCAAGGTGGAAGCAAAAGCAAAGGCTGCCGCTGCGGCGGCCGCGGCCAAGGCGGCTGCTCCGGCTGCATCGGTCACTGCCCCAGTGAAGTCAGAAAGCACTCCTGCGGCGGGTGCGCCGAAAGCGGCGGAGGCAGCTGCGGCGAAACCGATGGCTCAGACTACGACGGCGGCTAAAGCTGCAGATGCTGCTTTGAACGCACCGGCTGCACCGAGCGGGAAACCAGCGCCGGCATCGACAGAACCGCCGAAGACAGCTGCACCAGATGCCGGGTCTAAGACGAGCGGAGAGTAAGGGATGACCGAGAAAGCCGATCAGCTGTTCGTTCTACTCAAGGACTGGCTCGTGAGCTTTTTGCCGGGGAACTGGCAGGGTGTCGCGGGCGTGATCCTGGGAGTGATCGGGATTGCGGCGATCTATCCGACGCTCTTCGCGCTGGCGGTGCTGATGGAGCGCAAGGGTCTGGGGCGCATGCAGAACCGAATCGGGCCGAACCGCGTGGGCCCGTTCGGGGTGTTGCAGCCGATTGCGGATGCGATCAAGTCGCTGACCAAGGAAGATGTGGTTCCGGTGAACGCGGACAAGACAGTTCACTTCCTGGCGCCGGTTGTTCTTGTCGTGGTGGCGTTCATGGGCTTCGCGGTGCTGCCGGCGGGGCGCAACATGGTGCTGGTGGATATGGACGCGAGCCTTCTGTTTTATTTCGCGATGGGCGCATCGACAGAAGTCTCGATCTTCATGGCGGGGTGGTCGAGCCGCAACAAGTATTCGCTGCTGGGGGCGATGCGCGCGGTTGCGCAGATGATCAGTTACGAAGTGCCGTTGTTGCTGTCGAGCGTGGTGATCGTGATGATGACCGGCTCGCTGTCGCTGGTGAAGATTGTGGAGGTGCAGCATCACTACACATGGGGATTTCCGCACTGGTACATCCTGACGCCGTGGGGGCTGGCTGCGTTCGTGATGTATGCGATTGCGGCGACGGCGGAGACGAATCGTTCGCCCTTTGATTTGCCGGAAGGCGAGTCGGAGCTGGTGGCGGGATATTTCACGGAGTACTCGGGCTTCAAGTTTGCGCTGTTCTTTCTGGGCGAGTACCTGGGGATGTTATCGATTTCGGGGCTGGGCACGACGTTGTTCCTGGGCGGATGGTCGGCGCCGTTCTCGTTCCTGGAGTGGGTGCCGTCGTGGATCTGGTTTTTCTCGAAGGTGATGCTCTCGATCACGGTGCTGATCTGGGTGCGGGGAACTCTGCCTCGGCTTCGGCAGGACCAGCTGATGAACTTTGCGTGGAAGTTTGTGCTGCCGATGACGCTGCTGAATCTCGGGGTTGCGGCGCTCTGGCGGTTCATGGGCGAAGGCTGGCTGCGCTGGATTGTATGTTCGGCGATTTTGATTGTGGTTTACGTTGTGGCGGGACGGACGGAGATGCGGCGGAAACACTTCGGGCCGAGGAGCTACAGGTATGCGGAGTAGACAGTTGAGACGGGTTGCGGAGCGCGGAGCCAGCGGCGGCGGGGATGAGATGGGTGCCGTGCCGGAAAGGCGCGGGCGCCGATGAGCTTCGTTTTCTGGCTGGTTGCGGCGCTTACGGTGGCAGGCGGGCTGGCGGCGGTGCTGTTGAAGAACCTGGTGCACTGCGCGCTGGCGTTGACGGTCGCGTTTGCGGGACTGGCGATGCTGTTTTTGCAGCTCGATGCGCAGTTCGCGGGATTCGCGCAGATCCTGGTGTATATCGGCGCGGTTGCGATCCTGGTGGTGTTTGCGATTTTGCTGACGCGCAGTTCCGAGACGCCGAAGGGCGCAGGGATTTTCAGCCGGACATGGGGAGCGGGGCTGGTGATCGCTGCAGCTGTGTTTGCCGTGATTGGCTGGGCGGTGTTGCAGAGCGGCGCGGGGTTGCCGCACGAGACGGGAGTGCCGTCGGTCAGCGTGCAGCAGATCGGTAATGCGCTGATGGGACGTTATGTTTTGCCGTTGGAGATTGTCGCGTTGCTTTTGACGGCGGCATTGATCGGAGCCGTGATTGTGGCGATGCATGAGAAAGACGGGGCCAAATAAAAGAATGACGACACCCCTGGTTGGATATTTGCTGGTGGCCGCTCTTCTGTTCGCGGTTGGCTTGGCGGGCGCGCTAACGCGGCGCAACGCCATCCTGGTTCTGATCGGCATCGAGCTGATGCTGAATGCGGCCAACCTGAATCTGATCGCCTTCTGGCGCTACGGACCGCATCCCGAGGCGCTGACCGGCATGATGTTCGCGATTTTCTCGATTGCGGTGGCGGCGGCGGAAGCGGCGGTGGGATTGGGGCTGGTGATCCAGATCCATCGCCACGCGCAGACCACGGACCTTGACCAGATGAACAGGATGAAGGGGTGAGGCGGTGATGCAGGAAGCTGTGTTCACTCCGCAAATCTCGGCTTCAGGAATTACGGGAATTCTGTGGCTGATTCCGGCGCTGCCGATCGTTGCTTCGGGCGTGATCGCGGTGATGAAGCAGCCGCTGCGGAGGCCGGCGGCGGGGCTGGCGATTGGGTCGCTTGCGTGTTCATTGCTGCTTTCGCTGGCCGCGTTCGGTCACGTGGTGGCGGGCTGGTTAAGCGGGCATGCGGTGCGGGAGACGGTGAATTTTTCGTGGCTGCAGTTCGGAACGGCGCACGCGGACCTGGGGTGGTTGCTCGATCCGCTGGCCGCGGTGATGCTGGTGATGGTCTGCTTCGTGGGATTGCTGATCTTCATCTACTCCGTCGGCTACATGGCGCACGACGAGAACTTCACGCGCTTTTTCTGCTTTCTCTCACTGTTTGCGGGCGCGATGCTGGGGGTGGTGATTGCGAACAGCATCCTGTTGCTCTTTATGTGCTGGGAGCTGGTGGGGCTAACGTCGTACCTGCTGATCGGTTTCTGGTATCAGAAGCCGTCGGCAGCAGCGGCGGCGAAGAAGGCTTTCTTGACGACGCGCGTGGGCGACGTCTTTTTCCTGCTGGGCATTGTGTGGCTTTTTGCGCAGACCGGGACGCTGCTGTTTTATGACGGGGGCGCCGGGTCGATGGAGGCATTGAAGCTGGCGATGCTGCTGGCAACGCCGTCGCACCTTGGGCTGACGGCCGCGGGAGCGATTGCCCTGCTGATCTTTGCCGGAGCGGTGGGGAAGAGTGGGCAGCTGCCGCTGCACGTTTGGCTGCCGGACGCGATGGAGGGTCCGACGCCGGTTTCTGCGCTGATTCATGCGGCAACGATGGTGGCGGCAGGCGTCTACCTGGTGGCGCGCGTGTATCCGCTGATGCAGGCGGGGGTGCAGTTGTCGGAATCCGGAGACGTGATTGGATCGACGACGGCTCTGACGGTGGTGACGTGGGTGGGCGCATCGACGGCGCTTTTTGCGGCGCTGATCGCGATCGGGCAGGACGACA
Source organism: Occallatibacter sp. (assembly GCA_035508975.1). Lineage (GTDB taxonomy): Bacteria > Acidobacteriota > Terriglobia > Terriglobales > Acidobacteriaceae > Telmatobacter. Next base: position 17,533 of record DATJMC010000028.1, read on the forward strand.
TCAAGCGCATTCTTGCTTACTCGACGGTGTCGCAACTGGGCTACATGATGGCGGGCCTGGGCGTGGGCGGAGTGGCGGTGGGGATGTTTCACCTGATCACGCACGCGTTCTTCAAGGCGCTGCTCTTCATGGGCGCGGGTTCGGTGATTCATGGGTGCCACGAGGAGCAGGACATTCGCCGCATGGGCGCGTTGAAGATTGATATGCCGTGGACGTTTTTGACGTATGCGGCCGGCATGCTGGCGCTGTGCGGATTTCCTCTGTTTGCGGGATTCTGGAGCAAGGACGGGATTCTGGAATCGGCGCAGACATGGGAGATCAACAAGGCGCCTTTTTATATGCTCGCGTTTGGCGCGCTGCTGACGGCGTTTTACATGATGCGGCAAGTGAGCTACGTGTTTTTCGGCAACTGGCGGGGACATGGCGAGGCGCATGAGAGCCCCCCGGTGATGTTGGTTCCGCTGATGATCCTGGCATGTTGCGCGATGACTCTCGGCTTTGTCGGGACGCCGGCCTGGCCGTGGTTTCAGGGTTTCCTTGAGAATCACACTGCGGGGGTTCGCGTGAGCGGACTTCTGGAGCGCGGTCCCGGGCTGACAATGCTGACGTCTTCTGCGATCGTTTTGATTGGGCTCGGGATGGGATGGCGAATTTACGGCAACAAGAAAGTGAAGGCGGAAGATTTCGACCCGCTGGAGCGCTCGCTGCCGACGTTGTGGACGCTGCTGGAGCGCAAGTTCTATGTCGATGAGCTCTACGGCGTGACGGTGATTGCGTTTTATGGCTGGTGGGCGCGGGTGGCGGATTGGCTCGATCGCCGGGTGTGGGGCGGAGCGGTGGCTGCGGTTGCATGGGGTTTCCGCGGTGTTGCGCAATTGAGCCGGCTGTTCGATGTGCATTGGGTGAACGGCGGCTTCGACAAGGGCTGCGAGGAACTGGCGAATGGCGGCGGCCTGGCGGCGAGGCTGCAGAGCGGACGGGTGCAGATGTACCTGCGGCTGCTGGCGCTGGCCTTTGTTGTTCTGGCGGCAATTCTGATCTGGAGCAGCCGGGGATGAACGGAATTCCTCTCTTATCGCTGCTGATCGTTTTGCCCCTGGCCGGCGCAGCGATCTCGCTTTTCGCAGGCAAGCACGCGCGCTGGGTTGCGATTGTGACGACGCTGGCAGCGCTGGCATTGGCGCTGGTGGTGTGGACAAAGCTGCCCGCGGATGGATCGATTGGGCTGGTGGAGCGGGCGGAGTGGGCGCCATCGCTGGGGATTGAGTATCACCTGGGCGTGGACGGGCTGGGCGCGCTGATGCTGCTGCTGTCGGCGATTGTGACGTTGATGTCGGTGGACGCGGCGCACAGGGTGCATCGGCAGCCGCTTTATTTTGCGCTGGTGCTGATGCTGGAGGCGGGACTCTTCGGATCGTTCACGGCGCTGAATTTCTTTCACTGGTTTTTGTTCTGGGAGCTGAGCCTGATCCCGGCGTTTTTCCTGATCAAGCTGTGGGGCGGGGCGAAGCGCGGGCCGGCGGCGACGCAGTTTTTTGTGTACACGATGGCCGGATCGGTGGCGCTGCTGCTTTCGTTCCTGGCAGTCTTCGTTGCGACGGGAACGAAGGATGCGCCGGGCACGATGGATTTTGTTCAGCTGGCTGCGATGGCGTCTTCAGGCACGCTGCAGCAGATGGTGACGGCGCATCTTGGGCCGGTGATGATGTGGCTGGCGATAGGGGTGCTGGCGGGATTCGCGGTGAAGGTTCCGTTGATGCCGTTTCACACGTGGCTGCCCGCTGCGTACTCGGAGGCACCGTCGCCGGTGACGATGTTGCTGACGGGCGGCATGTCGAAGATGGGCGTGTACGGGTTGCTGCGGATCGCGCTGCCGTTGTTCGGGCGGCAGATCGCGCAGATGCGGACGCCGCTGCTGGTGCTGGCGGTGGCGACGGTGGTGATGGGCGCGTGGGCCGCGGCGGCGCAGCGCGATTTGAAGCGCGTGTTTGCGTACTCGTCGGTGAATCACCTGGGCTATTGCATGCTGGGGATCTTCGCGCTGGCGGTTCCAGCGACGGGTGCGGCTGCGCAGACGAGCCAGGCGGCAGCGCTGAATGGCGTGATCCTGCAGATGTTCAACCACGGGGTGACCGCTGCGGCGTTGTTCTGGTTTATTGCGATGATCCAGGAGCGTAGCGGCGGGGAACGATGGGTCGATCACTTTGGCGGGTTGCGCAAGCCCGCGCCGGTGTTGGCAGGGTTGATGGGGATTGCGCTCTTCTCATCGCTGGGCTTGCCGGGGCTTAACGGGTTTGTCGGCGAGTTCCTGATCTTCCGCGGAGTCTTTGTGTTGTCGTGGGTGAGCGCCTCGATCAGCGTACTGGGTTTGCTGGTGACCGCGGCGGTGATTCTGACGGTAATTCAGAAAGTCTTTACCGGGCCTGTGCCGGAGAAGTGGGCAAACTTTGCGGACCTGCACGGTGGAGAACGGTTGGCGATGGTGCCGGTGATTGGATTGATGCTGCTGCTTGGGCTGCTGCCGCAGCTGGTGCTCGAGGGCGTGAACCCAACGGTTGTGAACCTGCTGACGCACTGGAGATTTTGACGAGAATGCTTGCCTGGACGATTTATCTCTCGTTTGCCGGTGCGCTGGTGGAAGCGCTGCTGCCAAAGGGGCGCGCGGAATTGGCGCGGTGGCTTGCGCTGGCGGTTGCGGTTACGGGTTTGGTGCTGGCGGTAGCAGGGTTCATTGCGGGGATGGGCCAGGGGCGGACAGTGATTGTGGATGCGCCCTGGGTTCCGTCGATGGGGATTCGCTACACGCTGGCGGCTGATGGCATCAGCCTGGTGGTGGTGCTGCTGACGGGGATTGCGGCGGTTGCAGGGGTGCTGTTCAGCTGGAACATCGAGCTGCGGACGAATGAGTTTTTTGCGTTCTATCTCGCGCTGATCGGCGGCGTCTACGGGGTGTTCCTGAGCTTCGATCTTTTTCTGCTCTTCGTGTTCTACGAGATTGCGATTGTGCCGAAGTATTTTCTGATCGCGATCTGGGGATCGACGCGGCGGGAATATGGTGCGATGAAGCTGGCGCTGTATTCGTTTGTCGGGTCGGCGATGGTGCTGATCGGGTTGCTGGCGGCGTATGCGACGGCGGGAAGTCGTTCGACCGGGCTGGTGGACCTGGCGCATGCGGGACTTCCGGTGAGCTTCCAGATGTGGGCATTTCCGCTGGTGTTTGTGGGGTTTGGAATCCTGGCGGGCATGTGGCCGCTGCATACCTGGGCGCCCACAGGGCACGTGGCGGCGCCGACGGCGGCATCGATGCTGCTGGCGGGCGTGGTGATGAAGCTGGGCGCATACGGATGCCTGCGGGTGGCGATGGCGGTGTTTCCGCGCGGCATGGATCCGTGGGGATTCTCATTTTTGGGCATGGGATCATGGCGCGACGTGTTCGCGGTGCTAGCGGTGATCGGGATTGTGTACGGAGCGCTGGTGGCGCTGGTGCAGAGCGACTTCAAGTTTGTGATCGGCTACTCCAGCGTGAGCCACATGGGATTTGTGCTGCTGGGGCTGATGACGCTGAACCAGATCGGCATGACCGGCGCGGTACTGCAGATGTTTTCGCACGGCGTGATTGCGGGACTGCTGTTCGCGATTGTGGGACGCATTGTGTATGAGCGGACGCACACGCGCGAACTGGCGGACCTGGAGACGATGCATCTTTCGAAGCGGCTGCCTTTTGCGGCGTGGGCGTTTGTGATTGCGGGTGTGGCGTCGATGGGGCTGCCGGGATTCTCAGGATTCGTGGCGGAACTACAGGTGCTGGTGGGATCGTGGAAGGCGGACCCATGGTGGACTGGCGCAGCGGGCGTGGGCATTGTGGTGGGCGTGGCGTACACGTGGCGGGCGCTGCAGCGGGCGTTCTTCAGCGACGCGCATCCGGCGGCACATGTTCACGAGCACGGCCATGAACTGGCGGCGATCACGTGGCCGGAGGTGGCGGGGGTTGGGTTGTTGCTGGGTGCGAGCCTGTTCGTCGGGCTTTATCCGCGGATCCTGCTAGAGGCGATTGAGCCGGCGGTGAAGGCGATGTTGTCGGGAGGCATGCAATGAACTACGCAGACCTCTTTCGCGTGACGCTGCCGGAGACGGCGCTGGAAGTGGCGGCGCTGCTGGTGCTGGTGGTCGATCTAGCTTTCCTGCGCAAGGCTGCGCGCAACACACGATTGATGACGGCCGCGATGCTCGGCGTTCTAGGCTGCGGTGTGTCGTTGCTGACGATTCCACTGCAGGCGCAGGGACCGCTGCTGACACCGACGGGCGACCAGGTTTTGCTGGCGGTGGGTGGATACACCGCGATTGCGCAGATCGGAATCCTGGCGCTGACGGTGTTGACGCTGTTCCTGCTGATGGATTCATCGTTTACGCGCAACGCGGGCGAGTTTGTGGCGGTAACGCTGATGGCCGCGACGGGCGGATTGCTGATTGCGGGCGCGCAGGACCTTCTGGTGATCTTCATCGGGCTGGAACTGCTGAGCCTGGGGCTCTACATCCTGACCGCATTCGCAAAGAAGTCGGGCAAGAGCGCAGAAGCGGCGATGAAGTACTACCTTTTCGGAGGCATGTCGGCGGCGTTTTTGCTATTCGGATTCAGCTATCTCTACGGCATTGCGGGCTCGACCAATCTGCACCAGGTGGTGCTTGCCACGTATGGATCAAACGGAATCAACGCGACCCCGCTGCTGGATGTGGCGCTCGTGATGATTGCCGCGGGGCTGGGGTTCAAAGTTGCGGCGGCACCGTTCCACCTTTGGGCGCCGGACACCTATGAAGGCGCGCCCGCGCCGGCTGCGGCTTTTATCGCGTCGGTATCGAAGGTGGCGAGCTTTGCTTTGCTGATTTCAATCAGCACGGCGGTTGCCCACGTTTTTGGTGACGCGAAGACGGTGCGAGTTTCTGTGCTTCTGAGCGAAGGGCAGCATCTTCCGCGGATGCTCGGACTCGGCGCCCCCTGGTCGATCGCCATTGCAACGCTGGCAGGGGCCTCGATGGTGCTGGGGAACCTGGCAGCGCTGGCGCAGAGCAGCGTGCGCCGGTTGTTGGCCTATTCGGCGATTGCCCATGCAGGCTACATTCTGCTGGCGATTGCGTACTTCTCGCATACGACGGCGAGCGCGAATGCGGTGCTGTATTACATCCTGACCTACGGGCTGACGACGGTGGGGGCCTTCGGTGTGGTAGCGGTTGTTGAGCGCGCGAACGGAAGCGACCGGATGGATGCTTTTATCGGATTGCATCGGCGCAGCCCGGCGCTGGCGGCGATTCTGCTGGTGTTTTTCCTGTCGCTCGCGGGCATTCCCCCGCTGGTGGGATTCTGGGCCAAGTTCAATTTGTTTGCCGTGGTGTTGGGCGTTGACCGAGGCATCTCGCCATTTGCACTGGTGACGATCGCGGTGGCGATGAGCGCGGTATCACTCTACTACTATCTGCAGGTGCTGAAGCGCGCATTTGTCGTGCCCGCGATGGATGACTCGCGGATGGCGGTACACCCGGTGACGATGATGGTGCTGGGGTTGATCGCGGCTTCGGTGCTGGTCCTGGGCTGCTTTCCGGCTTTGCTGCAAGGCTGGATGGCGAGCTTCTAAGCCCGGGTGGTGGAGCGCTTGCCACTGGGGCGCGGGGGCTTCAGCTTGGACTGCAGATTGAGCGCTACCGCAGCGCGAATGAGTTCCTTGAATGCGGGCTCGTTGATTTTTTCGCCTTCGTGAATGTCGATGGCGCGGCGGACGTTTCCGTCGAGGCTGGAGTTGAAAAGACGCGCGGGGTCGGGCAGAGAAGCGCCCTTGGCGAAGGTCAGCTTAACGGCGCTTTTGTAGGTCTCGCCGGTGCAGACAATGCCGCCGTGAGAAAAGATGGGCGTGCCCATCCACTTGACTTCCTCGACGATGTCAGGATCGGCGGCGTGGATGAGGGCGCGCATCCGGGCGAGGGTTTTGCCGCGCCAGTCGCCGAGCGAGTTGATTTTGGCGTCGATGAAGTCGGAGGCGGATTCCGCGGAGACGGGGTTTTTCATCTTCAACTCCCGAGGCCATTTTAGCGGCTCGTGCAAAAGCAGGAGACGTGGGGTTGAGGTGCTTTCCTCCCTGGGCTGAGAATCAAGACCCTGAACACCCGGAGTGGTGACGATCCCCGTTATTTCTTGTCGAGGCGGAAGGCGGCGGCCTGGAAGTCGCCGCGGAAGTCTTCGCTCATGTCGAGGCCGTGGTTCATCCACCAGGCGCCGCTGGCAGTCCCGGGAGTGTCATCGCGGGCTTTGCCTTCGATGGGCGTGATGGCGTAGGTGGCGGCGGGGTCCAGGCCTTTCAGCCGGAGGCGCGGGAAGCCGCGGCCTTCCTGCGTGGAGTGGATGAAGAGAAAGACGACAGACTGCGACTTGTCGCGATTGACAGTTTGGGTGGCGGAAAACTCGCTGCCGTTGCGCGGCGAGATGAGGCGGTAGAGATCACCTTGCACGATGGTGGGCTGGACCTGGTGGTAGGCGGCGATGAGGCGCTTGGCGGTGGCGGTTTCTTCGTCGGTCCACTTGGCGATATTGGCGCCGATGCCCAAAGAGCCCTGCATGGAGCTGAGCATGCGGTAGGTGAGCGAGGTGGAGCGCTTGTTGAGCCAGTGAGGCGAGTCGGTGACCCAGGCCATCATGATCTGCGGGGTGTAGGGGTAGGTAAAGCCATCCTGCATGCTGAGGCGGTCGAAGGGATCTGTATTGTCGGAGGGCCAGACTTCGTCGGCGTATTTGAGGATGCCGAGATCAACGCGGCCGCCGCCGCCGGAGCAGGACTCGATTTCGACTTTGGGGTGCTTAGCCTCGAGCTCGGCGAGGATGGAGTAGAGGTTGCGAATGAAAGTGACGTAGACTTCTTTCTGCTCGTTGGGTGGAAGCTGATCCCAGCCTGGCTCGGACCAGTTGCGGTTATAGTCCCACTTGAGAAAAGCGATGTCGTTATCGGTAAGGAGCTTGTCGAGGAAGCCGTAGACATAGGCGCGAACGTCGGGGCGCGCGAGGTTGAGCACGAGCTGATTGCGCTGCTCAGTGCGCGGGCGGCCCGGGAAGTTGAGAACCCAATCGGGGTGTGCGCGGTAGAGATCGGAGTCGGGATTGACCATTTCGGGCTCGACCCAGAGGCCGAAGTCCATGCCCAGGGAGTGGACTTTGTCGATGAGGGGCTTGAGGCCGCGCGGAAATTTTTGGGGGTTGACATACCAATCGCCGAGGCCGGCGTGGTCGGTCTTGCGCTGTCCGAACCAGCCATCGTCCATGACGAAGCGATCGATGCCGAGGGCCGCGGCTTTTTCAGCGAGGGCGATCTGCCCGGCTTCGGTCACGTTCATTTCGGTGGCTTCCCAGGAGTTGTAGATGACGGGGCGCGGCTTGGGCGCGGCGCTGTTGCCTTCACCGATGCGGTGCGGGAGGATATGGGCGATCTGGAAGTGGTGAAAGAGGCGGGATGCGCCGCCGAGGCCGTGGGCGCTGAAGCCGGCGTAGAAGATGGGCGTCTCAAGAGATTGGCCGGGATGGAGGACGTAGCCGAAGTCGAAGGGATTGAAGCCGCCGGTGACGCGAATGGCGTCGACCTGGTCTTTTTCAATGGTGATGCGCCATGAGCCGCTCCAGGCGAGGGCGCCAAACCAGACGTCGCCGTGATCTTCGCTGGTGTCGCCGGCCTGAAGGGCGAACCAGGGGTTGGCCTGATGACCGGTGGTGCCGCGGCGGCTCTCAAGGATGCGCGCTGCGGGCAGGACGGGTTCCTGGGTGAGGGTCCACTCGCCTGCCCAGCGCCCGGTGAGGTAGTTGAGCGTGTAATGGCCCGGGGGGAGCGACCAGGCTGCGGCCGCGGCTTGTTCGATGGTGACGGGTTGTTGCTCGTGGTTCTCGATGGTGGCGGAGCGGGCGAGGATGCCGGAGTCGGGATCGATGGCGTAGTGGAGGACGACGACGAGATCGCGCGAGATGTCTTTGAGTGTGACGTCGAAGCCGTGCTCGGTTTCGCGATGGCTCTGGTAGTGGAGAACGAGGTCGCGGTTGCCGTCGGCGAAGGTGACTTTGAGGGCGGGTTCATTGTAGAGGCCGGCGCCCCAGCCCACGTACTCCTGGGGAGTGTTGGTATAGGAGCCATCGAAGGAGGACCACTCACGCACGGGTTGAGCGGGTGGGAAGTGGTCGGACGGGGCGAGGCGCCCGCCCCAGTAGAGTTGCTGCAGTTCGCCGCGGGAATTGACGCCGAAGACGTAAGAGACGTTGCCGCCATCCAGCCGGAAGGTTTTGGAGGCGGAGTCGTAGGTTCCGGATTGTGCGGCGGCAAGCATTGAAAGGCAGAGACAGACAACTCCCACGAGGGTCTTCATTCTGGACGATTCCTTTGGCCTGTCTGTCAAACGCAGAGCAGGCGACTGGACGATGGCGCCAAGTTAGCGAGCTCGAATCTGGACCGCTACTCTGCTGTTGCTTAAGGCCGCCACAGGATAGCACTCGAGGGACAAGGTCAGCTTTCCGCCGTCAGAGAGTGCAGATCTTGCGCCC
>DATJMC010000029.1:0-2149 GCA_035508975.1 Occallatibacter sp.
GCCAGGACCGCGGCAAGGAGGTAGAGACGTCCAAGGAGATGGCGGGGGAGGTGAAAAAGAGGTCCTGGCCGAGAAAAGCCGCTCTCAGCCAGGACGCGGTTGTCATAAAGAGGCAGAACCTTCTCCGTTTTTACTTGCGACGCCGGGCGCGCAGAACAGTGGTGGTCCCAGCAACAAGCGTTATTCCGCTGATTGCGAGGGCCGGATCGATCTCTGGAGCGCGGGGCGGTGGGTCAAGGCGGTGCAGTGGGTCCTGGTGGTGCATTGGGTCCTGGTGGTGTCTGGGTTCGTGATGACCGAACAAAATATCCCAGAGGCTCTGGGCATGTGCGCTAGCGCTCGTACCGAGAACCAAAGCGAATGCCAAGAAAGAGTACTTCAGGAATTTCGTCAATGTTCACACTCTCTTTCCATGATGTGTACGGCAGAGATCGCGACTGCCAAATGCCGCGGCGTTACGACTGAGACTGTATCTCGCCGCTCGCCCGGCGCAGCAATGAAAAGACGGATTCTCCATATCTGAGTTCCAATTTGAAACAGTGTTGGATCAGATTGCCGACTTCACGTTTTTTGCGGTTGAGTTGCCAGACGAACTGCATCTGGGGGGGAGTGGACGTGCATCGACTTCGGACTTACAGAATGAGGTTGGAAATGCTGTCGGAAGGGGCGTAGCCGATGGGGCTACGCCTCTCAGGCCTCAGATCGATTATGTGGGAATTCTGGAATTTTGAAATAGCCAGACCGGGGTAGCCGATCACCCTAAAAAGTAACCATCAAAATCACGGATGGGCACTTGACTGTCTCAAATCGCATCAAAGCGAACGCGCTCCAGTTTGAACGCATGGCTTGTAGAGATGCAAAATTAAAGAGCGCTGCGGGGAAGTCGCAGCGCTCGATGAACGGCTCGCAAGTCAGAATAATGCGCGAACCTAGGAGAACATTTCCTTAACCTTGTCGAACAAGCGGCGCGATGTCGGGACATTGTCGATAGTCAACGTGTCGCCGAGCTGGCGCAGCAGCTCTTTCTGGATGCGGGTGAGCTTCTTTGGAGTCTGCACCGCGATCTGCACGATGAGGTCGCCGCGGCCGCGCTCGTTGAGATAAGGAACACCCTTGCCGCGCAGACGAAACTCCTTCCCGCCTTGCGTGCCTTCGGGAATTTTCAGCGTGGTCTCGCCCTCCAGGGTAGGAATCTGCAGATCGGCTCCCAGAGCAGCCTGCGGGAATGAGATGGGCAAAACGCAGTGCAGGTCGTTGCCGTCGCGCTCGAAGAACTGGTGCGGCTTGACCGACAGCACGATGTAAAGATCGCCCGACGGACCACCGAAGCGGCCAGCGTCACCCTCGCCCTGGTAGCGGATTCGGGTTCCCTCCTCCACGCCGGCGGGAATGCTGACATTGATGGTGTGCTCGCGCTGAACGCGACCGTCGCCGCGACAGGTTCCGCAGGGGTTGGAGACGACGGTGCCAGTGCCTCCGCAGACATTGCAGGTGCGGGCGATGGAGAAGAAGCCCTGCTGATAGCGAACCTGTCCGTGGCCCTGGCACTGCTGGCAGGTTGAGGGACCGCGCACGTCAGCCGAGCCGGTGCCGCGGCAATCGGAGCAGGCTTCCATCCGGCGGATGACCACTTCCGTATCTTTGCCGAACACCGCCTCGTCGAACTCGATCGTCTTGTCGAAGCGAACATCGCGTCCCTTTTGCGTGCGCGACGGCTTGCGCCCTCCGCCCACGTTGAATCCAAACAGGTCGCCGAAGATATCGCCGAGGTCGGGCATACCGGCGAAGGGGTCGCCGTTGCCGTGTCCCACACCGGAGACACCGGCGTGGCCATAGCGGTCGTACGCGGCGCGCTTATCGGGGTCAGTGAGAACCTGATAGGCCTCGCTGCACTGCTTGAACCTCTCTTCCGCCTCGGCGTTACCCGGGTTGCGGTCCGGGTGGTATTGCATCGCCAGCTTGCGATATGCGGCCTTGAGCTCCTGATCGGAGGCTCCGCGCACTACGCCCAGCACTTCATAATAGTCAGCTTTAATCACGTTTTCGGTTCGACTCATGCTTCCTTCTGTTGCGGATTGCTGGCGACACGGACCAATGCGGGACGGAGCAGACGCTCCTTGATGCGGTAGCCGCGACGCACTTCATCGAA
>DATJMC010000030.1:0-55734 GCA_035508975.1 Occallatibacter sp.
TGATGATGGGCCCGGGAAACGTTGATGCGGCCGGTATCTCAATGGAAGACTTTGCCTCGGGGGTTCTTTCGCGCCTGCCGGAAACGGGCGACCGCGTGGTGGTCGACAAGACGGGGCTGACGGGGAAGTACGACTTCGACTTGAAGTGGACGCCGGAGAGTGCGCCGCGCCCGGGCACCGCGGAGGCCGATAACGGCACCGCGGACGTCAAAACGCCGGGGTTATTTACGGCGCTCGAAGAGCAGCTGGGGCTGAAGCTGGAGTCGCAGAAGGGCTCGGTGGCGACGCTGGTGGTGGATTCCGTGGATCGGCCCACGCCGAATTAAGCATTGCATGCAACGGAAGCGTGGCGCGCTCCTTATCGCGGAACGCTGGGCGTTGGTGCTCGTCCGGAGACCGCCTCTCAGTGTGTGTTTGCCGAGATGTACGGGCTGAAGCCGTGCCCTTCAAGGGGCTCAGGACTTCTTGTCCGCGCTCATGGACGCCGGCGATGAAGGCATCGATGGCTTTGAGCACCGCATTGCCGATGGCAGGCCCAAGCCTTGCCCGGACACGGAAGCGAGATGGATACGGATTCTCACGCGCAGGCATCTTACCCAGTAAGCGGGGCGACGGGAGCTGCAGGTGCCGATCCAGATAATGCGCGATCGAGATGCGATCGTAATCAAGGCCGAGGGGAAGCTTGTCGAAGAGGATTTTTCCGCTTTCACTCCACGCTTCGAGGCATTGACTCAACAAAACGAGAAAATTCGCGTGCTTTTTGACATGAGCGAATTTGAAGGATGGAGTCCTTCCGGGCTTTGGGAGGAAATCAAGTTCGACCTGAAGCATTACGGGGGAATCAGCCGCCTGGCCGTGATCGGGGCGACCAAGTGGCATCACACGCTGGTGAACCTCACGAGTCCGTTTGCGGCTGCGGAGATGCGCTATTTTGATCGCCATGCGGTGAGCCAAGCCAGAGCGTGGCTATCGTCGCCCTGATTCGCTGCGCGCGCTCTTTCCGTTCAGGAAGTTTAGCGCGAAATGAGATCGCGGGCGGTTGCGTGATCCTCCGATAAAAAACAAAAAACGTCCCTCAGGGACTGAAGTCCCCGCGCGTTTGTTTGCCGGGATGTGCGGGCTGAAGCCCGTACCCTTCAAAGGCATTGCGTGCAGCAGGGCATTGCATGCAGCATGTGCTGCGCAGGACTCGTGTGGTCAAACGCCGGGCACGGGCGGGCAGCCGGGGAAGGACTCCAGGTAGGTGTTGCCCTTGTAGCCGAGGTACTTGATGCCGATTTTGCTGGTGAAGAAGCCGTCGGCGGTGAGGCTGCGCAGAAGCGCGAAGAAATCTACAGCATGGGTGAGGCTCGGATCCTGCTCGGCATTTTTGCGATAGGCGATGAGGTCGAGGATCTCGGTCTGCTGGTTCTGCGCGCAGGCGGTGTAGGGCTTGCCGTAGCGCGAGGTGCAGGAGGAGTCGAGCCACTGAATGCCGGGGCCGAGGATCTGCTGGTGGGCGGAGTTTTCGCTGGTGATGAGGTCGATGAACTCGGGCGCTCCCGCCTCGATAGCGCCGCCGGAGTCGGTGTCGGCGGGCAGGATGGTTTCGCAGAGCGATTGCAGGGTCTTGTAATCGCCGGCAGAAAAGAACTTTGGGGTATATGCCGAGCCGTCGGACTTTTCGGCTGCGATGAGGCTATGCGCGTATTGGGCGGCTTCGAGGGGGATGGCGCGGAGGACGGAGCCGGCCACGGCGCCCACGGTGAGCGACTTGAGGATTGCGCGACGGGAAGGAGCGTTCAAGGCTAGAGTTCTCCTTTCTTTGCCTGGTCGAGGAGATACTCGGATGTGCGCCACGAAAGGGCCATGATGGAGAGGGTGGGGTTCTTGTCGGGATTGGAGACGAAGGGCGCGGCGTCGGCGACGAAGACGTTTTTGACGTCGTGGGCCTGGCAGTGGGCGTTGAGCGCGGAGGTTTTGGGGTCGTTGCCCATGCGCACGCAGCCGAGCTCGTGAATGATTTCGCCGCCCTGGGCGATGGGAACGCCGGGCGGCAGCGGGGGCGAGCTGGGCTGAGGCAGGGCGCTGGGCTGCGGAAGCGGATGACGGCGCGTGCCGGTGATGACGGTGCCGCCGGCGGCTTCAATGATGGAGCGGAAGGTGGCTTGCATATCGGCGGCCATCTTGAGCTCGTTGTCGCTCCACTTCCAGTGAAAACGCAGGACGGGGATGCCCCACTGGTCTTTGACCTCGGGATCGATCTCGCAGAAGCAGTCGGCGTTGGGAATCATTTCGCCGCGTCCGCTGAAGCCGATAACGGCGCCGTAGGAGGTGCGGCACCGCTGCTTGAGGGCGACGCCGTATCCCTCGTGCTCGCCGCAGGTGCGCTCGAAGCTGCCGACGCCGGGCATGTCGCGGCCGCCGCCGAACTCGATGTGGTAGCCGCGGAGGAACTCGCCTTTCTGGCCGAAGCGCCACCACGGCATATACAGGTGCATGCCGCCGACGCCGTCGTGATTGTGGATGGGAAAGTTTTCAAGCTGCGGGAAATATCCGGCGAGGTCGCTGCCGACGGAGTCAGTGAGGTAGCGTCCGACGACGCCGGAGGAGTTCGCGATGCCGTTGGGGAAGCTGGAGGAGCGCGAGTTGAGCAGGAGGCGCGCGGACTCGCAGGCACTGGCGGCGACGACGACTGCCTTGGCGTAGACGCGCTGCTCGGACTTGGTGGTTTTGTCGATGTAGGAGACGGCTTCGGCTTTGCCGTCGGCGCCGAGAACGATTTCGCGGGCCATGGCGTTGGCGAACATGGTGAGGCGGCCGGTGGCGGCGGCAGGGGGGATCATGACCTGGCTGGAGCTGAAGTTGGAGGCGGAGCGGCAGCCGCGCCCGCACTGGGCGCAGTAGTGGCAGGCATCGCGTCCGTTGAGCGATTGGGTGAGGATGGCGAGGCGCGAAGGGATGCAGGTGATGTGGAGCTGATCGCAGGCCTTCTTGATGAGGGTCTCGGTGCAGCGCGGCTTGGGCGGAGGCATGAAGATGCCGTCGGGGGCGTTGGGCACATTTTCTTTGGAGCCGAAGACGCCGATGAAGGACTCGACCTTGTCGTAGTAGGGGGCGAGTTGGTCGTAGGTGATGGGCCAGTCGTCGCCGACGCCGTCGGTGGAGTGGGGAAGGAAGTCGGCGGGCCCGAAGCGAAGGGCGATGCGGCCCCAGTGATTGGAGCGGCCGCCTTCAATGCGCGAGCGGAACCAGCGGAAGGAGGAACCGGGAGCGGTGGTGTAAGGCTCGCCGGGAATTTCCCAAAAGCCGTTGGGGGCGAGGAACTCGCCGAAGTTATCGCTTCGGCCGCCGATGCCCGCGCCGCGGTGGGGCAGCTGGTAGGGCCACATGTGCTCTTTGAAGTCGCGATCGGGGTTGAGGCGCGGTCCGGCTTCGAGGAGTGCGACGTTAAGGCCGCCCTCGGTGAGAACTTTTGCGGCGGTGCCGCCGCCTGGGCCGGAACCAATGATGCAGACGTCGTAAACCTTGCGTGTGGGTGTGACCTCGAACATCCATTCTCTCCGGCGAATCGTGCGGGGATTGGGACGGGCATGGAACGGCGTGAGCCTGCGGAACAGGGGAGAGAAGTGCCGAGAGTTCTCCCCAGATGCAAAGGAAGAGCGCCTTCGCCGTAACGAACCCACTATACGCCGGGGATGGGAAGGCGGGCGAGGGTGGTTTTCGGTCGAGGACGCAAATGTTTGGGTGCGCCAGCGCGGCGCATCGAGGATGTTGCCGGGAATTCCGCGGCTAAAGGCTGACGCAGCTTCGGGGAAGGCGGGGCGTGAAGCAGAAGGGGATGACAGAGCGTGAAGGTTTCAGGAAAAAATGCTTCCCATAGTCATTCGAGTGGAGTATGCTGGGGCTCCCATAGTCATTCGAGGGAAGAAACCGTTTATGGCAATGCACAGGCCGCCCGATGCGGGAGATGTTTTGCAGGGAACGCTGGACATGCTCATTTTGCGCACGCTGGTGCTGGGGCCGGCGCACGGGCACACGATTGCGGAGGCGATCGAGCGGAGGTCGGAAGAGGCGCTCGATGTGGAGCAGGGGTCGCTGTATCCGGCGCTGCACCGGATGGAAGACCGCGGCTGGGTTTCGTCGGAGTGGGGTGTGAGCGAGAACAACCGCAAGGCGAAGTTTTATCGGCTGACGGCCAAGGGCCGGAGGGAACTGAGCGCGGCGGCGGGGCGCTGGCGCAGGATGACGCGCGCGATCGGGCTGATTCTCGGGGAATCTTTCGAATAGGCGGTGGTTATGAACTTGAAGCGCTACCAGGACCGGGCCCGGAAAGACAGTGAGCTGGCGGAAGAGATCGAATCGCACCTGGCGCATGAGCGCGATGCCAACGAAGCGCGGGGCCTGACGGCCGAGGAGGCGCGGCGGCAGGCGAATGTGCGGTTTGGAAATTCGCGGACCAGACGGGAGGAAGTGTGGCGCTACCGGTCGCTTCCGTGGGTTGACGATTTGTGGCGCGACCTGCGCTTCGGAGCGCGCTCGCTGGCCAAGACGCCGGGATTCGCGGTGATCGCGATTCTGCTGATCGCGGTGGCGATCGGAGTGAATACGGCGGTGTTCTCGGTGATTGATGCGGTTCTGCTTCGTCCGCTGACGTATCCCGATCCGCAGGCCCTTGTGGAGTTGAGGAACACGAGCCGCCAGGGATCATTTCCCGGCGCGAATATCCCGAAGTTCAATCTCTGGCATCAGCAGAGGGCGATCTTCCAGCAGGTGGCGGCCTACGACTTTGGCGGGGCGGGACTGAACATTACGGGAGGCGATCATCCCCAGCAGGTGCAGGGGATTCACGTTTCTGCCGATTACTTTGCGATGTTCGGTGCTCCCATGGTTGCGGGGCGCACGTTTACGGCAGCGGAAGACAGTCCCAACGGCGGCCATGTGACGGTGCTGAGCTACGGGCTGTGGAAGAATCGCTACGGCGGCAACGCGCGTGCCGTGGGGTCGACGATTCAACTGGACGGCCAGCCGTATTTGATTGTGGGCGTGGTGGGGCGGAATTTTGTGACGGATACGCCGGCGGACCTTTGGGTTCCGTTCCAGTTCGATATGAACTCGCAGGATATGGCGCACTACTTTACGGTGGCGGCGCGACTGAAACCAGGAATCAGCATTGAACGGGCGAATGCGCAACTGAAGCTCGCAGCGGACCAGTACCGACGCATGTATGGGGCGGATTCCCTTCCACCCGGTGCGGGATTCGGCGTGGTGTCGCTGCAGGAATCGCTGATTGGCGATATGCGGCGGCCGCTGATGGTTTTGCTGGGAGCGGTTGGATTTGTGCTGCTGATCGCCTGCGCGAACGTGGCGAACCTGCTGCTGGCGAGAGCGGCGGCGCGGAAGCGGGAATTCGCGACCAGGGCTGCGCTGGGCGCGGGGCGGGGCCAGTTGATCCGGCAGGTGCTGCTGGAGAGTCTGACGCTGTCGCTCGCGGGCGGGCTGATCGGGCTCTTTCTTGGCTATGCGGGTGTGAGGATTCTGCTGCGGATCAACCCGGGGAATATCCCGCGGATTGGGGAAGATGGGTCGGCGGTATCGCTGGACACGAACATCCTGCTGTTCACGCTCGGGATTTCGCTGCTGACGGGGGTCCTGTTTGGATTGATTCCGGCGATCACGGCAGCGCGTTCGAACCTGACGTCGGCGCTGAATGAGAACGGGAGCCGGTCGGGGATGAGCGTTCGCAGCGGGAAGCTGCGTTCGATTCTCGTGATCGTGGAGATGGCGCTGACGGTGGTGCTGGTGATCGGGGCAGGACTTCTGATCCGCACATTTCTCAATCTCGAATCGGTCGACCCGGGGTTTGCGATGCACAACGTGATCAGCATGTCGATGTCGATGAGCGGGAGCCGCTTTCAGACGACTGCGCCGCTTGCGCAGGTGGTTCGGGAGGGGACGGATCGCTTGCTGGCGGTGCCGGGAGTTGTGGATGTGGGCGTGAGCAATTGCCTGCCGATGGCGGGCGGATTTGGAATGAGCTTCGATATTGTCGGACGGCCGAAGGGCAATGGACCGTTCACGGGCGGCGCGGCTTTCTATTCGACCTCGTGGAGTTATTTTTCGGCGCTGAAGATTCCTTTGCAGCGCGGGCGCACGTTCACGAAGCAGGATGACGCGTCGGCGCCGGGAGTGGTGGTGATCAATCAAACGATGGCGCGGAGATATTGGCCGAACGGGGATCCGCTGAAGGACAGGATTGTGATCGGGGCTGGGGCCGGGCCGGCGTTTGCGGAAGGACCGCGGCAGGTGATCGGGATTGTGGGGGACACGCATGATGCGGGGCCCGGCCGGGAACCGATGCCGATGATGTTTATCCCGCTGGCGCAGATGCCGGACCTGGAGACGGCGCTGAACTCGCGGGTGGCCCCGCTGTGGTGGATCGTGCGCACGCAGCTCGACCCTCGCGGGCTGGTGCCGCAGATGACCGCGGCGCTTCGCGATGCCAGCGGAGGATTGCCGGTGGCGCACGTGCGCACCATGGAGGAGATTGAAGCGAGAAACATCGCGCGGCAGAGATTCAACATGCTGCTGCTGACGGTGTTTGGGTCGGCGGGACTGCTGATGGCGGCGATCGGGGTGTACGGAGTGATGTCGTACTCGGTGCAACAGAGGACGCAGGAACTGGGCGTGCGGATGGCGCTGGGAGCGCAGGCATCGAACCTGCGCAACATGGTGATCGGGCAGGGCATGACTCTGACGCTGATTGGAGTGATTGTTGGCGTGGGTGGAGCGCTTTGGCTGACGCGCTTTCTGAACAGTTTTCTTTTCGAAGTGAAAGCGCTTGACCTGGTGGCTTTTTTCGCGACGCCGCTGCTGCTGCTGGGGGTTTCTTTGATTTCGGTGTGGGCACCGGCGATGCGCGCGACGCGAGTGGACCCGATGACGGCTCTGCGGATCGAGTAGAGTCAGGGATCGGTCGTCAGGCATCGGTTCCCACCCTTGCGCAAAAGCGGCGCAAGGATGGGGCACCCGGGCATTGCATGCAGCAGACGCGCCACGCGCACAAAAGCCTTGGAAGCGGGAAGGAGATTCGGGCCGTTGGGTGGGGTGCGTGCTAACATGCCGTCATCCGGCTCGCGGACCCGCTTGAGCCGCGGAGGTCGAAGATGAGTTCAACGACACGGCGTAGTTTTCTAAAAACCGGTTTGGCCGCGGGAGCGATGGCAACGGTGGGCACGCTTCCGGCGGCAGCCAAGGCGACCGCGACGGACGCGGTGGTGCTGGGGCGCTCGAAGGTGGAAGTGACGCGGCTGGCCTTCGGGACGGGGACGGATGGCGGGGCGGTGCAGGCGGCGCTGGGGCAGCAGGAGTTTACGCGGCTGGTGCGGTATGCGTACGACCGGGGCATCCGGTTCTTTGAGACGGCCGAGGCTTACGAGACGCCGGCGATGCTGGGGGAGGCGCTGAAGGGTTTGCCGCGGGACAGCTACCAGCTGATGAGCAAGGTGACGACGTTTCACGAGGGGATTGACCCGCAGGCGAAGTTTGACGAGCTGCGGCAGACCTCGCAGACCGAGTACTTCGACATCATGCTGCTGCACTGGCAGCATACGGCGGACTGGCCGGAGACGACGAAGCGCTGGCAGGAAGGAATCCTGGAGGCGCAGCAGAGGAAGATCATTCGCACGCATGGGGCCTCGGTGCACGGGCTGCCGGCGCTGCGTCAGATGCCTGGGACGACGTGGCTCGATGTGGGGCTGATCCGGATCAACCACAAGGGCGCGCGCATGGACGGGCCGACGTACGAGGACACCAACCACCCCGACAACGTGAGCGAGGTGGTCGATCACATCCATCAATTGAAGAAGGAAGGTCTGGGTGTGATCGGGATGAAGCTGTGCGGCGGGGGCCAGTTCGACCACAGCCACGACGACCGGGTGAAGGCGATGCGGTTCGCTTTCCAGAATGCGGGCGTGGATTGCGCGACGGTGGGCTTCAAGAGCACCCAGGAAGTGGATGAGGCGATCAGCAACATGAACCTGGCGCTGGCCTGAGAGCCGGAGCCACGCGGCGGCGCGGAGCCGCGACCCTCCATCGCCAAGAAGAATCTCGAGCCCGTTCGCCGGTCCGTTGCCCACAATGAGGGCATCGTCCGCGGTGTGCCGCGCAATGTACGAAGGGCTGCCCGAAGGGATATAAATAGGACCGATGCTTCTGGTTGATGCCGGATGAGCGTGAGGGCGTGTGAGCCGGCCCCTGGATTCGTTTCCGGCGGATGTGGAATTGCGGATGGTGGGCTGTTGAAGTTGAGTTGGGGAGGGGACGAGTGGACCGTCGGGAATTTCTGGGAGTGGCGGGATCGGCGCTGGCGGCAGATGTGCTGCTGGCGGGACGAGCGCAGGCGGAGGATTCTCGATTGAAGCCGATGGCGCTGGGATTGCTGGTGAGCCCGTTCGGCGCGCCGGAGGCGACGATTCGTCGCGTGCACGATCTTGGATTCTCGAACTGCTTTCTTTCGCTGGACAAGTACATCGGCGGGTTCACGGCGGAGATTGCCGCGCAGTACAAGGAGCTGCTGGCGCGGTACGAGGTGGTAGCGACGGCGGTCGAGGTGGTGGGTCCTCCGCCGCTGATCTGGAACTTCATGCAGGGGCCGTCGACGATCGGGGTGGTGCCGCCGGCGACGCGCGCGGCGCGGATCGACGCGCTGCGGCAGGTATCGGACTTTGCGAAGATGCTGGGCATCGGGCAGGTACAGACGCATTGCGGGTTTATCCCGGAGAATCCCGAAGACCCGTTGTATGCGGGAGCGGTGGAAGCGGTTCGGATGGTGGCGCAGCATTGCCAGGGGAACGGGCAGTATTTCCTGATGGAGACGGGGCAGGAGACGCCGACGACGATGTCGCGCATGATTCGCGACGTGGGGATGGAGAACCTGGGTGTGGGGTTGGACACGGCGAACCTGATTCTCTACGGCAAGGCAAATCCGGTGGACGCGGTGGATATTCTGGGGCCGCACGTGCGCAGCATTCACGCGAAAGACGGGAAATGGCCGACAGACCCGAGCAATCTGGGCGAAGAGGTTTTGATCGGGAAAGGGCTGGTGGATTTTCGCGCGGTGTTTACGAAGCTGCACCGGCTGGGGTACCGGGGCGCAGTGACGATTGAGCGGGAGACATCGGGGCCGCAGCAGGTTGAGGATGTGCGGCAGGAAAAGGTGTACCTGGAGCGCATTCTGCACGAAGTGATGGGCTGAGCGGCGCGAGACGGAATCCAGTCATTGCATCCAGAGGGGCAAACAACCAGGGAGATGTGCGCGAACATGGATCGTCGGGAATTTCTTTATGCGGGATCTGCAGCAGCGACGGGGATGATGCTGCTGCGCAGCGAAACGGCGTTTGGCTACCAGGCGAACTCGGCAGTGCGGCTCGGGCTGATTGGCTGCGGGAATCGGGGCACGGCGGTCGCGACGAGTTTTTCAAACAACACCTCGGCGCAGGTGGTGGCGCTGGCGGATCTTTTTGCCGACAGGCTGGCGAGCGGGCACGACCACTTCAACAAGGTGAATGCAGATCTGGGCAGAGCTGCGATTGACAGCGGGCAGTTGTTTCACGGGCCGCATGCGTATGAACAGATCATCGGTTCGGCGCAGGTGGACCTGATCCAGATCTCGACGCCGCCGTTTTTTCACGTGCAGCACCTGGAGGCGGCGGTGGGGGCGGGCAAGCACGTGTACTGCGAGAAGCCGGTGGGGATCGATATTCGCCAGGCCAAGCATGCGCTGGAGATTGCGAAGCGGGTGAAGCCGACGCAGAGCGTGGACGTGGGATTCCAGTGCCGCAGCGCGCCGCCCATTGCGGCGATCGCGCAGAAGATCGAGGCGGGCGCGCTGGGAAAGATAGCGGCGGTGACGGGGAACTACAACGCGCCGGCGTCGAAGGAAGTGACGCATCCGGGGATTTCGCGGGACGAGTATCGCCTGCGTAACTGGCTATGGGATCGCGCGTTGTCGGGCGACATCCTGGTGGAGCAGAACATTCACATCATCGACCTGTGCAACTGGATGGTAGGCGCGCATCCGCTGAAGGCGACGGCGACGGGCGGGCGCAACATCCTGACACACTTTGGGGACTGCTGGGACAACTACCAGGTCGACTACACGTATCCCGACGGCGTGCATTTTGCTTTTGCGTCGACGCAGTTCGGACTGGACAAGAGCTTCGACGCGGGCCTGAAGCTGTTTGGGGCGGAGGGAATGGCGACGGTGCCGTACTCGGGGCCGATGAAGATCACGGGCGAGAACGCGTGGGAGTGGACCGAGTCGTCAGCGACTGCGCCGGGATCGGGGAACTTTGCCGCGAATGGGAGCTTCCTGGACAATCTTGCCTTTGCGGATCGCGACAAGGAGCGGACGTTTATCGACAGCATCACGTCGGGTCCGATGCACAACCAGATTGCCGCAGGGGTGGAAACGGCGCTGAGCTGCATGCTGGGACGGATGGCGGGTTACACGCAACGCGAAGTGACCTGGGACGACCTGCTGGCGCACGGAGAGAACTACGAACTGGGGATGAACCTGGAGCAGTTTGCCAGCGGGGAATAGGGGACTGGGATCCTACCGTTGCACAGGTTCCTAGCATCCCAACCTTGCGCGCTGAGCCTGCGCAAGGTTGGGGGCGGCCGGGAACAGGTTTCAAAGACAGGGTCAGTCGGTGTGGCCGGTGCCGGGCGTGGCCGAGTAAAGGGCGGTCAAGCTAGCCTTGGCGAGGACTTGCCCTTGCGCCTCCGCAGCGATGAGCGCGTGGTAGAGGGTTTCCGCGTTGGAGGGGAAGTTTGCGGAGCCCGGCAGGTTGAGCGTGGTGCTGAGCGCATAGACAGTGAAGACGTAGTTGTGAATTTCAGGCGCGTAGCCGGCGGGCGGGCACGGGCCGTCGTATTGCTGGCCGAAGGCGAAGTCGTTTTCGATCTGCGTGCCGAATTTGCTACCGGCCACGCCTGCATTCTGCGGGAGGCCATAGAAATTTCCAGAGATGTTGTAGATTCCCCAGTGTGTGAAGCTGGCGGTGGTGTCATAGAGGACGACGACAAAGGAGCGGGTCTGCGAAGGTGCGCCGGTCCAGTAGAGCTCGGGAGACTGGTCGCCGCCCGCAGCGCCGCTGGCGGTGCAGGAATTTACGCCATTGGTCGATTCGTTGAGGATCATGGCGAGCGGCGGGGTGCCGTTGTTTTGGAAGGCGGTGCTGTGCAATTGGAAACCGTCCTGCGCGAATGCGGTGGTTGCCAGCGTTACGCCGGCAGTGAGGAGCAGCAACTTTCGCAATGGGGCGAAATTCATCGTGCCTCCTTTTGTAGCGGGGTTGGGGGTGGTGTTTGATCGATCGCGAGAACAGGTTCGCGATGCGAAGCGATCTTACAGCAGTTCGGATGAGGATGCGTTGTCAAATTCGCATGACAAGACGATGGGTGAAGGGAACGAGGGAATTGGCCGGCGACGGGCTCACACTGGAGGTATGGTTCGCGGTGGAGCGAGGAATGCAGACGACGCCTGGATCTAGGGGCTAAAGCCGACACCCTTCATTCGAGCAGATTCACTCGGCCCGTAGCATTCAAACGAAAGCCCGGACCGCTCACGAAAGCCTGTAGTCTTCGCTAAAGCCCGGACACTTCGAGGGTCAGGCGGCGGTCTGGTGGGGGTTATAGCCCATGCCCGCGAGGACGCCGCGCATGTAGGCGTAGCTTTCGGTGACGCCGGGCATGGGATCGTCGCCGTGGATCTCGTATTCGAGGTCGACCCAGCCGGGATACTTCATGCTGACGAGGGCGGCGAAGATTTCGTGGACGGGCATGAGTCCCTGGCCGACGGCGACCTGGCTGTC
This sequence comes from Occallatibacter sp., assembly GCA_035508975.1. Classification (GTDB taxonomy): domain Bacteria; phylum Acidobacteriota; class Terriglobia; order Terriglobales; family Acidobacteriaceae; genus Telmatobacter. The sequence goes on from DATJMC010000030.1 coordinate 11,856, forward strand.
TTTGGCGCTGAGGTCGTCGAGATCTTTCATATGCATGTTGAAGAGGCGCGAGCCGGCGGCGTGGATGGCTTCGACGACGTCGGTGCCTGCGCGGACGGTGTGGCCGACGTCGATGCAGCAGCCCATGCGGGGGTCCATGGAGCCGACGGCCTTGAGGACGTCGAGCGGCGAATGAAAGATTTTGTCTTCCGGGCCGTGGTTGTGGATGGCGAAGCGGATGTCGTATTCCTTGACGAATTTTTCGATGCGCGGGAGGGTCGCGATGGCGGGATCTCCGGCGACGATGACGCGGACGCCGGCGCGCTTGGCGTATTCGAACTTGGCACGGATGTCGTCGTCTTCGTCCTTGGGGAAGTAGACGGTGCCGACGGCGTGGGGATGGATGCCGGCGGCCTGATAGTCGGCGAGTGCCTGGGCTTCGCCGGCGGGGTCCATGGGCAGATGGTCCTTCACGTCCTTGGCGTTGAGGCCGGTGAGGTTGAGCTGTTTCATCCAGGTGATGACGTGGGCGCGATCGAACTCACGGAAGGTGTAGCTGGCGAGGCCGAGCCGGATGGGCGAGGGCGGGCCGGAGATGGGGCGGGGTTCGGCAATTCCCATCGTTGGCGCAAAAGGCGCGGCAAGGATGGGGTAGCCGGCGGCGGTGAGGGCGGAGGAGCGAAGGAAGTTGCGGCGGGAGATGGACATGATGGGCCTCGTGGAAAACAACTGTCAGCTCTCAGCGGTCGGCTTTCAGCAAATCCGGAATACGTTCCCAGGTTTCGGAAGCGAGATTTGGGGCGCCGAGCAAAAGCAATTCGATGACGTGGGTCGAAACCCAGGCCTCAAACGCGAGACCCGGGGCACCCAAGGCTTGCGGCTTTGACGGATGCCGAAATCAGATTGCGCCTAGCCGCTAAGTGAGCTTGGGTTCCCAGCCGGGCTGGTATTCGCGATCCCAGTGTTTCATGGCTTCGGCGTCGTTCTGGATTTTGCCGTCGCTGGGGTCGAGGTTGAGTTCGCGATGGACGAACCAGGCGATGTTGGAGAGCTGGAGCATGGTGACGGCGACATTGCCGACGGCGACCGGCGCGTTGAGCTTGGCGCCGGTGCGAATGCCGGCGATGAAGTTGGCAAAGTGGGCGTCGGTCATGGAATCGGCGCCTACGAGGTCGGCGGTGGTGGTTGGGCGCTCGGCGGGGACGTGGTACTCGTCGGTCTTCTTGCCTTTGAGGTCGTAGATCTCGTAGCCGTCGCGATCGATGAGGACGGTACCGTTGGTGCCCTCGATGATGGAGCCGCGGCCGCGATTGAAGTAACGCATGCCATTGCAGCAGGTAGTTTCCCAGGCGATTGCTTTGTCGTCGTATTCGAAGCTGGTGTTGAGGGTGTCGTAGAACTGCCAGTCGTCTTTGTAGGCGTAGCGTCCGCCGGAGGCGGTGACGCGATTGGGGAAGTCAACGCCGAGAGCCCAACGGCAGACGTCGACTTCGTGGGTGCCGTTGTTGAGAGCTTCGCCGGTGCCCCAGATGCGGAACCAGTGCCAGTTGTAGGGCTGGACGTTGTTCTTGTACTCGTGGCGGGGGGCGGGGCCTTGCCAGAGATCCCAGTCGAGGGTGGCGGGGACGGCGGCAGCCTGGCCGTAGCCGATGGACTTGCGGGTATTGTCGTACCAGGCCTTGGCGTAGTAGGGGCGGCCGATGAGTCCGGAGTGAATCTTGTCGACGATCTCGATGGTGTGGTGAGAGGAGCGCTGCTGGGTGCCCATCTGCACGAGCTTGCCGTATTTCTGTTGGGCGCGAACGAGGAGCGCGCCCTCGGCGGGGTTGTGGCTGCAGGGTTTTTCGACGTAGACATTCTTGCCAGCCTGCAGGCCGAGGATGGCCATGGGCGCATGCCAGTGGTCGGGGGTGGCGATGGTGATGGCGTCGATCTCTTTTTTCTCGAGGACGCGGCGGAAGTCCTGCTCGCGTTTTGGAGCCGAGCCCATCTGCTTTTCGGTGGCATCGGCGAACTTGCCCATGATGTTGGTGTCGACGTCGCAAACCCAGGCGATACTGGCGTGGTCCTGATTGGCGTGAAGGCTGGAGAGGTGCGCATAGGCGCGGCTGTTGAGGCCGATGACGGCGAAGTTAAGGCGTTCGTTGGAACCCACGATCTGGCTGTAGCTTTTTGCGGTTGAACCAAGGGCGAGGCCTGCGGCTCCAACGGCGAGAGTGTCGAGGAATTCTCTACGCGTGACCATCTGTTTCCTCCGGGTGCGCGGAATGTGGTCTTTCTTAAACGTGGTCCATGCTAATACGGCGGGCGGCCGGGATGCGAGCGAGGCGCGCGGCGGGGATACGGCGCGCGGGGTATCCGCGCGGTAGGATGAAGCGGAAATCGGTTGCTCCTCAAGAGCGGCCGCATCGGGAATGGTGGGCACGATGAGCACAGTTCTGGTCACAGGGGGCTCGGGGTTTATCGGCAGTCATATCGTGCTGCAGCTATTGGCTGCGGGGCACACGGTGCGCACGACGGTGCGGGATTTGCGACGCGAGCCGGAAGCGCGGGGGCTGCTGAAGCAGGGGGGATCGGAGCCGGGCGAGCGGGTGAGCTTTTATGCGGCGGACCTGCTGCGGGACGAGGGATGGCAGAAAGCTGCCATGGGATGCGAGTTTGTATTGCACGTGGCGTCGCCGTTTCCGGCCAAGGTGCCGAAGCACGAAGACGAGCTGATTGTGCCGGCACGTGATGGAGCGCTGCGGGTATTGCGGGCGGCGCGGGATGCGGGCGTGAAGCGCGTGGTGCTGACGTCGTCGTTTGCGGCGGTGGGGTATGGACATGCGGAACAGGCGGAGCCGTTCGATGAGACGAGCTGGACGGATGTGAAGGGCGAGGGGTTGACGGCGTATGTGAAATCGAAGACGCTGGCCGAGCGCGCGGCGGGGGATTGGGTTGCGCGGGAGGGCAGGGGGATGGAACTGGCGGCGGTGAATCCGGTGGGCGTGTTTGGGCCGGTGCTGGGCGCCGATTACGCGACGTCGATTCTGATTGTGCAGAAGATGATGGATGGCGCGATGCCCGGATGTCCGCGACTTTGGTTTGGGGGCGTGGACGTGCGCGACGTGGCGGATCTGCATCTGCGGGCGATGACCGATCCGGCGGCGAAGGGCGAGCGATTTCTGGCGGTGGCTGGGGAGTTTGTCTCGCTGGTGGAGATTGGGGCGATGCTGAAGAAGCGGCAGGGCGCGGCGGCGAGGCGGGTGCCGACGCGGGAGCTGCCGGATTGGGTGGTGCGGATTGCGGCGTTGCTGGATCCGGCGGTGAAGCAGGTGTTGCCGGAGCTGGGCAAGCGCAAGAATGCGACCAGCGCGAAGGCCGAGCGCGTGCTGGGATGGAAGCCGCGCTCGGTGGAAGAGGCGGTGGCGGCGACGGCGGAGAGCCTGTTGAGACTGGGGCTGGTGAAGAAGTAAACGCAGCCGGAGGGGCCGGGGTCAGGGATCAGTTGTCAGGGATCAGGGGATGGCGGGGTTGGGAATGGCGCGCCAGCGAGCCTCCTGATTGGCCTCTCACAAGCAGGAAGCTCGCCGCGGTGCGACGGCCGCGACCGGTTGCGTTGGCCGGAAGCAGCCGTATGCCAAGAACTGGTTGGCGGTTGCTGACACTCTGCGAACAGCAACCGCAGATCCCTCGACGCGCTGCGCGCAGCTTCTCGGGACGACAGGCAGCTCGAAGAGCAACGTTGCGGCAGATCGAAAGCGCCTGGGTTAGCGGCCTAGTTTTCTGCGCGCCGTTCAGTTTCGCGGCGATCGCGGCGGCGCCGATCGCGTGCAGTTTTGCGGCGATCGGAGCGCACGGACATGTCAGGCATGACGACCATGCGGGAGGTCATGTTTTCGAGGCGTGCGGCGAGCGAGTCGAGGGGCGTGATGTTGGTGTTGGTTTCAGGTTCGGGGGCCGGCTGGGGAGCGGGCGGCACTTCGATCACAGCCGGACTTACGGTTGCCGTTTCCTCAGGGGCCGGGGTCTCTGATCCGCTGGTCAGCATCTTGTTCAAGAGGGGGATATGGACGCGTTGCGTCTCGACGAAGTCGACGCCTTCGGCGGTGAGGGTGAAGTCTGAGTTGTCGGCGCGGGTGATGTAGCCCTTCTTGAGCAGGTACCAAGTGGTGAAGTCGAGGTAATCGCGGGGGAAGCCCATCTGCTTTTCGATCTCGGCGAGGCTGACTTCGGGCGAATAGGGGTTGTTGCGGCGGCGATAGTAGAGCACGGCGAGGACGGCAAGGCGGCGATTCAATTCGCCTTCGAGCTGATCCATGAAGTCGATGGTGGTGGAGAGAGGGGTTCGTTCGGGGATTTGGCGGTTGTAGCTCGCGTCGTATTCTGCGCGGCTATCGGGATTGGAGAGGACGTCGTAAGCGGACTTGAGCTGGAAGAACTTCTCCGGATCGCCGGAGACGGGATTGTCGGGATGAAAGCGGGCGGCTAAGAAGCGGTAGACGCGATGAACGGTGTCGGAATCGGCGTTCGGGCTGATCTGGAGAAATTCATAGTAATCCAGGTTTTTCATTTCCAGCATTTTTGGGGGTCCTCGGTTCGAGTTCGATATAAGGGGAACTGCACTATTTGAAGGCAGTTTAGACCGCCGATCGGGGGCGGACAATCACCCGGATGGGGAGCCGGATTGGCCCTCTCAAGTCACCTGCGGGGTGACCGAAGTGGGAGGGTGGGGAGTGACCACGGGCAGGAGTCAACAGGAGTCAAGGGGTGGGGAAAGAGGCCGGGATGCGGGCTCTCAAGATCACATGAAGCCAGCAAGCTTCCTGTGCTGCGCGATCAGTGCAGAGATTTCGGGAAGCCATTGGGAGGGCGGGGTAAGGATGGGCACATCGAGGTCGACGCAGGTGACGGCCGGATCGCCGTTCGAATCGCGAAAGACGACGACGGGCACGCTGGAGTGCGATCGGGTGAGAGCGATGGCGCGGCCGGCGACGTCGACTTCTTTGTCGGACACGAGCAGGGCCGAGGCGGCATCGCGCGAGCGGAGGGCGGCAGCGAGTTCTTCGACGGAGTCGCAGCTTTCGATTGAGTAGCCGGCGGAAGCAAGAACAGGGAGCCGGTGACAAGTATCTCGTCCAAAATAAAGAATTCTGGCGACCATGCTGCTTCTGCTCCGTGTTGAGCGTGCGGTGAAGAAGTGATGGACTTGGCAACCTCGCAATTTGCGCTCGACCCGCCTGCAATCACGATTGCGCTGCGCGGGCCAGCGTCTTGACGGCTGTCACTGTGCCTCCTTGTTTTTTTGTTTCCGGAGTTTCCGGAATGCGAAGGCACACGAAGTTGTTTGCTGAATTGGACACCGCCGCAGGGCAAAAGTTGCTGAAAATCCGCAGAGAAGACGCAATGTGCGCGGGAGGCGCTCGGAACGCGGAGAATTGCGCGGGGGCTACGTTGGGGACGCAGGCCCCGTATGATTTTCTGTAGCTGTGGGAAACCACCAACAGGCGAAATTTGCGCGAAGGAGAGGATTTTGGGCTGGGGCCGTCGGAAGTTTTTGAAGTCGCTGTCGCGGACAGCGCTGGTGCTGTCGCTGGAGGACGTTCTTACCGCTGCGTGGGGCAGTGCGCGGGTTGGGGCGCAGGAAACTCCGCAACCAAAGACGAAGGGCAGCGCGCGGCAGGCGTATGAAGCGCAGGCGCGGCCGGCGCCGAAGGGGGAGCCGTCGCCGGTTACGGGTACTCCTCTCGGGGTGCAGTTTGTGGACGTGGCGAAACAGGCGGGGCTGAATGTGGAGACGATCTTCGGCGGCGAGCACCGCAACAAATACCTGCTGGAAACGACGGGGTGCGGCGCGGCATTTTTCGATTATGACCATGACGACTGGCTGGACATTTTTCTGGTGAACGGATGGAGGCTGGAGGGATTCGCGAAGGGACACGAGCCGGTTTGCCACTTATTCAAGAACAACCGCGACGGAACGTTTACCGATGTGACGGTGAAGGCGGGGCTGGCGCGCAGCGGATGGGGACAGGCGTGCTGCGTGGGCGACTACAACAACGATGGATGGAACGATTTGTTCGTCAGCTACTACGGGCAGAACGCGCTGTTCCGGAATCACGGGAATGGGACGTTTAGCGATGTGACGAAGGAAGCGGGATTGCTGCAGGACCGTCTGCGGTGGAACTCGGGCTGCACATTTTTGGATTACGACAAAGACGGGCGCCTGGATCTGTTTGTGGGCAACTACATCGATCTCGACTTGAAGACGACGCCGCTGCCGGAGGATGCCAACTGCACCTACAAGGGGATCGTGGTGGCATGCGGTCCGCCGGGACTGGAGGGCGGGAAGAACCTTCTCTACCACAACAACGGAGATGGGACGTTCACGGACGTGAGCCAGAAGGCGGGGATGTGGGCGTCACTGGGCACCTATGCGCTGAGCTGCGGGGCGGCGGACCTGGATGAGACGGGGTGGCCGAATATCTATGTTGCGAACGATTCGACGTCGGCGACCTACTACGTGAACCAGAAGGATGGAACGTTCAAGGACCAGGCGATTGAAGCGGGTGTGGCGTATTCGCCGGATGGCAAGCCGCAGGCGGGGATGGGCGTGAGTATCGGCGACTACAACCGCGATGGGCTGCTGGATATTGTGAAGACGAACTTCGCGGGGGACACGGATTCGCTCTACATGAATCTGGGCGACGGGTCGTTTGACGACCGGACGTACCAGGCGGGGCTGGGCATCAACACGCGGCTTCTGGGCTGGGGCGTGAGCTTCATCGACATCGACAACGACGGGTGGCTCGACATCCTGGTGGCGAACGGGCATGTGTATCCGGAGGTGGATGGGACGCAGGTGGACGCGAGCTACGCGGAGCGGAAGTATCTTTATCGGAACTTGCGCAACGGCCAGTTTGAGGATGTGAGCCTGAGGGGCGGCAGCGGAATTACCACCGAGGCGAAGGCGCGCGGGTTTGCGGTGGGCGACTTTGACAACGACGGCGACCTGGATGCGGTGGTGAACTGCGTGAACGCGGTGCCGCAGCTGCTGCGCTGCGATTCGACGCTGAAGCGCAGCTGGGTGAAGATTCGCGTGGTGGGAACGAAGTCGAACAAGACGGGGATCGGCGCAAGGATTAAAGTGGTGGCGCAAACGGGGACGCCGTTGTTGACGGCGAAGGCGGGATCGCCGCTGACGCAGGTGGAGGAAGTGCGGAGCTCGAACGGATATTTTTCGGCGAGCGATTTGCGGATTCACTTTGGATTGGGCGATGCGAAGAAGGTGGATCTGGTGGAGATCAAGTGGCCGTCGGGGACGGTGGATACGCTGAAAGAACTGGCCGTGAATCAGCTCTACGTGGTGGAGGAAGGCGGAAAGATTTTGAAGACGATGGCGATGGGGTAAGCACCGGGAGCGAGGGGATGGGGGTCGGAGATGGGACGGGCGCTCGTCGGAGGACGACGGCAACCAGAGGATCTTCGACTCGTTGCCGCTCGCTCACGGTGGCATCAGAAGAGGGTGGGAGTTTGTTCGTGGTTGAGGAGCCAGCGTTTTCGTTCGATGCCGCCGCCGTAGCCAGTGAGGGAGCCGTCGGATCCGATGACGCGGTGGCAGGGGACGATGACGGCGATGGGGTTCGATCCGTTGGCGAGGCCGACGGCGCGGACGGCGGCGGGGCGGCCGATGGTGGCGGCGAGCTTGCCGTAGGAGGTTGTGGAGCCGCAGGGAATATTGCGCAGGGCCTTCCAGACCTGGCGCTGGAAGGGAGTGCCGGCTGTGGCAACGGGGAGATGGTCGATGGCGTGGAGTTCGCCGGCGAAGTAACGCGCTACCGACGCGGTGAGGCCGTGGGGATTGCGAGCGGGGGCGAGATTGAAGCCGCGCGGGCCGTAGTCTTTGCGCAACTGGCGGAGGACGATGTCTTCGGTGTCGCCGAAGAGGGCGGCACGCAGGTTACCGGCCTGGTCGGCAACGAGCATCAAGGGACCGATGGGCGTGGAGAGCTGATCGAACGTGAGAGGCAGCAGGTCGGGGTGGAGGAGGTCGGGCACGCGCGGAACCGGAGAGACTCAAGCGCATTTTCTCACGGGCGAGCACGGGAGATGCTTTGGGGGCGGGGCATCGCAGGAGGGTCTTGGTGTTGACGCCGAGGGTGGTGGCGGAGGGATGCTAACCTGAACGCTGCACGCTACGCCTGGCGGCTCCCCGTGCCGGGTGTCGTAGTTCTTTCCCTCGACTGGAATCACGCAGCCCCATTGGTTGCGAAAGGAGACAACATGGCGGCGACAGCACCAGTGCAGGTGACACCCGAACGCATCATGCAAATGGCGTGGGGATATGTGCCTCCCCTGATCCTGGAGGCGGCGATCAAGCACCGCATCTTCGACGTGCTCGACAAGGGGCCGATGACGATGGCGGAAGTTGCTCGCGAGACGAAGGCCTCGGAGCGGGGTCTCACGGCAGTGATGAATGCGCTGGTGGGGCTGGATTTTCTGAGGAAGGATGCGCAGGGACGGTATGGGCTGGCGCCGGAGGCCTCGGAGTTTCTGGTGAGCACAAAGCCGTCGTTCCAGGGCGGCCTGATACGGCACTGCAGCGAACATTTGATTCCGCGCTGGCTCAACCTGAACGAGATTGTGGCGACCGGGGAGCCGGTAAGCGCGGTGAACGAGGAGACAAGCGGGGGCGAGTTCTTTCGGAATTTCGTGCTGGACATTTTTCCGATGAGTTATCCAGCGGCGCAGTTCCTGGCGAAGGAGAGGAATTTCGGGGCGAATGGGGGCCCGGTTCGGGTGCTGGACCTGGCAGCGGGATCCGGCGTATGGGGCATTGCGCAGGCGCAGAGTTCACCGCGAGTGCGGGTGACGGCGGTGGACTGGCCCGAGGTGATTCCCGTGACGAAGAGTACGGCGGCGAGGTTCGGGTTGGCGGAGCGGTTCTCTTTTGTCGAGGGCGACCTGCACGATGCGGACTTTGGATCGGGCTATGACCTGGCAACGCTTGGGCACATTCTGCACAGCGAGGGCGAGATACTCAGCCGCAAATTGCTGGCGAAGACTTGGGCCGCGCTCAGGAGCGGGGGAACGATTGCGATCCAGGAGTTCCTGGTGAACAAGGATCGGACAGGGCCGGTGAACGGGCTGTTCTTCGCGGTGAATATGCTGGTGAATACGGGGCAAGGCTCGACGTGGTCGGTGGAGGAGATTGGCGAGTGGCTGCGGGAGGCGGGATTTGGGGATGTGCGGACAATTCCCTCCCCCGGGCCTTCGCCGTTGATCCTGGCGACCAAGGCGTAGAGTGGCATGGGTGGGTAGAAGGATGGTCACCGGCGAGCCGGTGGCCATTCGATTTTGTACGGCTCGATGTTGCGAGTTGGGTGAAATACGGATGAATTTGCGACGGCGGGACGGCTTAAGCATCCTAGGTGCATGGAATATCGATTGCTGGGAGGCTCCGGCCTCAAAGTGTCAGTGTTGAGTTTTGGTGCGGCGACCTTTGGGGGCGCGAACGAATTCTTTAAGGCCTGGGGCGAGACGGATGTGTCCGAGGCGAGTCGGCTGATCGATGCGTGTCTTGAAGCGGGGGTGAACCTGTTCGACACGGCCGACGGCTACTCAAATGGGCGTTCAGAGGAGATTCTGGGTAAAGCGCTGGGGACGCGGCGCGACCAGGTGCTGATCTCGACCAAGGCGTATTTTCCGATGGGCGATGGGCCGAACGATCGGGGAACCTCGCGGTACCACTTACGGCGCGCGCTCGAAGGGAGCCTGCGGAGGCTGGGGACGGATCATGTGGACATCTACCACATGCATGCATTCGACGCTTTGACGCCGGTTGAAGAAGTGCTGGACACGCTGGACAAATTTGTGCGCGAAGGCAAGGTGCAGTATATCGCTGCGTCCAATTTTTCCGGCTGGCACCTAATGAAGTCGCTGGCCATCGCGGATCGGTATGGGTGGACGCGCTACGTGGCGCACCAGGTCTATTACTCGCTGGTGGGGCGCGACTATGAATGGGAATTGATGCCGCTGGGAATGGATCAGAAGGTCGGGGCGCTGGTGTGGAGTCCGCTGGGCTGGGGACGGCTGACCGGCAAGATTCGGCGTGGGCATCCGATGCCTGGCGTGAGCCGGCTGCACAAGACAGCGGAAGCGGGACCCCAGATGGCGGATGAATATTTGTACACGGTGGTAGATGCGCTGGATGAAGTGGCGAAGGAGACGGGAAAAACGGTGCCGCAGGTAGCGCTGAACTGGCTGCAGCAGCGGCCGACTGTGTCGTCGATCATTCTTGGCGCGCGCAACGAAGAGCAGCTTAAGCAGAACCTGGGAGCGGTGGGATGGAATTTGACAGCCGAGCAAGTGGCGAAACTCGATAAGGCAAGCGCGCTGCAGCCGGCGTATCCGTACTGGCACCAGAGGAATTTCCCGGAGCGGAATCCACTGCCGGTGTGAAGAGACGCGTGAACTTGAAATAGAAGACCGGAGTTTCGTTGGCTGCGGTGTCAGCGGTGTGAGCTTTGCGGTGGATTTTTAAGGAATGAATTTTATGTCATTTTTTGCAGAGCCGGTAGTCTTTGAGCCGGCAGAAACGGTCTGACTAGACAATGAGATCTCCTTTTTCCTCCCTCAAGGAGCGCCCAGTCGCGGGCGTAGCGTGGGCGATGCGGGGCCGGTCTTTCGCGGTGCGTGTTGTTCTGGGAATTTGGCTGACTACGATTTTCGGCATCTCGCTACGCGCGCAAACGGGGCAACCAACGGCGGAACCTGCACAGACGGCCGGCAGTGCGACGTTGCCGGATGGGCCGCGAGCCGCGGAGCCTCCGGCGAGGACCGAAGACGAACGGCTGCCGCAGACCAAGCGCATTCTCGGCATCATTCCAAACTTTCGCGCCGTGAGCACCGATGTGAAGCTGCCCCCGCAGACGGTGAAAGACAAATTCATGGACGCCACGCAAGACTCGTTCGACTACTCGTCGATGATCATTCCCGGGGTGCTTGCGGGTTACGGATTGGCGGCGAATTCGTATCCGGAATTTCACCAGGGGGCAGCCGGCTATGCGCGGTATTTCTGGCATGCGGCAGTGGACCAGACAAGCGAGAATTACATGGTCGAATTCATTTTCCCGGTGCTGACGCGGGAAGATACGCGCTACTACACGCTGGGCCGGGGCGGATTCGCGAAGCGGACGGGTTATGCGCTGAGTCGCGCGGTGGTGACGCGCAACGATGCGGGGAATGAGACCTTCAATATCAGCGAAGTTGTGGGCGCGGGCGCGGCGTCAGGATTGTCGAGCCTGTATTATCCGACGCGCGAGCGCAGCTTTTCGAATACTGCGAGTGAGTGGGCGGTGGATGTGGGCATCGATGCAGCTTCGTTCATAGCGCGGGAATTCTGGCCGGACATCAACCGGCGGATGTTTCATGGCAGGAGCCGGATCGACCCGTCGGAAAGGTGACGGGAAACAGGGGACGAGGGATCGGGGGCCGTCTTTCCCGTACCACCAATCGCAGTCGGCCCAGAGTCCGCCGAGTTGCGGGGTCACTCATCGCGCAGGACCTTGATGGGGTCGGTGCGGGCGGCTCGAAGCGCGGGGACGAGCGATGCGAGCGCGGCGACCGCCAGGATGAGGCAGACGACGCCGGCATAGGTTGCGGGATCGAGCGCGGATACGCTGTAGAGCATACCAGCGAGGAAATAGCTGAGGCTGCGGCCGAGAATTAATCCGACGATGCAGCCGATGAGGGTGACACGCAGGCCCTGGGCGAGAAAGCGGCGGACGATCCGGCTGCGTTGGGCACCGAGGGCGAGGCGCACGCCAACTTCGCGGCGGCGGAGACGGCCGAGATAGCTTAGTGTTCCGTAGATGCCGATGCAGGCCAGGGCGACAGCGGTGGCGGCAAAAAGCGAGAGAAGCGTGGTGCGAAGGCGATTCTCGAGCGAGGCGTCGTCGAGGTGCTGCTGGAGAGGCGTGATGGCGTAGACAGAGCGGTTGGGGTCGATCTCGTGAATGCGGCGGCGAATGGTTTCGCCCATTTGCGCGGGATCGCCCTGGGTGCGCACAAGGTAATTGGGAAAGGGCGTGGGAGCGCTCAAGCACGAATACACCGTGGGGACGGGCGGAATGTTGGCTCCCTCCTCGCGTGCATCGGCCACGATGCCAACGATCGTGCCTCCCAAGGAGAAGGAAGAGGCGCCCTCTGCCGAGGAGAGATGGTGGCCGACGGCGTCCTGGCCATTCACATAACGGTCCACGAAGCTACGATTCACGAGCGCATCCGCGGTGGTCGATTGGGGTTTGCAGCCCTGGCCGGCAACGATGGGGATTTGCACGGTTCGAAAGTAGCCGGCGGAGACTGAGCGTCCATCGGCGAGCATGGGGTTTCCGGGCTGGCGGTTGCCGTCAAATTTGTACTCGATCTGATAATGCCAGGCGAGGCCGGGCAGCGAATCGCTGGTGGCGGCTTCAACTACGCCGGGCAGCGTACGCAGGGATTCGAGGATACGATCTGTGTGGAGGGACAGGGTTTTCATGTCAGCCGTCTCGCCCCACGAGCCGCTCACCTGGAATGTGAGGACGTGGCTGGGATCGAAGCCAAGGTAGACGCGTGCGATTTCATCGAGGCTGCGCAGCAGCAGTCCCGCGCCAACGAGAAGAGTGACAGCGAGCGTCACCTGCACGGCAACCAGCGCCCATTGCAGGGGATTGCGCGTGGAGACCTGGGTGCGGCTTCCCGAGGCGAGAGCGCGGGCAAGCGTACGGCGAGTGCCGCGGAGGGCCGGAAACAGCCCGCACAAGAACGTGGTTGCGAGAGCGGCGCAGAGCGAGTAGAGCATGACTCGCGCGTTGAGGACGATCTCTTCAGCGCGCGGCAAGGATCTGGCCAGGAGATGGAACCCGTGGGCCGCGGCGGCAGCAACGAGCAGGCCTGCAAGGGCGCCAAGCAGGGCCAGGGCGAAGACCTCGGCGAGAAGCTGCGCGATGATGGCGGAACGCGGGGCGCCGAGCGAGTAGCGCAAGGAGATTTCGTGTTCGCGCTCGGCGGTGCGGGCCAGCAGCAGCGCGGCGATGTTGGAGCAGGCGATGAGCAAGAGCAGTGTGACCGAGCCGTAGACCAGCCAGAGCGAGCTGCGCACGCCGCCGCCCACGATGACATCTTTCATGGGGACGACCTGGACGGTGAGTTGGCTGTCGGGCTTTGCGAATTGCCTGCCGAGGCGGGCTTGCACGGCGATCAGGTCGGCGTTGGCTTGATGAATAGAAACTCCCGGCTTGAGCCGGCCGATCACCGTGAACCAGGTGGAATCGCGCCGCTGGGCGAAAGGAGCATCGGGTGTGCTGGGGCTGTAGAGGTCCGCGTCGCGATCGGGAAACTGGAACGACGCGGGCATGATGCCGACGATGGGATACATGTAGCCGCCGACGTGCAGTTTTGCGCCGATGGCCGCCGGATCGCCATGAAAGCGCCGCTGCCAGAATCGGTAGCTGATGAGAGCCGCGTTCGGGCCTCCCCAGTGCTCCTCCTGGGGCGTGAAGGTTCGGCCAAGGACCGGGGACACGCCGAGCACCTGGAAGAAGCGCGGGGCAACAAGCACCTCGGTGACTTTTTCGGGCAGCGAGCCGGAGAGTTCGCTGAGGTCGTCGGTGTAATAGCCGCTGATGGACTGGAAGGTGGAGTTGAGGCGATTCCAGTCTTCGAGGCGCACTGGCGCGACGAAGCGATTCGCATTGCGGCCCTGGATGTCGTGCTGATAGAGGACCGCCAGCCGATCGCCCTCGGGGAAAGGTAGCGGGCGCAGCACGACGGCATCGATGGCTGAGAACACAGCGCTGTTCGCGCCGATGGCGAGGGCGAGGGTGAGGATGACGGTCAGCGAGAAGGCAGGCGATTTGCACAGGAAGCGCCAGGCGGCTCTGGCGTGGAAGGCAAAAGCTTCAACGATGGCCGAGGCGTGCACGGCGCGGACGGATTGACGGACCTGCTCGCGGCCTCCGAACTCGATGAGGGCGCGGCGGCGCGCTTGTTCCGGCGAAAGGCCCTGCGCGAGGAAGTCCTGCGTAAGCAGGTCGATGTGGTGGGCGATCTCGGGATCGACGGAATGCTTTGCGGCGGGATTGCCGGGATGGCTTTTCATAGCGCCCTCTGTGTCTGGAATATTCTTTGGTGGCTTCTTGGGCACCATTCAACGCGTGCCCGTTCGAAGCAGTTGCTCCTCCACCGCGCAAGTCGCTACTCCGCAGATTGGAGAATGAGTTCTACCGCTCTGGAGAGGCGGTTCCAAGTCTCGTGCTCGGCGGCGAGCTGTTTCCGTCCCCTGGCGGAAAGGCGGTAGAACCGCGCCTGGCGGCCATTGTCCGACTCGCCCCAGTCGGCGGCGATCCAGCCGCGTTTTTCGAGGCGATGGAGAGCCGGATAGAGCGAGCCCTGCTGGACCTGGAGCACGTCGGAGGAGATCTGGCGGATGCGTTGGGCGATGCCGTAGCCGTGGACGGGTCCGAGGGCGACGACTTTGAGGATGAGCAGATCGAGGGTGCCTTGCAAGAGGTCGGCTTTTTCAAGAGGGCTCATTGCGATACCTCGCCTAGACAATCTACCTATGATGTGTAGATTGTCAAGGAGAGAGTGACGGATGGAATGGACTGGATCCGGGCTCAAACGGACGGGTTTGTTGCATGGCAGTGGCGTGCGGAGGCCGCATTTGCCGGAATGAAACCTGGATGGATTACTCTTCTGCCAGCGGCATGCCGGGTTGATGGGGCACGAGGCCGGCGCGCGGGCGCGCGGGCCGGTGAGCATTGAACTCGAATCGGCGCCGAGGAGTGCGCATGCAACGTTTGATTCGTTTGCTGCTGTTGATGGTGGTTGTTTCATTTCTAGTGCGGGGCGCGCATGCGCAGGAGGCGCCGGCGCCGGGCTCGCGCACGCTGATGGATGCGCACAACTGCTATCCCTACTTTGAGTGGTGGAGCGACCGGATCGATCGGGCGTTGTCGGCGGGGACGCCGCTGGCGATCGAGCAGGATCTTGCGTGGTACACGGATGCGAAGACGGGGAAAAGCTGGTCTGTGGTGACGCATGGGGAGCCGGTGACGGGCGAAGAGCCGACGATGGAGCACTACTTCTTTGACCGGGTGCGGCCGGTGGTGGAGAAGGCGCTGCGCGAGGGGAATCGCGGGGACTGGCCGTTGATCACGCTGAACCTGGACTTCAAGGACAACAAGCCGGAGCACCTGGCGGCGGTGCTGGCGCTGCTGAAGAAGTACCAGGCGTGGATCACGTCGGCGCGCAAGGGCGATGACATTGGGACGGTGCAGCCCCTGGAGGTGAAGCCGCTCCTGGTATTGTCGGGCGAGGCGGATGCGCAACAGAAGGTTTTCTATGACGAACTGGGGCCGGAGGACCGGGTGCTGGATTTTGGCGCGGTGCACACGGAGGACGCGGATCCGCAGGCGGCGCCGGAGGTGCTGGACGCGGAGCGCGCGAACAATTATCGGCGGTGGTGGAACAATCCGTGGCGCGTGGTAGAAGCGGGCGGGCAGCAGCATGCGGGAGAGTGGACGGCGGCGAAGATGGCGCGGCTGCGGTCGCTGGTGGAACGGGCGCACGCGAATGGCTTGTGGATTCGGTTTTACACGCTGGACGGAGCGACGGAGAAGGAGCTGAGCTGCAACGGGTGGTTTCGCGGATACGATTTCGGATCGCTGGCGGCGGCGCGTGTGCGGTGGCGGGCGGCGATTGCGGCGCACGTGGATTATGTGGCGTCGGACCAGTACGAGTTGCTGGGGAAGGAAGTGCGTGGGGACGGGAACCGGGAGTAGGGAGCAGGGAAAGAGGGAGATTCAGCCGGCGGTGTTGGGTGCTGCGAGGATGGCGTCGGCGATGCGTGCGGCTTCGACGGCGGGGCGAACGTTGTGGACGCGGACGATGGACGCTCCATTGAGAATGGCGGCGACCAGAGCGGCGATGGAGGCAGTTTCGCGGGCATGGGTGGGGGCGGGCCGGCCTGCGTGAAACTCTGCGAGGGCATGGCCGAGAAAGGATTTGCGGCTGAGGCCGGCGAGGAGCGGGCAGCCGAGAACGAGCAATTCGCGTTGCCGCGCGAGCAAGGTGAAGTTTTCGTTGAGTCGTTTGCCGAAGCCGTAGCCGGGATCGAGAACCACTGCTTGGGGCGGGATTCCGGCGGTGTTGGCCAGGGACAAGCTTTGGGCGAGGCCCAAGCGGACGGTGTCGAGGAGGGCGTCGGGGGCGAGCTGCGGCTGGGTTCGCCATTCTTCTGGACGGCCGCGGGTGTGCATCAGGATGACGCCGCAGCGGGCCTGGGCGCAGATTTCGGGCAGAGCGGAATCCCAGGTGAAGCCGGAGACGTCGTTGATGATTTCAGCGCCGGCGGCGAGAGCGGCGCGTGCGGTCGCGGCCTTGTAGGTATCGACCGATAGCACGGCATGGGGCTGAGCCTTCAAGATTCCAGCGAGCACGGGAAGAAGCCGCGCCTGTTCTTCGTCTGCGCTGACGGCGGGAGCAGCGCCGCCGGCGTTGGAACCGGGACGCGTGCTTTCGGCGCCGAGGTCGAGGAGGTCGGCGCCCTCGGCGAACAGTTGCATTGCGTGGGCCACGGCCGCGTTTGTGTCGAGGAAAGAACCTCCATCGCTGAAGGAGTCGGGTGTGATGTTGACGACGCCCATGACGAGGGTGCGACGGCCGAGCTGGAGGGCGCGGGAGCGCAGTTGCCAGGAGGAGAGAGCGCGGTCCGGGATGGGTTCGCGTGATTGCACGGAGGATGCCATTTTCGATTCTAAGAGCACCCGAACGCGCAGGAGGGGATGACAGGCAGGGGTCCGAGGGACAGGATCAGAGGACAGCAAAAGAGACGGTGCCCGTGGTTTTGCCGTAAACTCCGGCCATGCCGAGCATTCGTGCCGCTCTCTTCCTTCTGGCTGCATTTTCCTGCGTTGCACCGAGCGCGTTGAACGGGCAAACCCATCGAGCGAAGCATCCCGAGGAGCGTTCGGCTCCTGCGCGAGGGCCGATCGCTGATCGGATTCAGGCGATTCTTGCGAATCCCGTGCTGAGCCATGCGGAGTGGGGGATCAGCGTGACGAGCCTGAACGGGCAACCGCTCTACGGGCTGAACGAGGGGCGGCTGTTCACGCCGGCTTCGAACGCGAAGCTGGCAACCACGGCAGCGGCCTTTGCGTTGTTGCCGGTGGAAACGCTGACCTGGACGACGAACGTGGTGTCGACGGGCGACGTGGATGCTGCCGGCGTGGTGCATGGAGACCTGATGCTGATGGGGGTTGGGGATCCGACGCTGAGCGCGCGGAATTATCCATACCAGCCGCCCGCACCGCCTGCAGCTCCGGCCGCGCTGGGCGCGAAGCCAACGCCGGCAGCGCCTGCGCCGGAGCCTGCGCCCAAACCGAATCCGCTGACGGTGCTGGAACTGCTGGCGGAGCAGGTAGAGCAGGCGGGTGTGCGGACGGTTGAGGGAAACGTGATCGGCGACGACAGTTTTTTTCTCAACGAGCCTTACGGCACAGCGTGGGGATGGGGTGATCTGCAGTGGGCGTATGGCGCGCCGGCATCGGCGCTCAGCTTCAACGAGAACATGACGGAGCTGGAGGTGAAGGCGGATGCTTCAGCGCCGGGGGGCGTGGCGGCGGAGTGGGATCCGGCGGTGGAGTACTACACGCTGGAGGACTCGATGACGCCGGCGGCGCCGGGAGAGATGGCGCGCCCGGGCCTGCAACGCATGCCCGGCAACATGCTGGTGCGCGCGTGGGGAACGGTGGCGCCCTCGGGATTTGCGGCGGATCTGGCGGTCGAGGAGCCGGCGGAGTTTACTGCGCAGGCATTCAAGCAAGCTCTGCTGCTGCGCGGCGTGCAAGTGACGGGAGCAGCGAATGCGGCGCATCGCGAGCCGAACGGGACGGGGGATTTTGTAGGCGAGCGTGCGGAACCGCTGCGGTTCCAGCCGGTGACCCTGCCATCGATCGTGGCTCCGGTGACGGGGCGGCGCGTGCTCGGTTCGCATGTGTCGGTGCCCATGATCGAGGACATCACGGTGACGAACAAGATCAGCCAGAACCTGCACGCGGAGTTGCTGCTGCGCACCCTGGGCAAGCTGCTGGGGAAAGATGGAAGCCTGGCGCAGGGGACGCGGGTGGTGCGGCAGTTCCTGGTGGATGCGGGGGTGAGCGACCAGGACTTCTTTTTCTATGACGGGTCGGGCATGAGCATGGATGACCGCATCGCGCCGCGGGCGAATACGCAGCTGCTGTCGTGGGTGGCGCGGCAGTCGTGGGGACCGGCGTTTCGGGCGACTTTGCCGGTGGCGGGAGTCGATGGGACGCTGACCAATCGCTTCAGGAACTCGCCATTGAAGGGGAAGCTGTTTGCGAAGACGGGCACGCTGAATGAAACGGTGGCTCTGTCGGGGTATTTGACGGCGGCGAGCGGCAAGATGGTGGTGTTTTCGGTGATGGTGAACGGACACCGGCCGGAGAGCGATGCAGAAGCGCATGCCGTGGAAAAGATCTGCGAGGCCATTGCCGCGTCGGAGTGAGAGAGGCCGGGAGCCGGGAGCAGGGAACAATCAAAGCGTACTCGAAGAGGAGCGCGCTTTTTCGGTTCTGAGTTTTCTTCCTGGTTGGTGCCTTGTCCCATGGGCCGGGGAAGATCGTCGCCGGGTTCTTGCATGCGAGAACGCCGCAGGAAGCGGCAAGGAGGGGTGCACCTGGAGGTTCCTGTCTGCATGGGTGTGATAAGTGTCACACCATACGCCGGTGGGCATTTTTTGCTTGATTTTCGTTCCTCGGCGAACGCAGAATCCCGCAAGAGTGGGTCGGTCGCTCAAGACTTCCTCTTGTCTCAATCAGTACCTCGCTTCGATGAGGGCGCGCGGGGAACGCTTCCGGCGGGGAGGGCTTCCCATATGGAAAATGGACGGGCCGGTCATGGCCTGACCGAGCCGATTCTGCTGAAGATTATTGCCTTGCAGACCGAGATTGCGAAGTATGGGATCGACCTTGCCGGGGTAACGGCGACGGTCGTGGAGCGTCTTCCGTCGCTGACGAACGCGGATGGCGCGATTCTGGAGTACGCGGAGCGCCGCGAAATGGTTTACCGCGGTGTCAGCGGAATTGCGCAGCCACTGCTGGGCTTGCGCGTGAAGCGGGCAGGGAGTCTTTCGGGACTTTGCGTGAAGCAGAGCCGCATTCTTTACGCGGAGGACACGGAGTCAGACCCGAGGGTGGATCGTCGCCCGTGCCGGCGAGTGGGGATTCGTTCGATCGTGATCGCGCCGCTGAATCACAATCTGACGACGGTCGGGGTGCTGAAGATTGTCTCCACGCGCACGGCGGCTTTTACGGACCGGGATATGCGGGTGCTGGAGATTATGTCGGAACTCATCGCCGCGTCGATGTACAACGCGGCGCGGACCCAGTCCGACGAACTTTATGTACGCGCGACGACGGACGGGCTGACGGGGCTTGCCAACCGCGCCCTCTTTTATGATCGGCTGCGGCAGCGAACTTCAAACGGCAGGCGCCGCGCCATGTCGTTCGGGCTTCTTTCGATCGACCTGGATGGGCTGAAAGGGATCAACGATCGTTTCGGGCATCGCGTGGGCGATGCAGCCATCCGAGAAACCGCACTGCGAATCCGACGGATACCCCGCAAGGAGGACACGGTGGCGCGGATTGGCGGAGACGAGTTCGGAGTGATTCTCGAGAGCCCGGTGAACCGCAGGGATGTTTCGGCGATTGCCGACCGCATCGCCGCCGAAGTGATGCTGCCGTTTCGATTTGAAAGGACTGACGTTCCGCTGAGCGCAAGTATTGGAGTGGCCCTTTATCCGGACGATGGGATCAGCGTGAATACCTTGATTGACGCAGCGGACCGGTCAATGTACGCATTCAAGAACGGGACAGATCACCCTTCGGCGCCAGCTGCCTGAGGAGGGCAGCGGGAAGGCTGGACTGAAAAACAGAGAAACAAAAAGCGCACCCGCGATGAGTGCGCTTTTGTATTGTTCGCTCTTTGCTATTCCCTGATTCTTCGGTGCCAGCTTTCGTCACATGGGCTGGGGGATGTACTCGTCGTCTTCTTCCATGCCGTAACGGCGCAGCAGGTTGGGCAGGCTCTGTGAAAAGGCGGAGCGCGGCATGACGGTGTCGCAACCGGCCTCGACTGCCTTGAGCTTCAGATCGCCCTGCAGGTGATTGAGGAAGCCGATGATCGAAACCGCTTTTTTGAACTTGGATTTGAACTTCGGGATGAGGGTAAGGGGCTTGGCGTTGAGGTTGTTGAGGTCGAAGACGACCAGTGTGGGCTTGGCGTCGTCGGGCGCATCGATGACTTTTGCCACACCGTCTTTGTCGCCCTTCACAAATCCGACCTTGATGCCGAGTTTGCGGGAAGTCTCCTGGATCTTGGCCTGGAAGAACAGGTCGTCGATGAAGCAGAAGATGCGGGTGGGGGCGTCTTCGCGGACGGGCGCGGCGGCTGCCTGCGGATAGACCTCGGGGTAGTAGCTTCCGTGGCCGTTGCCGGAGACGGGGATGGTGGAGGGGGGCGCGTCGGCGACGTTGCCGTTGGCGGCGCGATAGCTATGGTCCATCGGACCGACAAAGGTGCGCGGTCCTTTTTGCCGTTCTTTGCGGCGTCCATTGGAAGGCGCGGAGATGCTGTTGCCCGGCTGTCCGTTTTGCGCACCGCCGCCGCCTTTCTGGAAGAACTTTTTCTTCCTGCGGCCCCCGCCGCCGCCCTGGCGCGGCGGATTGTTCTGTTTCTGCTGCGAACCTTGCGGCTGCGGCATCGACGGGATCTGCTGGGGCTGGGACTGCTGCGTGGGCGCAGCGCCTGCCTGGCTGGACTTGTTTTTGCGGCGGCGCCTGCGGCGGCGATGCCCCTGCGACTGCCCCTGGCCGATGGCTGGGGCCGGCCCCGTCTCTGTCTGGGGCTGCGTCGGTTCTGTCGTCATGCGTGCACTTCCTGGAACGTTTCTCTAATGTGCATTGTCGTTGCTGGGTCCCGGCTGCCCGTGGAGGGAAGCAAGAATCCGGTTGCCCGCCGCTCGTCCTGCCTGGGACGGGGGAATCGCGGCGAGCGGGAGCATCTTTCTGTGCGAGAGCCGTGAAGGCTGCCGCGGAGGGTACGCCGCGGACAATCGACCCGGTTCCCGTGAACTCATCGTGATTTCACAGAAAGTCTTCCCACGGCAGCAGCCGAGCTTCTCGACCAACAATCGCGCACATGGGGGACTTCCACTGTGAAATTGCTCCGGCCTGCTGATACAGCGAACCTGGATACGGACTCATCCGGTTGTCAGGATCGGTATGGAGCGCCGGCGCTTTTCTCGGGTATGCCCTTCCTCTGGGAGATTCGCCACACTTGAACGATGAGGGCTTATGCAGGCTGGCGAAGATTCCCCTTCATCGGCGGCGAGCTTTCACGTCCCCATCCCGGGTGGTTCGCATCAGCCGCCTTGATAGGCAAACTTGATACTACAGCGAGGCGCAGTTCGGTGCAAGTCGGGGAAGCAAACAAGAGTAATCCAAAGAAGTAATCGAGAGTGCGAACCGGAGCTGGTGGCTGGGCCCAGACGCACAAAACGCCGCTCCAAGCGGAGCGGCGTTCTGCGTTCCCGTGCTGGTCACTGGCCTCCCAGCAAATCATGGCCGGGGTATTTCCCCGTGCCTATCGCAGGCTCCCCCGGCCGGTCTTCCCTTTTTTCAGGGCCGCTCCCATGGAAGGGGCGGATGCTCTTGCCGGGCGCCTGCTTTTTTGTGGGCTGGCCGGAATCTTCCAGCAGCCGGTACATCACTGGCACCCTCCTTATAGCAATCGTCGTTCCTTTTTCATACTCATGTGTTTTCAGTTACTTGCCAGGGGTCTCGCGGTCGATTCGTCTGGATTCCAATAGCAGAGATCTGTGATTTCTCCTGAAAACCATAGACCGTTGTGGAAGAGGTGGAGCATTTTTCGGTCCGGCGAGGCGATTCCGATGGGAAGGGTCAATGCTGGCAATGGGGGCAGAAGTGGGTGCTGCGGCCGGCGACCACGATTTTCCTGATGGGAGTTTTGCAGACGAGGCAGGGCTGGCCGGTGCGCTGGTAGACGCGATGCTCGAGCTGGAAGAATCCGCGAACTCCGTCGGCGTCGACGTAGTCGGAGACGGAAGATCCACCGCGGCGGATGGCGTGGCGGAGGACCTCGCGCAGCGACCGGCGCAAGCTTTCGAGTTGGCTGCGGGAGAGGCGGCCGGCCTGGCGGCGCGGCCGGATGCCGGCGCGAAAGAGGCTCTCGTCGGCATAGATGTTGCCCACCCCGGCAAGCAGCTTCTGATTGAGGAGGGCGGCTTTGATGGGGAGGCGGCGGCCGCGAAACCGCTCGGCGAAATCGGTTGCGGAGATGCTCAGGGGTTCAGCGCCGGGCGCGCGGAAAGCCTGGACGGCGCCAAGGTCGCGAAACTCCAGCCGGCCGAAGCGGCGGGGGTCGACGAAGCGAAGCTCGCGTCCGCTGACCAGGGTGAGGCGTGCGTGGGTGTGCGGCGCGAGGGGAGCGTCGGGGGTGGTTACGAGCAGACGGCCGGTCATTCCCAGGTGCACGATCCACTGGCCTCCGGGCGGGAGCGCTTTGGAGGAGGGTGAAGGCGCTGTCGGCGCGGGGGCAGGGGATGCGCTTAGGCGCACGACGATGTGTTTGCCGACGCGCTCGACGGACTCGATGACGCGGCCGGTGAGGCCCCTGGCTTGTTGAGCGGGCGGGTTTTTGAAGGGCTCGGTGTGCGATCCGAGCCAGACGTCGGTGATGCGGTCACCGCGCACGCGGGCATCGACGCCGCGGGCGATGGTCTCCACTTCGGGTAGTTCGGGCACGCTCCATTAGATCAGGGAAAAGCCTGCAGGGGTTCGCCGAATGTGCGGCTACTTGTGGTCGTCGGTGTCGCGGATGCGGCTGGCTTCGAAGCTGACGATGCGCCAATTGCCGCTGGCGTCGCGCACGTAGACGCGGGTATAGCGATAGCTGCCGCTCATGTCGCCCGCGGGGTTGGTGCCGGTGATCTCGGCGCGGGAGGTGACCAGGGCGGTTGATCCATAGAACCGGACCTTACGGTCGGAGACTTCAAGGGACTTGACGTGCAGCTGGCCGCTGCGCAGGCTGGCGAGGAGCTCGTCTTTAGATTGGAGAGTGCCGTCGGGGGTGATGGCCATGAAGTCGCTGGCCAGGAGAGCATCCATAGCGGAGACGTTGTCATTGAGGATAGCGTCGCGCCAGTGATCTTCGAGGCGATCGATCTGGTGGCGGACCTCGTGGCGTTCGCCGCGGGGCATTGCGCTTTGGGCGCCGGAGACGCCGAGCGCCAGCAAGGCGGCGAGCCCGGCGGCAAGCCGGCAATTCCTGCGGACGCTGAACCTGGTCATAGGCGTATCGGATGGTAGATCGGAAGCAAGTGGGCGGTCAATGATTACGGAGTGAAGAGCGCGGGAAAAGATGCGGGAAAGGGTGAGGCTCCGGAGAGTGCCGGAAGGAAGGGGGGTGTCCGCATGCGGACGCGGGTTCATGGCAATTTCTCCCTGGAATCAGACGGATGCGTATTGAACGAGGTTAGGTTGTTGGGTAAGTGAACGCATGCGCATGACTAAAGGAACACATCTCCTGGCTCATTGGACTGAGCGCAGCGCCAATGGATGCCGATAGGCGGGAAAGATTCATGTTTTCTCGAGCCTCAGGGGGCTGGTGTTCCAACGGGAGCCAGCTGGTTCGGGAGCCGGTTGAAACCGGGCGAATTGGATGGATTGGCAAGGGACATGCAGCAGATTTTGATCGACATGGCCGTTCTAGGTCTGTTCCTTTTTCTCTTCTTCGCCATGTCCCTGGGGCGGGAGGACAAGCGGCTGCGTTTCTGGATTGCCGGCTGGCTTTGTATAGAAGCCCAGGTAGCGCTGGCGCTGTGGCACCCTGCGGGGGTGTTCTGGCAGCAGATCCGGGCGAGCGGGCGTGTCGATTTTTTGATTGTGGCCGGCGCGCTCTTCATTTTTTCCGGGACGATTTATCGAACGGGGGGAGTGCTGGCGCAGTATCTGGGGCCGGTTCGCCTGATGATGACGCTGGGCATGATCAGCCTGGCGATCATGAGTCCGGAGGCAACGGCGGTCCTGGCGATTGCGGTGGTCGTGCGGCAGAGTGTGGCCGTGGCTCTTGCCTTGCCGTCGCGTCCGGGGCGGGGTCTTTACGTCGTGCTTTCGGTGCTGGTGTGCAGCGCGAACGGCGTGTGGATGCTGACGGGAATCGCGCGGGGGCATGCGGAGATCGTGATCCCGGTGATGCTGGAAGAGGTGTATCTGATCACGGCGATCCACTTTTTCGCCGATCGGGCAAAGGACTCGACGGCGACCAAGCTGATCATTGGCGGGTTTCTTTCGTGGAGCGCGGTCTATCCTGCCGATTACTGGATCGGGCAGGGGTGGCCGCAACTGGCGATCGACCTCGACGTGTGGAATATTCCCAAGGTGTGCGTGCTGATCGGCATGGTGTTGCTGGTGATGGAGGAAGACAATCGCACGGCGAGGGCGTTGAACGAGGATTATCGTCTGCTCTTCGACAACAATCCGCACGCGCTGTGGATCACCGACTCGAAGACGCTGAACTTTCTTGCGGCCAACCAGGTAGCGCTGGCGATGCACGGCTACACGCGCGAGGAGTTTCTGAGCAAGAACCTGAGCGATGTGGTGGAACCCAGTGTGCGGGAGGCAGTGCTTGCGCACGTGGCGTCGTTTGATCTGCGTCCGTTTCACTCATCGCGGCATGTGCGCAAAGACGGCTCGTTGCTGCACCTGGACGTGACCGCATCGCCGATCGAGTTTGAAGGAAGGCCGGCGCGTTTTGTGATGGCATTGGACTCGACGGAGCGGGAGGAACTGGAAGAGCAGCTGGAGCACCAGGCGGAGCATGATGCGTTGACGGGGCTGCCCAACCGCACGCTGCTTCCGGCGATGCTTGCCGAGGCGTTGGGCCACGCCAAGGAGCATCACGAGAAGGTAGCGGTGATCTCGCTGGATATCGATCGCTTCAAGAAGCGGGTGAACGACGTTTACGGGCTGCACATCGGAGACGCGTATATCCAGCGCATTGCCAGCGAACTGACGGCGCGGATGCGTTCGATGGACATTGTGGCGCGCACGGGCGGGGATGAGTTCACGCTGGTGGCGACGGGGTTGAAGAGCACGGCGAGCGCGGACCAGGCGGTGAGCGATGTGCGGGAGATATTTGTGCGGCCGGTGGTGGTGCATGGATACCGGATCGAGCTGCCGGTGAGTATCGGTGTGGCGGTGGGTCCCGATGATGGGGACGAGGCGGTTGCGTTGTGGCGCGGGGCGGAGAGCGCACGCGACGAAGCCAAGCTGTCGGGGACCGGGGGGGTGGTGTGGCTGTCGGTGGAGTTGCGCAAGACGGCGGAGGAGCAGAGCAAGCTGGAAACCTATCTGCGCACGCGGAAGGACGATGGGGCGTTGCAGCTGGCGTATCAGCCGATCTATGCGCGGGACGGCCGGGTACGCAGCATGGAAGCTTTGCTGAGGCTGAATCATCCCGAGTTTGGGGCTGTGAGCCCGGGGAAGCTGATTCCGATTGCCGAGGAAGCGGGGTTGATTGTGCCGTTGGGCGAGTGGGTGGTGGAGGAGGTTTCGCGGCAGCTGCTGATCTGGAGGTCGCAGGGGATGGAGCTGGTACCGGTGGCGGTGAACGCCTCGGGGCTGCAGGTGATGCACGAGGATTTTGCCAGCCACCTGCTGAGCACGCTGGAGCGGTATGCCATTGATCCGCACCTGATCCACATTGAAGTGACCGAATCGGTGGCGATGCGCAACGGGGCGGGAGTGGCGGAACACATTGCGGCGCTTTCAGGAAAAGGCATCGCGTTTTCGATCGACGACTTTGGGACGGGACATTCGTCGCTGGCGCGGCTGGGCGATCTTGGCGCCTCGATTTTGAAGATCGACCGCTCATTTGTGATGCAGCCGACGGAATCGACCAAGGCCTCATCGATTGTGCAGGCGATCATTACGATGGCTCACACGCTGGGGCATACGGTAGTGGCCGAAGGGGTGGAAACGGAGCAGCAGCTGGAAGGGCTTCTGGAGCTCGATTGCGATCTCTACCAGGGGTATCTGCTTTCGCCTCCGGTTTCGCCGGATAAGATTCCGGACCTTGTGGGAGGGACGCACGAAGCATTCCGGCGGGAGCCGGAGAGCCTGCGGCTGGTGAAACGGATCAGGGCTTAAGGAGGCTGGCACGCCAGGGGAGGCGGGAAGCGGAACCGGGAGCGGGAAGATCAAGCCAGGGCGACGAGGTCTTCGCGGCTGCGGTCGAGCATTTTCTGATAAAGGCCGCCCACGGCATATTTTTTGAAGTGGGCCGATTGGCGGTGAGCGTCGGCGGCTTCCGAGTCGCGGTACTGTTCGTAAATAAGGACGGCATCGGGATCGCCTTCAATGCGGTGGGGGATATAGCTGACGCAACCGGGCTCCTGACGCGAGGCCGTTGTGAGCTGGCGCAGGAACTCGGCCACGTCCTCTCGATCTTCAGGAGCGAACTTCATCCGAACGGTAAAGCTGATCATAGGAAAGGGTCCTTCCTGTTGCTGCGCAATCTCTGTCGAATGGCATTCTAACCAAACCGCCCGGTGGGGGGAGCCGGGAAATTGACGGACAAGCAGAAAATTCCGGCATGAAACGGGGGCCCGAGGAGGCGCCTGCAAATCGTAGACGAGGGGAGCCGGGTTTAGTTTACCGGTGAATCTCGTTGAGCGCGGCGCGAAAGTCGGGGAGGAAGATGGTCTGTTCGCGGTCGGGGCCGGTGGAAACCATGGCGATTTTCGCGCCGCTCTGGTGTTCCTGAAAGTGGAGATAGTCCTGGGCCGCTTTGGGAAGCTTGTCGAAGTCGACGATGCCTTCAGTGGGGCACTGCCAGCCTTTGAGCGTGGTGTAGACGGGCTCGATCTGCTCGAGGCCCTGGACGTCGGCGGGAATTTCGTCGGTGACTTTGCCGTTGATCTTGTAGCCGGTGCAGATGGGGATTTCGGCGAGTTCGTCGAGCACGTCGAGCTTGGTGACGACGAGCCACTCGGCGCCGTTGACCTTGTTGGAATAGCGGAGGAGAGGCATGTCGAGCCAGCCGCAGCGGCGGGGGCGGCCGGTGACGGCGCCGTATTCCTGGCCGCGGGCGCGCAGATTTTCGCCGATGGCGTCGTGAATCTCGGTGGGGAACGGCCCTTCGCCGACGCGGGTGACGTAGGCCTTGGTGACGGAGATGACGGTGCCGATGGCGGTGGGCCCCACGCCGGTTCCGGTGGCGGCGCCGCCGGCGGTGGCCGAGGAGGAGGTCACAAAGGGATAGGTGCCGTGATCGATGTCGAGCATGGTGCCCTGGGCGCCCTCGAACATGATGGAGCCGCCGGAGGCCAGGACGTCGTGGAGGAGCCGGGCGGTGTCTGCCACGAAGGGGCGGACCTGTTCGGCGGCGGCGGTGTACTCGTCATACATCCTGGCTGGATCGAGAGGATCGGTGCCGAAGAGGGCGTGGGCAATTGCGTTCTTTTCGGCGCAGGCAGCCTCGATGTGGGTTTTGAGCAGGTCGGGGCGCAGGAGGTCGACGATGCGCAAACCGCTGCGGGCCATTTTGTCTTCATAGGCGGGGCCGATGCCGCGGCTGGTGGTGCCGATCTTTTTGCGGCCGGGGGCGCTCTCGGCGGCGAGCTCGATCATGCGGTGGTAGGGCAGGATGACCTGGGCGCGATTGGAGACGAAGAGCTGGCGATCGACCTCGACGCCGAGGTCGCGGATCTTGGCGACCTCTTTCAGGAAAGCAATGGGGTCAAGCACGACGCCGTTGCCGATGACGCCTTTGCAGCCGGGGCGCAGCACGCCACAGGGGATGAGCTGCAAAACGAACTTCTGGTCGCCGTGGATGACGGTGTGGCCGGCGTTGTGCCCGCCGGCGTAGCGCGCGACGGCGCTGAAGCGCTCGCTGAGCACGTCCACAATTTTGCCTTTGCCTTCGTCGCCCCACTGGGCGCCGAGCACTACTGCCGTCTTCGCTCGCATGGTCTTCCGTTTCCGGGGAACTGCTGAAATTGGCTTACTCTCTAGTTTAGTCGGGCGGGGCGGGGTGGGAGAGACAACGAGCACGTTCGAGTGCATGGGCAGTTTTCAGACAGGCGCGGGAGCAGATCCTTGCCCCGGTTATCCCGACGCAGGATGGTGTGTTAACCATCTTCGCCCTCGGGCGTTGTACCGGCAGAAGACGCAAAAACCAACCTCTTCTGCACGAGGGAATCGCAATGTATAAATCTTCGAATGCGCTGCGCATGCTGGCGGTGCCGGTTCTTTGCTGCGGGCTGTGGGCAGGGGCGCAAGGGCGGCCGGTAAATGCCGCTCCGCCGCCGGGGCCGCAGCAGCTCAACGACAAAGATGTGGCGGCCACGCAGGTCGAGCTGATCCGGCTGCTGCGGCTGAGCCCGACGCTGACCACGGTGGTATCGCACGATCCAACGCTGCTGTCGAACCAGGAGTATGTTGCGCGCAACAATCCGCAGCTGGCAGCATTTTTGACTGCGCATCCGGAGGTTGTGCGCAATCCCGACTTCTATCTCTTCACCCACATGCATGCCGACGGGCAGCCCGACGAGGCGCTGGAGCGGGAGGTGTGGCCGGACGTGTATCGCGAGCGGCCGAGGCCCTCGCCCTTTGCCGATTTCATGAGCAACATGCCCCCGGTGATCGCCTTCGCGATTTTTCTCGCCGCCGTGGTCTGGCTGACGCGGTTCATTGTGGAGCACCGGCGCTGGCAGCGGATCTTCAAGCTGCAAAGCGAGGTGCACGGCCGCCTGATCGACAAGTTCAGCTCGAACCAGGAGCTTGCCGGATACATGGAGACAGAGGCGGGCAAGCGCTTCCTTGAGGCGGCGCCCATTCCGTTGAACGCCGAGCCGACGCAGCGCGTACCGAATGTGGTGGCGCGGGTGATGACGGCGCTGCAGATCGGGGTGGTGCTTGTGCTGCTAGGCAGCGGATTCATGATGCTGCGTCACGCGAGCACGGATATGGAGATCCCGATGCTGGTGCTGGGGACGATCTTCCTGATGCCCGGGATCGGATTTATCCTGAGTGCGGGATTCACGTGGTTGCTGGCGGCGCGGCTGGGATTGCTGCCGCCGGCCAGTCTAGACATGCCTCACGGCGCAGCCAAAGACCGGCTGTGATCCGCGAGCGCGACGGTGAGGAAGCGGCGCATGCCCTGGGAGACGACCATTGCGAATGTGCTGGCGGGCGACGCGCCGGCCGCTGCCGACAGCGCCTGCGGCCTCATGGACAATGACGCTTTTGCGGCATTCTATGAGCGCTCGGCGCGGCCCTTGTGGGCCTATCTGGCGCGCGTCTCGGGCGACCCGGCGCTGGCCGATGACCTGATGCAGGAGAGCTTTGTGCGTTTCCTGTGCGCCGACCATCCCGCGGACGGCGAAGTGGCGGCGCGGCGCTACCTGTTTCGCATCGGGACGAACCTGATGCGCGACCACTGGCGCAGGAGCCGGACGACGTCGATTGAAGACATTCCGGAAGATGTGTTCGCCACGCGGGGACACGCGGCGCAGTCGGAGACGGAGGCGACGCTGGGTCCGGTGATGAAGCAGCTGCGCCTGCGCGATCGGCAGCTGTTGTGGCTGGCTTACGCCGAGGGCTACAGCCATCGTGAGATCGCCGAGGTGACGGGGCTGGCGTCGGCGAGCGTGCGGCTGATCCTGTTTCGGGCGCGGCGCAAAGCGGCCAGATTGCTGGGGACTGCGCACGGCGGAGGAGCAGCGTGACGATTCTGGGATGCACGCGCGAGCCGGAGTTGCAGGCGCTGCTTGAACGCGGGCAGTGGCCGCAGGCGAGCCCGGCGGAACTGCGGGCGCACGTGGCCGGATGCCGCGCGTGCTCCGATCTGGTGGCGGTGAAGCAGGCCATGGAGGAGGCGCGGGCCGCGGCGATGGCGGCTCCGCAGCTGCCCACGGCGAGCGCGCTGTGGTGGCGTGCGCAGCTGCGGCGGCGGAATGCCGCGGTAGAGCGCGTGGGCCGGCCGATCCTGGGCGCGGAGATCTTTGCGCTGGCGATGATGGTGGCGGTTGCGCTGGGCGGCCTGGCGTGGGAGCTGCGACGGGGCGTGCATGCGGTGACCCTGAATCCGTCGACATGGATCGGGACGCTGCATCTCGAGTCTCTGTGGCCGTCTTGGCTGGGCAGTCTTGGATTCGTCGTGCCGGTGCTGGCGATGCTCGCGGTGCTCAGCGGCGTGGCGGTGTATTTCACGCTGGAAAAACGGTAGCGACTTCGGCCAGAATTATTCCCCGCTCTTCTCAGTCATCGCCAGCAGTTTCATCACCGTGTTCCAGTTGCGGGCTGTGGCGGTTACACCCAAAACTCGGTCCACGGTCAGCGTGGTGAACTTGCTTTCGGCGGCGCCGTCGGGCAGATGCAGATAGAGCGTGTCGCCGGCCAGGTGATAGCGATCGCGGCGTTTGGGATTGTTGGTGACGATCGGCTCCAGGCCTTTCGCCTTGGCAGCCGGGGGCGCCGCGGACAAAAACACCGCATGCACGCGCGCGCCGTCGTCGGCGGCTTCGGCCGCAAACGGATTGGCGGCAATGATCCGCTCCAGTTCTTCGCGCGTGCGCACCAGCACCGGCACAGGCGAACCCATGTGCCTGGCCAGCGCCGCGCCCACCGTCTTCACAAGGCTTGCCGCCGAGCAGCGCGCATCCACCACCGCATTGCCGCTTTGGATATAGGTCTTCACATTGGTGCACTTCGCCGCCGTCAGCAGCTTGCGAAAGTCGGCCATAGGCAGATTGCCGGTTCCCCCCACATTCACGGCGCGCAAGAGAATCACGTAGGTAGGCATAGAGCGAGTTTACGCGCGGCCGGTTGCACGATCCTATTGGGCGGGCATGGTCTCGAGCGCGGGGATGTCGAGGCGGTAGACATGCTGATTTGCCGTCAGAACGAGCAACTGCTTGTTTTCAGGCACAAAGCGGGCTGCAATGATTTCCTGATCGAGGAGGAGGTGCGCACGGCGTTGGCCGCCGGCGACGTCGTAGAGCGAGAGCTCCTGGAGGCGATTGGTTGCCGCGACCAAACCGAGCTGCTCGTCGGCGGCGAGGGCGCGACCGAAGAATCCAGCCAGGCGTTTGCCGTCGGAGGTGCGATAGATGGCGGTGTCGTTGTGGTTGCCGTAGACGGCGAGAAGATTGCCGAACAAGGCAGCCGTTCGCTCTTCGCGGCGCGGGGAGGAGATGGGGGGCGCGATGATGGCTCTCTCGACGGCGCCAGTGCGGCCGGAGACGATCTCGACGAGGGTGCCGAATTCAGTCAGGAGCTGATTTTGCTTGTCAGAAGTTTGAATCAGCCGTTTCTTGTTGCGGCTGACCTCGGAGTTGCCGGCGGGAGAACGGCGGCCCATGACGAAGAGGAGCTTATCGCCGTCGGCGGGCACGATGTTGGGAACGTTGAATTCGAAGCGCGTAGTCCAGAGATGGGCTTCGCTGTTAGCGTCGTAGGCTTCGAGATCGACATCTTCATTGGGGCTGTGGAGGATTCCTCGCGGCTTGACGCGGAGGCGGATGGCGCCGTACTGGATGGGGTCGCCGCGCGCGGTCAATCCTGGGACGTATTTGTGCATGAGCTTGTCGAGACTGGGATTGATAGAGGGATTGAGCTCGTGGCGGATAGGCAAAGCCTGGAGGCGGCCCTGGTTGTCGATTTCGAGGGCGCGACAGGGACCGATTTCGGCGATGCGCTTGCGCGTTTCGAGGTCCCATTCGGCGGCGCGGGCGCGGTCAGAGACGGCGAGGTAGCGGCCATTGGGGCTGAAGGCACTGGCTTCAATGTTTGCCAGAGGCGTGATGGGCAGCGCGGTAACCTGCACCTGGCCGCCAAGCTTTCCAAGGCCGATGCCGCCCTGCGGGGTCTCGCTTGCGAGGGTATCGCCGAGTACGTCGATGGTTTCCATGGGGAAGCCTGCGGTGACCCTGCCGGCGGAAGGATCGAGGAGAACCGCAGCGCTCGTGTTTGTTGGACCAAACAGGAGGCTTTGACCGGAGGAGACACTCGACAGCCATCCGAAGGGCAGTTGAAAGGTGTGGATGGAAGCGCCGGCGGGAAAAGTGTTGTAGCACATGCGCATGGTTTCGCCCACGGTGCCGGTCTTGATGGTCCAGTCACAGGTGGAAACGATGCGATCGGAGCCGACGAAGGCGAAGCGCTGCTGGACCAGTCCGGAGAGATTTTTCTCGAGCCGGATCTCGCGGCGGTGCTGGAGGTCGTAGGCCATGGCAGAGGTGCCGGAGGCGGCAACGAAGTAGCGCCCATCGCGTGTCCAGCGCATGAGGGCCTGGAAGTTGGGATTGAAGCCGAGGCTGGCCATGGAGAGATTCGGAAATGGCTCGTAGAAGTTCATGTTCTGGTAGAGCATCTGGAAGGTATTGACGTCGACGATTTTCAACCAGACGGAGTCGCCGTTGTAGCTGACGCAGGCGAGGGCATTGCCGTCGGGGGATAGGCTGGTCTGGACGCAGCCGGCGTAGTCGACGTAGTCGACGATGTTGACGGGCTGGCGGGAGGCGAGGTCCCACTTTTCGATGTGGAGGTCGTTGTAGTTGAAGACGAGGTCTTTGGAGTCGGGAGTGAACTGTGCCATCTCGGCGCCGAGCGCATCGACCGAGAAGAGCAATTTGAGCGGGGATGTGCTGAACAGATGGATCTGGTATGAATCCTGGGCGAGCATGTATTTGCCGTCCTGGCTAAGGAGGACATTTTCGAGGGCAGGATTCATGGCCGGCTCAAGTGGGAAGGAGGGAAGGCCTGGAGTTGGGGGGACGATGGGGTCGATGCGGCTGAGGCGGAGCGCATCGCGGAAGGGCTTGAAGCCGGGATGGTAGATGGGGCGCGACCGGCGGCAGCTGGCGGGCAGCTGATTCACGGTTTTGTGGGCCATGCGGACGCGGATGCTGATTTCGGGGGTGAGATCGAGGAGGTCGGTGAAGAGATTGCCGGTATAGCCGCCGTTGTTGTTGACGCGATCGAGAAATGCGGCGAAGGCTTCGGGAGCATATTGGGCTTTGACCATGGCGTAGAGGCCGACCTGGTCGGCGAGCAACTCGTCATGCTCGAGGTCGGACGCGGTGAGCTCGGAGTAATAGTCGGGAGGGATGTTGAGCACGCGCTCGAATTTGTCGAAGACGTCGTCGCGGCCGCCGAGGGTTTTGATGTGCAAGAGCCTTTCGAGGCGGAGAGTGACGACGGAAGCGGAGTGATGAATGTAGACACGGCCGATTTCCTGGGCGAGCATCGCGGCAAGTTCATCTTCGCTGCGCGCGTCCATGATGAGCTTGCGGCTGACGTAGATGTGGCCGCCGGCGACGGAGAATGCGCGCAGTTCGGGGGATTCGAAGACGCGGAACGTGTAGTGAATGGAGGCAGGGGGGAGCTGTGCGAGCAGGCGCTGGCCGATTTCGTTGAGGTAGGAGCTGTCGTTTGCCGGGAGGAGGGTATAGCGGGGCTCGATCATTTCGGCCTGGGCATCGCCGAGCCATTGCTCCTGCTGTTCAGAGAAGATGTCGGCGCGGGAGACGCGCATGCGCGGAGGGCGCAGTGCGCACACGGGAGAAATGGCGGCGGCCATGCGGGCCATGGTGAGGAACAAAAGGATTCCGAAAAGGCGATGCGTGAGCCGGTGAGACG
This sequence comes from Occallatibacter sp., assembly GCA_035508975.1. Taxonomy (GTDB): domain Bacteria; phylum Acidobacteriota; class Terriglobia; order Terriglobales; family Acidobacteriaceae; genus Telmatobacter. Next base: position 45,602 of record DATJMC010000030.1, read on the forward strand.
GCGACGAGTTCACGCGTGCCATGTTCGCACAGGGGAGGGGATGGGACAAAAGGGGCGCGGTCGGCGCGGTTCGCGGTCGCGGACTCACTCGCAGCGGAGGGCGATGATGGGATCGACGCGCATGGCGCGATGGGCGGGGATCCAGCAGGCGGCGAGGGCGACGGCGATGAGGAGCAGGGAGACGGCGGCGAAGGTAGCGGGGTCGGCGGGTTTTACGCCGTAGAGGAATCCCGCCATGAGGCGCGTGGTGAACCAGGCAGCGACGAGGCCGGTTGCGATGCCGATGAGGGCGAGCTTGCTGCCCTGCCTCAAGACCATGGAGAGGATCTGACTGCGGTCTGCGCCGAGGGCCATGCGCAAGCCGATCTCCGCGGTGCGCTGGAGGACGGTGTAGGAGATGACTCCATACATACCGACGGAGGCAAGGACGAGGGCGAGCAGCCCGAAGGCGCTGAGCAGCAGGAGGGCGAAGCGGTCGGCGGTCATGGATGCGTCGACCATGGTGCGCAACTCGGCAAAGTGGGCGACAGGCAAATCGGGATCGACGGCATCGACGGCCTGGCGCACCTGTTTTTCGAGGTCGGGCGTGTCGCCGCGCAGCCGCAGTGCGTACTGCATGGTCTGCATCGAAGGCCAAATCTTGATCTCGTTCTGGGTGTAGGGGACGTACATCTCCGGCGAAGGCGGCTCGCGCAGGGATGACTGCTTGGTGTCGGCGACGACGCCGATGACGGTGCGGAGAGGAATGCGGACCATGCCGACGCCGACCTGCCTACCGAGCGGATCCTGGCCCGGCCAATACATTTGCGCCATGGTGCGATTGATGATGGTGACGTGCTGGGAGGCGAGGCTATCGCCGGCGGCGATGTCTCTGCCTTCGATGAGCGGTGTTCCCGTGGCACGGAAGAATCCCGGAGAGACGAACTGGTAGTTGGCGCCAGGAGCGCCGGCCTGTTCGGTGATGGGCCGTCCGGGAATCCTGAGGACAGTGCTGTCGGTTTCTCCGCCCATGGGCACGACGGAGGCGAAGCCTGCTGCCTGGACGCCGGGAATGGCGCGGAGGCGCTCGAGGAGAGCTCCATAGGTTTGGGCCATGGGGTTGGGATCGGAATAACGCGCCGAAGTGGGCAAGGGCAACTCGAAGGTGGCGACGCGGGTGGCATCGAATCCCATGTTGGCGTGGACCATGACGTAGAAAGTACGCAGCAGGAGTCCGGCGGCGACGACGAGCACGAGGGAGAGGGCCATTTGCAGGATGAGCAGGCCGTTGCGAATACGTGGCGCGTGCGAGCCGCCGATGTTTCTCTGGCCGCCATCTTTGAGAGAGTCGACAAGGTTGAGACGGGTGGCGCCGAGGGCGGGTGCGAGACCGAAGAGCAGCCCGGTGGCGAGAGTCAGGGTGAGGGCGAATGCGGCCACAGCGAAGTTGAGGCCGGCTTCGCGGAGGTGGGGCAGGGTCGCGGGGCCGAAGCGCTGCACGAGCCAGAGGCCGGTTTGCGCTACGGCGAGCCCGAGTGCTCCGCCGAGGAAAGCGAGGAGTAGATTCTCCATGACGATCTGGCGGACGAGGCGGCCGCGGCGCGCACCGAGGGCTCCGCGGAGGGTGAACTCGCGGCGGCGGCCCATGGACCGGTTGAGGGTCAGTCCGGCGACGTTGGAGCACGCGATGAGGAGCACGACGAGCACTGCGCCCATCCACAGCAGGAGCGGCCGTCGTGTTTCGGTCACGGCCTGTTCGGTCATCGGTTCGTAGCGGGTGGAGTAGCCTTTCGCTTGCGGATAGAGCTCGATCCACCGCCGGTCGAAGCGAGAGAGGTCGGCGTTGAGCTGGAACGGGGTGATGCCCGGTTTCAACTCGGCGACTAGTCCCATGTCGTTGGAGCCGCGCGCGCCGGGAGAAAGTGCGATCGGGACCCAGAGCGCGGTTCTGCGCGGGACGTCGAGCCCGGCGGGCATTCCGGCTCCATCGGGGAAAGCAAAGCTTGCGGGCATGACGCCGATCACGGTGGTGGCGTAGCCGTTGACGTGAATGGTGGCGCCGACGATGGCGCGGTCGCCATGGTAGCGCGAGCGCCACAGCCACTCGCTCAACACGGCGACATGCTCGTGGCCGGGCTGGTCGTCGAGAGCGGTGATGGTGCGCCCCAGCAGGGTGGGGGCACCGAGCGCGGGAAAGAAGCCGGCCGATACTTCGATGCCCTCCTGAAGCTCGGGCGCGCCTGCACCGATGAGGTTGAAGGCTTTTTTGCGGAAGACGCCGAAGTTACGGAAGACGGTTCGGGTTTGCGCGAGCAGGTTGTACTGCTGCGCGGAGAAGGGCATATCGACATCGCCGTAGTAGGAACCTGCGGGGGCGCGGCCCCAGAGCAGGACTGCGTGATCCGCGTTCGGGTAAGGAAGAGGCCGAAGCAGAACGGTATCGACGAGCGTGAAGACGGCGGTGCTGGCGCCAATTCCCAAGGCGAGCGTGAGGGCTGCGATGGAGGTAAACGCCGGATTCTTTGCGAGGACGCGCAGGGCATAGCGGGCATCGTGCAAGGACTGCTCGAGCCAGCTTGTGCCGCGCGACTGGCGCACGTCTTCGCTTACCTGCGCGTGTCCGCCGAAGGAGATCCGTGCTGAGCGGAGGGCTTGTTCGTCGCTCATGCCGGCGCGGCGGTATTCCGCAGCTTCGCGCTCGACGTGGAAGCGGAGCTCCTCTTCGAGGTCGGCGTCCATGCGCCTGCGGCGGAAGATGGCTCCCAGCCGGTATTTGAGGTCGGTGAGCAAAGGGGGCTCTCCTGCGCTGCTCGGGCAGAGCCGGGGGGCATGCTTTGCGACTCCCCTGCAGCTTCTACAGAACTTTAATCATGGTCCCTGTAGAAGTGGAAGGGAAAAGTGACGAAGCGGCAGCCCGGTATTCTGGAGCAGGCCGGCCCCCGCGCGCGCCGCGGGAGTTTTTTGAGGAGGGCTCATTCCGACTTCGCTGCCGCTTGTGCTGGCGATCGTGTTTGTCGCCACGGTGATCCGCTCGGCGTTTGGTTTTGGCGAAGCGCTGATCGCGGTGCCGTTGCTGGCGCTCTGCATGCCGCTGGCGGTGGCGACGCCGCTGGCCGTGCTTCTCTCGATCAGCGTTGCGGCGGTGGTGGTGGCGCAGGACTGGCGACACATTCACCTGGGCAGCGCGGCGGGACTGGTGGCTGCGACCCTGTTCGGGATTCCGCTGGGGATGATGGTGCTGACGAACGCGCACCAGCAGGCGGTGAAGGCAGGACTGGGAATCCTGATCATGCTGTTCGCGTCGTATTCGCTGGTGGCGCGCGGGGGGCCGCGGCTGGAGCGCGAACACAAGCCGCTGCTGTTGCTGGCGGGTTTTGTTGCGGGCATCCTGGGCGGAGCGTATGGCATGAACGGGCCGCCGCTGGTGGTGTATGGATCGCTGCGGAGATGGTCGCCGCAGCATTTTCGGGCGACGCTGCAAGCGTACTTTCTGCCCGCCAGCATGCTGGGCATGGTTGGCTACTGGAGCGTGGGATTGTGGACGCGCGCGGTGACGCGGGAGTTTCTGTGGTCGGTTCCAGTGATGCTGCCGGCGGTGTTTGTGGGGCGGGCGATCAACCGGCGATTCTCGGGCCCGGGCTTCCTGAAGTATGTGTACGGCGGGCTGGTGCTGATTGGCGGGATGCTGTTCTTCGAGGCGGTGAGGCACCAGGGGTGAGAGGGCCGCGAGCGAGGTGCGCTCGGTGCGCGAGGGGAGTGGTTGCTGTTGCCGGGCGGGCGCTAGGGTTCGAAGGATGGTGGGGCATCGTCAGGATGAGTGCCCCAGGTCTTGTTGGGCGAGGCGCTGAGCTGGTAGTCGAGAGTGCCGCCGTGTTCAATGAAGGTTTCGGGAAGCCAGGTTTTCGTCGAATCGTTGCCATTGACCTTGAGGCTTTGGATGTAAGGAGAACCAGTGGCGGCTCCGTTGGCGTTGATGACGATATTGCCGGCAGGACGACGGATGGAGATTTGCGTGAAGAGCGGGCTGCCGAGGACGAGCTCGGCGCGGCCTGGGATCTCGGGATACATGCCGATGGCTGACCAGACATACCAGGAGGACATCTCGCCGAGGTCATCGTTGCCGGGCATGCCTTTGGGCGAGTTGGTCCAGATGGTATTGAGGACTTTGCGGACGGCTTCCTGGGTTTTCCAGGGCTGGCCGAGGAAGTCGAAGAGCCAAGGTGTTTCGATGGAGGGCTCGTTGTTGAGTTCAGCGTGGAGGCCACCGGACTCGGTGACGGCGAGCGAGCCGTCGGGGTTGTAGAAGAAGGCATTCAGGCGCCGGCTGGCTTTGTCGGGCCCGCCGAGCAAGGTGAAGAGGCCTTTCTCGTTGAAGGGCACCATCCATAAATATTGAGCAGCGCTGCCCTCGACGAATCCGTCATCGGATGCGGGATCGAATTTGGGCCAAGAGCCGTCGGGGTTGCGGTTTTGGATGTAACCGCCCTGGGGCGTGGCTTGAGGGTTGAAGATGTTTTTCCAATATTGCGCGCGGATGAGGAAGTGCTTGCGCATAGGCTCATCGCCCATGCGCCGAGCCAGCTCGGAGACGGCGAAGTCGGCGGTGGCATCTTCGAGGGTGTCGGCGGCGGGTCCCCAGGCATTGGCGCCGACGGGGATGTAGTGGAGCGAGAGCCACTTGTCGAGGGAGGGGCGCTGGCCGACGCACTCCACTTCGCAGCCTTCTCTGCTGAGGTCATGCGGAGTGGGCACGGTGGCGGCCTTGAGGAGGGAATGATAGGCCGCGCGGGCATCGAAGTTGTCAGCTCCGAAGGCGAGGATGTCGGCAATCGCGGGGGCGGCTGGGTCGCCGTTCATGACGTGGGTGATGCCGGCGTTGTGGGTCCAGCGATCCCACTCGCCGCCGTTCTGGCTGGCCTGATTGAAGAGCGACTGGGCGATGTCGGAAGCGATGCCGGGGGCGATGAGAGCGAGCAACTGCAACTGCGAACGATAGACATCCCAGCCGGAGAATGTGCTGTATTGCGCTCTTTGCGGAGCGACGACGTGGTGGATGGCGTGGTCCATGCCTAGGTAGCGGCCGTCGGCGTCGCTGTAGAGATTTTCTCCGAGGAAGGTGTGATAGAGAGCGGTGTAGAAGACGGTTTGCTCGTCGGGGGTGCCTCCCTGGATCTGCACGCGATTGAGGATGTCGTTCCACGCAGCATGCGCTTTTTCGCGGAGGGTTTCGAAAGCGGTTCCTTCGGGATTTTCGGCGCGGAGGTTAGCTTCGGCGTTTTGTTCGCTGACGTAAGAGATGCCCACGCGGACGGCAACGGTGGGGGACCTGGAAGTGTCGAGGACGACCCAACCGCCGGAACCTTTTCCTGGGGGCACAAAGCCGTTGGAGCCGTAGGTGGTGCCGCCGGCGGCTTCGAAGGTGCCGGGGCGAAGGGCGGCATCCTGCCAGGTTCCTTCCGTTGCAAAGGGCGCATCGAAGTGGGCGACGAAGTAGAGGGTGTAATAGCTGCGGCGGTCGGCGGTACCGATGTAGCCGCAGAAGTTTCCGCTAGTGACAGAGCCGGAGATGGTTTTTGCGGCCGGATCGATATGGATGCGGGCGTCGCTGCTGCCCGGCTCGGAGTTTGCGGTGCGCACGAGCATGACGGCGGGCTTGCCCTGGGGATAGGTGAAGCGGCCTGACCCGGTGCGAAGGGTTGCGGTGAGCTCGGTGGTGACGCCGTTGTCGAGTTTCACCTTGTAGTAGCCGGCTTCTGCAGTCTCGTGGTCGTGGGAGAAGGTGCTGCCATAGATTTCGGCGCCAGGATCGGCGGCGGGAGAAGAGGTGACGGCTCCAACATAGGGCATGAAGGGAATGTCGCCGCTGGCTCCGGCGCAACCGGTTCCCATGAGGTGGGTGAGCGAGAATCCGCTGATGCGCGCGGATGAATATTCATAGCCGCCGGGAGCGGCGGGGCGGCCGCGCTCGTCGCGCATCGAACCGGGAACGCCCTGGACTTTGGGGCGGGGACGATTGCGTGGTTCTTCAGGGCTCCATGCAAGCATGCCGAGGGGCAAAACCGCGCCGGGATAGTCGTTTCCGCCGTTGGTGGTTCCGATGAGGGGATTGACGCGCGCGGCCGGATCGGTGGGTGCTGAAGCGGGGCTTTGCGAGAGGGCGTGGGAGCCGGTCGCCGCAAGGCAGACAAACAGGAAGGAAAGATAAGAACCAGGCCAACTGAACCACTGAAACTTGCGCACCTGTGTGTGCTCCAATGCGGGATTTGCCTGCGCATGCATGATCGCATTGTAGAGGGGAGGGGGTTGGGGAGAATTGCGCAGCGCGGATTCGAAGGAAGGGGCGAGCCTTCGGGATTGGAGCGGCGTTCTCTAGGCGGGGGCGGGCGAATGGTTTTCGTACCAGCGGAGGACGCGCAGGGCGCGAAGGGTATTCCAGCGGCTCGGCGTTCCCGGGGCTTCGGTCAGAGGCAGAGAGAGGGCTTCGTCGTAGGCGCGATCGAGGAGCCAAGTGCCGTCGACCTGGCGGCTGATGAGAACGTCGATGGCCTCGCTCATGCGGGGATCGGGCCGTGCGCCGGCGGCTCGGAAGTAGTCGAGAGCGCGAAGGATGTCGTAGTGGTATCGCGGCGGGAACGCGAGCTCAAGGAAGGCGGAGCTGGCGGCCTCACCGGTGGAACGACGACGGAAGAGGTGGCGCTGGAGCAGGTATTCTTCGGCGCGATGCCTGGCTGCGGCGATCTCGGGAGCGGTTCCGACGGCAAGCTCGTACTCAAGCAGTCCCTCGAGGACGCAGATGGTGGTGTGGAACGAGGAGCGAGTGCTTTTGGGGGCTTCGCAGTTCCAGCCGCCGTCTTGGAGCTGCTCACTAAGGAGACGGCGGGCGAGGGTTTCATTGGGGCGACCGAAGTATGCGCCCAGGGCGAGGACGCCCCCGTTGATGCAGGGCTCGACTTCGCCGAGGAAGAAGGAGTTGCCGGGGTTGGGGCGCAACTCCCAGCAGCCGTGGTTGCTCCAGCGCAGGCCTGTTTCAAGGCGGGCGATGGCGGACTCGACGGCGGGATCGGCGGGATCGATGCCGGTGGAGCGCAGCAGTAGAAAGGTGAAGAGGGTCGGGAGCCAGACGGGGGCATCGTTGCGGCGCCAGGAACCGTCGGATGCCTGGTGGGCGAGGATGGCGCCGCCGAGGCCTTCGCGCGGGATGCGGGCACGCTGGGCTGCCACAGCGGATGGTGAGGCTGCGGTGAGGTCACGCATGGCCTGCCAGCCGATGGCAGGGTCCGACGAGAGGAGCCAGGCGGTGGGGTCCATGGTGGGAGGGTAGCTCCGGGAGGCAGGGGCAGTTGTGAGCAGGAATGCCCCAGGTCTCAGATGCGAGACCTGGGGCACCCAGGGCTGAAGGGCGGGATCAGGCGGTGGCGAGGTCGAAGCGGTCGAGGTTCATGACCTTGGTCCAGGCCTTGGCGAAGTCGTTGACGAAGGTTTGCTGCGCATCGCTGCTGGCGTAGACCTCAGCGAGGGCGCGAAGCTGGGAGTTGGAGCCGAAGACGAGGTCGACGAGGGTGCCGGTCCACTTGATCTCGCCGGTTTTGCGGTCGCGGCCTTCGAGGACGCCGGCGGTTTTTTCGGACTTCTGCCATTTGGTGTTCATGTCGAGCAGGTTGACGAAGAAGTCGTTGGTGAGGGTTCCGGGGCGCTTGGTGAAGACGCCGTGCTGGGTGTGGCCGTAGTTTGTGCCGAGGGCGCGGAGGCCGCCGATGAGGACGGTCATCTCGGGGGCGGTGAGAGTGAGCAGGTGCGCCTTGTCGACGAGCAGATTGGTGGCGTTGCTCTCGAGGCCTTTGCGGACGTAGTTGCGGAAGCCGTCGGCGTGGGGCTCGAGGGGAGCGAAGGAGGGAATGTCGGTTTGCTCCTGCGAAGCATCCATGCGGCCGGGCGCGAAGGGAATTTTGACGGGATGGCCGGCGTTTTTTGCAGCGGCTTCGACGGCGGCATCCCCAGCGAGGACGATGAGGTCGGCGAGGGAAATCTTCTTGGCTCCGGCCGCGGAGCCGTTGCTGCCGGCGTGCGCTGCGTTGAACTCCTTCTGAATGGATTCGAGCTTGGCGAGCACGGGAGCGAGCTCGGCGGGTTGATTGGCTTCCCAGTCTTTCTGGGGAGCGAGGCGAATGCGTGCGCCGTTGGCGCCGCCGCGCTTGTCGCTGCCGCGGAAGGTGGAAGCCGCGGCCCAGGCAGTGGAGACGAGCTGCGCGATGCTGAGTCCGGAGGCGAGGACTTTTGCCTTGAGGGCATCGGCATCCTTGTCGTCGATGAGGGCGTGGTTGACGGCGGGGATGGGGTCCTGCCAGATGAGCTCTTCCTTGGGAACGAGCTTGCCCAGATAACGAGCACGCGGACCCATGTCGCGATGGGTGAGCTTGAACCAGGCGCGGGCGAAGGCGTCGGCGAACTCGTCGGGGTGCTCGAGGAAGCGGCGGGAGATTTTGTCGTAGGCCGGGTCGAAACGCAGCGACAGGTCGGTGGTGAGCATGGTGGGCGCGTGACGCTTGGAGGAATCGAAGGCATCGGGAATGGTGTTGGCGCCGGCGCCGTTTTTGGGCGTCCACTGATGGGCTCCAGCGGGGCTCTTGGTGAGCTCCCACTCGTAGCCGTAGAGATTTTCGAGGAAGTTGTTGCTCCACTTGGTGGGGGTGGTGGTCCAGGTAACTTCGAGGCCGCTGCCGATGGCGTGGGTGCCGACGCCGGACTTGTAGCTGCTGCGCCAGCCGAGGCCCTGCTCTTCGATGCCGGCGGCTTCGGGCTCGGCGCCGACGTGGGTGGCGGAAGCGGCGCCATGGGTTTTGCCGAAGGTGTGGCCGCCGGCGATGAGGGCAACGGTTTCTTCGTCATTCATGGCCATGCGGGCGAAGGTTTCGCGGATATCGCGGGCGGCGGCAACGGGATCAGGGTTTCCGTTGGGGCCCTCGGGGTTCACGTAGATGAGGCCCATCTGGACGGCGGCGAGGGGATTGGCGAGCTGGCGATCGCCGCTGTAGCGCTGGTCGCCGAGCCAGGTGGCTTCAGGACCCCAGTCGACGTCGGTCTCGGGCTCCCAGATGTCGGGACGGCCGCCGCCGAAGCCGAAGGTCTTGAAGCCCATGGACTCAAGGGCAACGTTGCCGGTGAGGATGAGCAGGTCGGCCCAGGAAAGCTTGCGGCCGTACTTCTGCTTGATGGGCCAGAGGAGGCGGCGGGCCTTGTCGAGGTTGACGTTGTCGGGCCAGCTATTGAGGGGGGCGAAGCGTTGGGCTCCGCGTCCGGCGCCGCCGCGGCCATCGTGAATGCGGTAGGTGCCTGCGGCGTGCCACGCCATGCGGATGAAGAGCGGGCCGTAATGGCCGAAGTCGGCGGGCCACCATTCCTGGGAATCGGTCATGAGGGTGCGCAGGTCGTTGACGACGGCGTCGAGGTCGAGGGTTTTGAACTCGTGAGCGTAGTTGAAGGACTCGCCCATGGGATTGGATAACGAAGATTGCTGGTGGAGGACGGAGACATTGAGCTGATCGGGCCACCAGTCACGGTTTCCCTTGGCGCCTGCGAGGACGTTCTTTCCCGTAAATGGGCACATGGTTTCGTTGGACATGATTCCCCCCCGTGGTCCTTTTTCGGCGGACCATCTTTGTTCAGTATAGGAGGCGGATGCAGGGTGGGACGGGGAGGGCTTGTGAAGGATCTTTGAAAAGAGCAGGGAACAGGGACAAGGGGACGAGGGAATGAGGGACTTGAAATCAGCTGTCAGCTTTCCGCTAAGGGTAAGAGCAAGAGCAAAAGCTCAGAGGGTGTAGTTGGCTACGACGCGGAAGACTTTGCCGTCGGGATCGAATTCCATGAATTCGGCGGTGTGGGTGCCGCGCTGGTTCTTGTAGTAGAGGACGATGCTGGAGAGGCCCTGCAGGACTTCGAGAAGGGTGAACTCGAGGTTGGGGAAGAGGGTGAGGCCTTTGTGGAAGTAGGCGCGGAGGGCGTCTTTGCCGGAGAGGGTGCCGGAGGGTTCGCCGGTGACGCGAATAACGACGGGCGAGGTGAGAAGGACGTGGGGCGCGTAGTGAGCGAGGATGCGGTCGAGGTCGTGGGCGTTCCAGGCGGCGATCCAGTCGTGGGCGAAGGTGCGGGCGTCG
>DATJMC010000031.1:0-55189 GCA_035508975.1 Occallatibacter sp.
GCGGATTTCTGGCCGCGTCTGGATCCTGGCGGGTCCGACGCGTTCTGTTTCAACAAGTTCGAGTGTACCAGAAAGGACCCGCGACAGCGCAGCCGGGATTCTGTGCTCCAGGAGACAAATCCCGGGTCCGAAATCACCAGACCTTCCTCGCTGTGTCCGCTCCCACAGCAACACCGCGTTTCAATCAGATCGCGTTCTCTTGTTGCCCTTCCGCCTCCCGCCGATCGCTCCTCCATCGGCTACTCTTCCCCTATGCGACGACTCCTCACCCTCATCCTCGTGTGGGCTGCCTGCTTTGCGGCAAATTCCGCGGCTCCGCCCGCTGCCGATGTCCGCGTCCGCGAACTGATTCGGGTGCTCAATCTCAAAGTATTGCCCAAAGAGTCCGGCTACCTCGGCCTGATCGGCGAATCCGCTCAGAACGCATCCATCGACGGCCGATCCCTCCGCATTCAGAGCCAGGTCTATTACATGCTCACCCGCGACCGCCCCATCAACTTCCTTCACTGGCTGGCGTCGGACGATACCCACATCCTCATCGAAGGCGGACCGGTCGACTACTTCATCTTCCATCCCGACGGCCACGTGGAAAAAGTTGTCCTCGGTCGTGACCTCGGCGCCGGTCAGCGCCCTGTCGTCGCGGTTCCTGGCGGCTGCTGGAAGGCTCTCCGGCTCCACGATGGCGCTTCTTACGCGCTCATGGCCAATGCGCTCTCGCCGGAATTCACCCCGGACCGCGTGCGCATCGGCGAAGGCCCCGCATGGATCAAGCGCTTCACCGGCGCCGCGCCCTGGGCAACGCCGCAGTTCTTGCGCACCCTGATCGGCCCCAACTGGATTACGGAAAAATAGCGCCGCGACAGACAGAGCGGAACCATCGATCAGACAATAAATGCGCAGTTCTTAGGCAGGCCATGCGACGCGGTTGTTGCGTCCCGACGACGTGAACCCCATATCCATTGAGATGCCGCGCACGCATTGCAGCAGATGATTCGCGATCGACGGCAGCTTCTGCGCCGTCACCCGGAACGAAGGCCCGGAGACACTGATCGCCCCTACTGGATAGCGTTGCGCATCCAGCAGCGGAACCGCAATGCAGCGCAGGCCTTCTTCGTACTCCTCGTCATCTACCGCGTATCCGCGCCTGCGCGTCTTCTCAATCTCCGCGCGCAAAGCTTCGGCCGACGAAATCGTCCGCTGCGTAAAGCGCTCAAACTTCGTTCGCCGCAAAATATCGCTGATCCGCTCTTCGGGCAGAAACGCAAGAATTGCCTTGCCCACCGACGTGCAATGCACCGGGTTGCTCGATCCAATGCGCGTAATCATCCGTACCGACCGCGCCGGCTCGATCTTGTCGATGTAAATCACCCGCGCCTGTTCCAGCACGCAAAGGTGCGCCGTCTCTTCGGTTTCAGCCACCAGGCGGCGCAGATGCGGCTGCGCGCGCTCGCGCAGGTCATACTGCTCAATCGCCCGGTTTCCAAAATCAAACAACCGCAGTCCCAGCCGGAACTTTCCCCCCGTGGTCCGCTCCACCATGTGGTGGCGTTCCAAAACCATCAGAAAACGATGCGCGGTGCTCTTATGCAGCTGGAGAGCCGATGCCACCTGCGCCAATCCCAGAGGCGTTTCACTCTCTCCCAGCAGATCTAGTACCGCGAAAGCCCGGTCCAGGGCTTGGACCCGATAGGTCCCTTGCGGTGTCGCGTCTCGCATAATGGTCCTTCGTTTCGCGCTTTGATGTCTAAGCCAGTTTCTCAAGATATGGGATTCGCGTCAAGAACACTCCTCCCTCATCAACAAATGAGTCCCAACTTCATGAATCGCGTCAAAATCTCCTCACGCCGGAACCACGTCTCCCTCACCCGGCGCCAGAAACAAATTCGCTTCCAGACCATGCTGCCGGGTATAGAGGTCGTAATACCGCCCGCCCAGTGCGAACAGTTCCGCGTGGTTTCCACGCTCTACGATCAACCCACCTTCGACCACCAGGATCTGATCGGCCCTCCGGATCGTCGACAAACGGTGAGCAATTACAAACGTCGTGCGGCCCTGCATCAGCTGGTTCAGACCTGCCTGGATCATTGCCTCCGACTCCGAATCGAGCGAACTCGTCGCCTCATCCAGGATCAGGATTCTCGGCTCCGCCAGCAGCGCTCGCGCTATCGACAGCCTCTGCCTCTGTCCGCCTGACAGCTTCACGCCCCGCTCGCCCACAATCGTGTCGTAGCCATCCGGAAACTTCTCCGCAAACTCATCCACGCGCGCCGTTCTGCACGCAAACAGGAACTGCTCTTCGGTAGCCTCCGGCCGCGAAAACATCACGTTCTCGCGGATTGACCCGTCGAACAGGAACGAGTCCTGCAACACCACGCCGAGTTGCGAGCGGAACGTGTGCAGGTTCACGGTCGCCAGGTCCACGTCGTCCACCAGCACCCTGCCCGCCGACGGCGTATGAAACGCGCACAGCAGGCTGATGATGGTCGATTTTCCCGAGCCCGAAGAACCCACCAGAGCCGTCACTGTCCCCGGCTCCGCCACAAAGCTCAGACCATGCAGCACCGGCTTCTCGGCTTCATAAGCGAACTTCACATCCTCGAATCGCACTCTTCCGTTGATGGGCGGCATCTCGAGCGTCCGCTCTGGATGCTGGTTCTCCTCCAGCTCGCCCATAATCTCGCTCGTCCTGTCCAGCCCCGCAAACGCCTCGGTCAACTGCGTGCCGATATTCACAATCTGGAAGAGCGGCGCGATCATGAAGGCGAGAAACATGTTGTAGCTGAAGTAATCGCCAACCGTCCACGAGCCCTTCAGTACGTTGTGCCCGCCCAGCCACATCACCAGCGCCGACACCAGCCCCAGCACCGTCGTCGACGCCGACGACAACACGCTCGTCATCGTCAGCGACTTCATGACGTTCGCCAGCAACCTGTCCACGCCCGCCGAGAAAACCGAATGCTCGCGCCCTTCGGCGTGATATCCCTTGATCACCCGCACGCCGCCCAACGACTCTGTCAGCCTGCCCGTCACCTCGGCGTTGATCTTGGCCCGCTCCCGGAAGATCGGCCGGATCACCTTGAACGCATACTGCAGCACAAACACAAACGCGCCCACCACCGAAAACACCGTGAGCGTCACCGAAACGCTGCGATGCAGCAGGTAGATAAAGGCCAGTACCGCCGTCAGCAGTCCGCCCACAAACTCCACCAGCCCCGTTCCCACCAGGTTGCGGATCCCCTCCACGTCGGACATGATCCGCGCTACCAGCGTCCCCGTGCGATTCTCGTCGTAATAGGCAACCGACAACAGACCGACATGCTTCTGCACCTGCCGCCGCATATCGGCAATCAGCCTCTGTCCAGCCTTCGAAAGCAGCTGCGTCAGTGAAAACGAAGTAATCGCCTGCAGCAGCATCGCCGAAAACACGTAGGCGATAAAACGCGGCAGCAGCGCGGCATTCCCCGTCGGCGAAAGCACTTTGTCAAGCAGCGGCTTCGACGTATAGGGCAGCACCAGGCCCGCCACGCGATTCACCGCCATCAGGCAAAGACCGAACAGCAGCAGCCCCTTGCGCGGAGCCACCAGTTCCCTGATCTGCGGCCACAGCTTCTTCAGGCTCACCTTGCGCTTCGACTGGTCGGCTTGGCCGGCACGTGCGCCGCGGCCGTGCGCCGTCCGTTCCGCCCGCATCCCCATGCCCAGCCCGCCGCGCATCGTTCCCATCGGCTACACCTTCCCCGCCCGCCGCGCCGCAATAAACGACCGCACGCACAGCGCGACATAGATCAGGAGCAGAGCTGCCATCGCCAGCTGCGCGCCCACGGCAATCGAATCCGGCGAAGTGCCCGTCGCGTTCGCGTGCACGAACTCCTGCACCGCCCGCCCCGCCGCGCCCAGAAATCCCAGCAGCCCGATGGTCACGTTGATATGCATGAAAACCTTGCGCCGGCTCTCGCTCGGGCTGATCGCTAAAAACCCAAACACTCCCAGCGCCAACCCAAACCACGTCGGGATCAGCGCCGTCGGATGCTGGCTGCCCGTTCCTACGAAGCTGATTGCCCCCAAAGCAACCAGCAAAACCGCGAACACCAGTGTCACTTTCGCCATTGCGGCTCCGTTCTGTTCACGTTCAGGGTATCAATAGCTTGGATGAATTTCGCTCTAAACCGTCGCACAAATCTGGTCCAGGACACCTATTCGCCGCTCGCCGCGCGTTCCAGATCCGCCCCCGCCTGTTCGGGCGTCCATTCGTTCCCTGGGTAAAAGCGGACCACCCTGCCATCGCGCCCGATCAGCGTTGTCGACAGCGTATGCGTAATCGTTTCGTCCGGTCCCGGCGTCATCCCCACATCGAAGTACTTCGCCATCTCAACAAGCACAGCCTTCTTTGGCACCGCGAAATCCCAATGCGCGAACGCGTCCTTCGTATCGCTGCCGATGTACTGCGCCCCGTAGGCGCGCAGTCGCTCCGGCGTGTCGTGCTCCGGGTCAAAGCTCACGCTCAGCAACTCTGTCCGCGCAAGCAGCGCCGGCTTGGCCGCGAGCTGCCGTTCAATAGCCGCAAAGTTCCGCGTCACGCGCGGGCAGAAATTCGGCAGCGGGCAGCGCGTATAGATGAACGTGATCAGCAGCGCCTTGCCCCGAAATTCGTCCAGCCGGATCGCGCGTCCATCCTGGTTGCGCAACGCGAAATTCGGCACTGCGTCTCCGGGCGCGGGCACGTGGTACACCACCGCCGGCTTGTAGTCGGGCTGTCCCTGCGCCACAACCACGATGTGATCGAGGACGACGCTCTCGTCCGCGCCCTGCGAAACCAGCACGTCCGCGGTGATCACGTCGCCGGGGTGAAGCTCTCCAAGAATGCTCGGGTCCTTCAGCTTGTACGGCATGGTCATCGCATCCATAAAGCCGGGAATCGCTCCGTGACTGAGCGTGACTTCGCCGTTGGCTGCATTGGTCGCTATCACCTTGCCCCGCAGCGCATAAGTTTTGTAAGCGGAGTTCGTGCCCGCATCGCTCTGCACATTTCCGCCGCCATGGCATCCGACCAGCAACAGGGAAGCGAGAAGGGAGGAAGCAAGAAAACAACGGATCACTCTTCAGTCTACATCCGCAATTCCGTCCCCGTTATGCAGATAGCGCCCACCCGCTGCCGCGGCGTATAACCCAGGCATGGAGGCTCCTCTCGACGCGCAGATCGACTCCTCGATTCGCGACGGAGGAGTCATCGTTACAGCCAGCGAACGTACCGCTCGCGCCCTGATCGCTTCTTATCATCACCGCCGGCGCACCGAGGGCGCGGCCGCATGGCCCTCGCCGAAGATTCAGTCGTGGTCAAGCTTCGCCGCCGCTGCCTGGGACTCCTGCGCGCATGATGAGCGCATCCTCCTCAACTCGACCCAGGAGCTCGCGCTCTGGGAGCAAATCGTCGCCAGCGAACAGCACCTTGCCGCCACCCTCGACGCGCCGCGTCGTCGCCTCGCATTGCTCGCAATGGACGCGCACGAGTTGCTCTCATCCTATGCGCCGCGGTTTCTCCAACCGGCCGCGCGCAGCGCATGGGATCGCGATGCGGCCGTGTTCAGCGGATGGCTCTCCGCATTCGACAAGACATGCCGCGACGATTCCCTCTTGAGTCCGTCGCGTTCCCCCCTCGACGCCCTCCGCGCCCTCCAGGACGATCATTCCCCGCGGCCGCCGATCCTGGCCATCGGTTTCGATCGCATTCTTCCCGTCCAGCGCTCTCTCTTCGACGCTTGGGGTTCCTGGCACGAGTCTTCACCCTCCACCCCGGCACTCGAAAAACATTTCCACGTGGCTCTCGATGATGAGACCGAGCTCGCTGCCTGCGCGGGTTGGTGCGCTTCCCGCCTTGCCGGGCATCCCGGAGAACGTATCCTCGTCCTCTCGCAGCAAATCACCGAGCGGCGCGGCGAAATCGAGCGCGCCTTCCTCAACCTCGCGAATCCTGGCGAAAAACCGATCTTCGAATTCTCCCTCGGCGTTCCTCTCGGCAGCGTTCCTCTCACGCGCGCTGCTCATCTCCTGCTTCAATGGCTCAACGCGCCCCTCGCCGAAAGCCAGCTCGATTGGCTTTTTTCCACCGCCCTCATCGCCGATCCGGCCGAATCCATCGCCCTCCAGGCCTGCATGCGCGCACTGCGGCGCCGCAGCCTCGCTCGCCCGGAGTGGACGATCCACTCCCTTACAAGCCAGCGCGCCGGGAAGCTTCCCTCTGCGTGGGTTCGGCGCATCGAACACGCGCGCCGCCTGCTCGCTTCGCAAATCAGCCGACGCAAGAGCCCCGCGGAGTGGTCCGCGCTCGTGCCCGACCTGCTCTCCGCCGCCGCGTTCTGCGCCGCGCGCCCGTTGTCGAGCATCGAGTTTCAGGCCTGGCATCGCTGGCAAAGCGCGTTGGATACCGTCGCCTCTCTGGGATTCGATGGCCGACAGGTTTCCTGGAGCGAATTCCTCTACGCATTTGGCCTCACCCTCGGCGAAACCCTCTTCGCCCCCGAATCAACAGACGCCCCCATTCAAATTGTCGGGCCTGCCGAATCCGCAGGCCTCACCGCGGACGCCATCTGGTTTCTCGGCGCCGATGAAGACAGCTGGCCGCCCTCGGGGCCTACGCATCCCTTGCTCCCCCTCCTCGTGCAGCGCGAATACGCCATGCCCCATGCATCGCCGCGCCTCGATCGCGATCTCGCCGAATCCATGACGCGACGCCTTCTCAGCTCCGCGCCGCTCGTTCACTTCAGCTACGCCGCCCACAAAGCGGAATCCGAAGCTCGACCTTCGCGCGTCATCAGGCAGCTGGTTGCGCCTCCGCAGCAGTTCCCTTCCCAGCCCGCAGGGCTCACCCAGCCCTTGTGTACCATCTCCTTCGCCGATGCCAGCCTCATTCCATTCGCCGGCACAAAAATCAGTGGCGGCTCAGCTACGCTCACTGCCCAATCCCAATGTCCCTTCAAAGCATTTGCGCAAGCCCGGCTCGATGCCAAATCCTGGGATCCCACCGAGTTCGGTCTCTCCGCTTCACAACGCGGGTTGCTCCTCCACGCCGTCATGCACGCCGTCTGGGCCGGTCC
This sequence comes from Occallatibacter sp., assembly GCA_035508975.1. Lineage (GTDB taxonomy): Bacteria > Acidobacteriota > Terriglobia > Terriglobales > Acidobacteriaceae > Telmatobacter. The sequence goes on from DATJMC010000031.1 coordinate 7,092, forward strand.
GCCCTCAGGCTTCCGGTCCAGCCACGACCTGCTCGCCTGCGCCGATCTCCAAACGTTCGTCGCCGGCCACGTCCGCACTGTCTTCGACAACGAGCTTCCGGCGGGAATCCGCGATTCGGTCCCGCCTCGCTATCTCGCCCTCGAAAATCAACGCCTCACGCGCGTCGTTTCTGACTGGCTCGAATACGAGAAGGCCCGCGTCCCTTTTTCGGTTGCTGAAACCGAGTCCAAACGCGTCATCTCTATCGCCGGACTCGAGCTCGACCTCCGCCTCGATCGCATCGACCGGCTCCAGGACGGCTCTCTGCTCGTCATCGACTACAAGACCGGCTACGTCACACCCAACACCTGGCAGCTTCCGCGCCCCGACGACGTGCAGCTCCCTCTCTACGCCTGCTTCGGTTTGGATGCCCCCGCCGGCGGCCTCGCCTTTGCCAAGGTGAAAGTCGGCAACTATGAATTCGCCGGCCGCATGCGCGATGCGCGCAGCACCCTGCTTGGCAGCCTCACTGGCAATACCTCGCTTGTCAAGCAACCCCTGACCGACGAGCAGCTCAACGCCTGGAAGGGTTACGTCGATCAACTCGCCCATGCCTTTCTCGCCGGCCGCGCCGACGTCGATCCCCGCGACTATCCCAAAACCTGCGAAAAATGCAGCCTCCAAGCCGTTTGCCGCGTTCACGAGAATTGCATCGAACCCGAACCCGACGACGAGATCGAGGAGCTGCCTCGTGATTAAGCCCCGGCACAAGCCTCCGCCGCCGGATCAATCCGAGCGTACGCGCGCCCTCGACACCTCGCAATCGATTCTTGTGCAGGCTCCTGCGGGCTCCGGCAAAACCGACCTCCTCACGCGCCGCTTCCTCGCTCTCCTTGCCGAAGTCGACCAGCCGGGCGAGATTGTCGCCATCACCTTTACCAAGGCCGCTGCCGCCGAGATGCGCAACCGCATCCTCACCGAACTCGAAAAAGCCGGCACCGCGCCTTCTTCAGCCGCCGCCGACCCGTTTTCCATGGAAGCGCTGGCGCACCGCGCCCTCGCTCGCTCTCAAGCGCTGGGCTGGCAGATTCTCGACCTTCCCGCACAGCTTCGCATCTCCACCATCGATTCCTTCTGTCGCGATCTCGCCATTCAGCAGCCGCTTCTCTCCGGATTCGGTCATAACCTGCAAGTCGCCGAGCGGCCTCAGGATCTCTACCATCGCGCCGCGCGCAACGCGCTCAAAAACGCCGACGCCGCCAGCCCTGCCCTGCAATCCGCTATCGAGAATCTGCTTCTCTGGCGCGACAACGATTGGCTCGAGCTCGAGGACCTGCTCGTGCAGATGCTCGCCAGGCGCGACAGCTGGATGCACGACTTCGTCCTCGACCGCGATCGCGACTGGGACGACGTGCGCGCTCGTCTCGAAAAACCCTTCGTCAATGCCGTTCACAACGCCATCCTTCACCTCGACGCCCTGCTCGACCGGGCCCCGGGCGCCCGCTCCGAAGCCCACGAGCTGGCCCGCTTCGCTTGCGAGCAAAGCGGCCGCCAGCTTCATCAGGATCTGGCCGAGCTCGCCGAATTTCCACGCGGTCCATTCGACGCGCAGCAGCCCGTTCATGACGCTCTCGCCGCATTCAACTGTCTCGCCGAACTCGTCCTCACCAAGGCGAAGAAAAGAACCCTTCGGGAAAGCGTGAATAGTCGGAATGGATTTCCCCCTGGCGCAGAAAAAACCCGCCTCCTCGCGCTCATCGACTCCTTTCGCCAAATCGACGGGCTCGAATCCGCGCTTGCCGCTCTCTCCAGCCTTCCCTCGGTCCGATTCACTGAAGACGAGTGGCAAATCGTGCGCGCTTGTTTCACGCTGCTGCGCCAGGCTGCCGCCGATCTCCAGGTCGTCTTCGCTGAAGCGGGAACCGTCGATTTCGCCGAGGTTGCCCAACTCGCGCAGCGCGTCCTGCGCGGAGAAGACGGACTCCCTTCCGACGCCGCTTTGGCCTTCGCCGATGGGATCCGTCACCTGCTGGTTGACGAATTCCAGGACACGAGCCGCCGCCAGCATCAGTTCATCGCCAGCCTCGCCGCCGCTTGGCCCGATCCTGCCGGACGCACGCTCTTCGTCGTCGGCGACCCAATGCAGTCCATCTACTCCTTCCGCGACGCCGACGCTGAGCTGTTTCCGCGCGTGCGCGACTTCGGCCTCGAACTTCCCGGTTCCGAGGCCCATCCCTTCACCTTCGTCCCCCTCACGGCCAACTTCCGCACCCAGCCCGCTCTGGTGCGCGAACTCAACCACGCCTTCACAAAAGTCTTCGCTGCCGACGACAGCGGCGTCACTTTTTCTCATTCTGAAGCCGCCCGCGAAGGCCTCATCGATCTATTCCCTCGACTCACCCTTCACACCGACTTCATACCCATCATCGCGGCCGGCGATTCCTCTGCACAGCAAAAACGCCAGGCCATCCGGCAGCAGCGCGAGGCCATCCACAACAGGCAGACAGCCACGATCGTCGATTTGATTCGCGGCTATTTTCCTGCGATGGAACGCGCCCGCGCCCAGGGAGAGAAATTCCGCATCGCCGTCCTGGGCCGCACTCGAAAAGCCCTCGAGCGCATCGCGATTGAGCTCCGCAACGCCGGCATTCCCTTTCGCGCCGTCGAGCTCGAGCCTCTTCGCGATCGCCCCGAAGTTCTCGACGCCCTCGCCCTCGGCCGCGCCTTGCTCAATCCCTTCGATCGCATCGCCTGGCTCGGTGTTTTGCGTGCGCCGTGGTGCGGGCTCAGCCTCGCCGAGCTGCATGCCCTCACCAGCGCCGACGATCCTGCCCTGCTCGCGCGTCCTGTTCCTGAACTGATCGCCGAGCGTCTTGAGCTGCTCGCTCCCTCATCCCGTCCCGCCGTGCAGCGTGTTCTGGATGCGGCCGCCTCTGCACCATCCATCGCTGCAGTCTCTCCCACGTTTGCCCTCGGCTCGTGGCTTCAGCAGGTATGGCTGCGTATCGGCGGATCGGCTTGCGTCGACCGCGCGGCTCAGGCCAATCTCCATCTCCTCTGGCGTTGCCTCGATCATCTGGCCAATGCCGCGCAAGACTTCGTCGGAGCCGTTCTCGACGACGCGCTCGAGACCCTCACCGCCATTCCCGACCCGGAGGCCGATCCCGCCTGCGGCGTCCAGCTCATGACCATCCACAAATCCAAGGGCCTCGAATTCGAGATCGTCTTTGTGCCCGAACTGCAGTCGCACGGCTTCAATTCGCGCGGCCGCCTGCTCTCCTGGATCGAGCGCGGTCTCTCCGCGCCCGATTCGTCAGGCGCGCTCACCGAATTCCTCATTGCCCCGGTGCAAACCAAGGGCGGTGAACGCAGCAAGACACGCCTCTGGGTCGACCGGCTCTATCGCGATCGCGAGCAACAGGAATCCCGCCGCATCTTCTATGTCGCCGCAACCCGCGCCCGCGAAGAACTTCAGCTCTTCGCCCGCCCCGAGTACAGAGACGACCCCGTCGATCCACGCATGAACGAACCGTGGAACTGCCTGCTCGCCACAGCGTGGCCTGCATTCGGAGCAGAGATTCGCGGCCGATTCGCAGATTGGCTCAGCGATCGCTCTGCCTCACGCCATCGCCTGCCCGGATCGCTCGACGCACTCGCCGCCTCGGCTGCGCCTCCGCCGCTCAAGCCCACGCAGATGCGCCGCCTTCCCGCCGATTTCCAGCCACTTTCCTTCGACGCGGCTCCGCCGCGCACCGTCGATCGCACTCCCCTCGAAATCGGCGCCGACGAAGCCTTCCAGCGCCATGAGGGCGGCCTGCACTCCCGGGCTCTCGGCTCCGCGGTCCACAAGCTCCTTGAAGAATTCTCCCGCCGCCCTGAGATGCACACGCAGGCCGACAGAGCCGTGACTCTTCAGCAAATGCTGCCTCGCGTCAAAGCCCAGGTGCGCGCCGCCGGCGTCGCGCCCGCACAGGCGCTGACACTTGCAACACGCGCTCTCCACATCGTGCTCGACGCCCTCAACGATCCCGTGGGGCGATGGATCCTCACGCCTCGCGCTGCAGCGAGCAGCGAATCTGCCTGGACCGGAATCGTGGCCGGCGTTCTTCGCTCCGTGCGCGTCGACCGCACCTTCCGCGCCGGCCGCCAACCCCTCTCCGAAGGAGACGACGCCTGGTGGATCATCGACTACAAAACCGCGCTCGCTGACGAGCATAGCTCGCAGCAATCCCTGCCCTCTCTCCGCGCTCTGTTCGCGCCGCAGCTGGAAACCTATGCCGGCATCTTGCGCAATCTGCGCGGCGACACCAGGCCCATCTGCTGCGGACTCTATTATCCGCGCATCTCTGCCTTCGATTGGTGGGTAAGCGAAGCCTGAGTGCCGCGCCTCGGCCTGCGTGAAATCTCTGTGCAACCGGCGCAGCACACCCAAGCGGTCCTAGCTGTGGTTGTTTGTCGCCTTGCCGTCTTTCTGCGTTGCCGCAGCCTTCGAGTGCCGCACATCCGCGCCCTGCACCCAGAAGATCACATCTTCGGCGATGTTCGTCGCGTGATCCGCCACGCGCTCCAGCGCGCGGCAAATCATCAAGGCGTTCAGCGCCTGCGGAGCAATGTGGCTCTGCTCTTCCATCACCTTCGTCAGCGCCTTGTATGCCGCGCGATTCATCGCATCCACCGCGTCATCCATCGTCAGCACCGACCGCGCCAGTTCCGCGTCCGCTTCGATGAACGACTGCAGGCTCTTCCGGACCATCTCGGCGGCCAGCGTGGCCATGCGCGGAATATCTACCGGCAAATCGGCCGTCGCCATCTGCTCCATGTTGCGCACGCGGTCGCTGATACTCTTCGCCGAATCTCCCACCCGCTCCAGGTCCGCGTTGATCTTGATCACGCTCAGGATGAAGCGCAAGTCGATCGCCATCGGCTGTTCCATGGCCAGCAGGTCCAGCGCAGCCTGGTCAATGTCCCGCTCCATGCGGTTGATCGCGTTCTCGCTGCGGCTCACCAGGTCGCAAATCGACATGTCGCGCACCCGATACGCCTCAATCGCCCGCTGGATGGCCTGCTCCGCCAGTCCCGCCATCACCAGCAGGTTCTCTTTCAATTCATCGAGGCTCTGTTGAAACCGTATCCGCGTCATCCGAACCTGCCCGTGATGTAATCCTCGGTCCGCTTGTCGCTCGGGTTGGTGAAAATCTTGTGCGTCGAATCAAACTCCACCATCCTCCCGTTCAGGAAGAATCCCGTCTTCTCCGCGACTCGCGCCGCCTGCTGCATGTTGTGCGTCACAATCACGATAGTGTACTGCGTCTTCAGCTGGAAGATAAGATCCTCGATCTTCGAAGTCGACACAGGATCAAGCGCCGACGCCGGTTCATCCATCAGCAATACCTCCGGGTCCACCGCCAGCGCTCGCGCAATGCAGAGCCGCTGCTGCTGCCCGCCCGAGAGGCTCGCCCCCGATTTCTTCTTCAGGTCGTCCTTCACCTCGTCCCACAGCGCCGAGTTCTTCAGCGACTTCTCGACAATATCGTCCAGCACCCGCCGGTTGCTGTAGCCGTTCAGCTTCAATCCCGACGCCACGTTGTCATAAATCGACATCGTCGGAAAAGGATTGGGCCGCTGGAACACCATCCCCACGCGCCGCCTCACCTGCACCGGCTTCGCGTCGTTGTAAATGTCCAGGTCCCCGATACGCACCGATCCGGTTACGCGCGCAATCGGATTGGTCTCATGCATGCGGTTCAGGCAGCGGACAAACGTGCTCTTCCCGCAACCCGAAGGCCCAATCAGCGCCGTCGCATGGTTGGCCGGAATATTCAGCGATATATCCTGAAGCGTGTGATTCGAACCGTACCACGCGTTCAGGTTGGTTACCTGGATGCCGACACCCACGCGCCCATCTCTCCTTGCCTGCTTGATGAACCCTGAGTCCGTCCGGCCGCGATCCCTTCGCGACGCGACTTTCCAAGGCCCCAGGCACTTCCTCGCGAAATGCCCTTAGCTTGTCCCCTTCAAAACCCCGCGGCTGGTCACATACCGCACCAGCGACACCGCAACCACGATCAGCACAATCAAAACCAGCGCTCCCGCCCACGCCAGTCGATGCTGGTCGTCGTAAGGCGAGAGCGCGTACACGTAAATCTGCAGGGGCAGAGCCTCGATCGGACGATTCAGGCTCGTGCTCATAAATGAATTTCCCAGCGCCGTAAACAACAGCGGAGCCGTCTCCCCCGCCACGCGCGCAAACGCCAGCATGCAGCCGGTGATAATGCCCGGCGAGGCCGTCCGCAGCGTGATCGACAGAACCGACCGCCAGTTCGGCACGCCCAGACCCAGCGCCGCTTCCCGCACCGCGTTCGGCACCATCAGCAGCATCTCTTCCGTCGTACGGCAAACCGTCGGAATCATCATGATTCCCAGCGCAACACCGCCCGAAAACGCCGAAAAATGCCCGAAAAATGGCAGAAAGCTGATATGCGGGCTCACAATCAGCGCATAGGCCGCCAACCCCATCACGATCGAGGGCACGCCATTCAGCACATCCGCCGTGAAACGAATCGCATTCGCCAGCGCGGTGCCCCGTCCAAATTCCGCCAGGAAAACTCCCCCGCCAATTCCAATCGGAACCCCGATCGCGCTGGCAAGCGCCAGCAGCACGCCCGAACCTACAATCGCGTTCGCCATGCCGCCGCCCGATTCACCCTCCGGCTTGGGTACTTGAATGAAAAAATCCAGGTTCAGCGAGCTCGCGCCCTTGAGCAGAAGATAGACGAAGATCACGACCAGCGGAGTTACCACCAGCGCCGTCGCGAGCACGGCCGCCGCCGTCACCGCCTGGTCCGTGATGGCTCGCATCCTCGACCGCAAGCTTTCTTCGCTCACTCGCTCTCCTCAGTGCGCCTGCTTCGGCGCGCCGCGCGTCACCGCCCACATCAGAAGCTGCGCCATTGCGTTCACGATAATCGTGACGATAAACAGCGCCAGCCCGATCTCGATCAGCGCCGTCCGGTGCATATCGCTCACCGCCTCCGTGAATTCGTTTGCAATCACGGCGGCCATCGAGCTCCCATTCGCCAACAGCGATTTGTGAACCTCCGGCGTATTGCCGATCACCATCGTCACCGCCATCGTCTCGCCCAGCGCTCGCCCCAGCCCCAAAATGATCGCGCCCACGATGCCGATCCGCGCGTTCCGCAAAACGCCCATCCGGATCATCTCCCAGCGCGTGGCCCCCAGCGCCAGCACCGCTTCGCGCTGCGAATGCGGCACCGCCGTCATCACCTCCCGCGTCAGCGATGAAATGATGGGCAGAATCATGATCGACAAAATCACGCCGCCGGCAAAAAAGCCCAACCCCGTGGGATTGTCATTGCTAAAGAATCCCGTCCAGCCCAGCAGCCGGATCAGCACCGGGTTCACATATTCCCGCAGCAGCGGCACCAGCACAAACACCGCCCACAGTCCGTAAATCACGCTGGGGATCGCGGCCAGCAGCTCCGTCAAAAACGCCAGCGGGCCGCGCAGCGAACGCGGGCTCATCTCGGTCAGAAAAATCGCCAGCCCCACACCCAGCGGCACCGCGATCAACAGCGAAAGAAACGACGAGACCAGCGTGCCGTACACAAACGGCACCGCGCTGAACTGTTCGTTCACCGGGTCCCAGTAAAGCGCTTCATGCGTGATTGGATTAGTAAACCTCTTGTAGAAGAATCCCAGCCCGAATCTGTCCCAGGTCAACTGCGAGTTCCCCACCAGCTGCCACGCAATCATCGCCACAATCCCGAAAATGCTGAGAGCGCACAACACCATCAGGATGTGAAATGCCCGATCCGCCATCACCGAATTCCCGCGCGACAGCAGATACTGCCGGACCGGGGACGGCCCCTGGGACGCGGCCGTGGGTTCGCGCCACTCTTCCGGTGCCTTGGCCTCACGCTGGACGACAGGTCGGGAAATGCGGATTTCAGGCACTGGAGCTTTCACCATCCGTAGCCTATCTAGCCAATGTGAATGAGAGGTTACAAGGCTGCAAAATCAAGTGCATACACGCGCAAAAACCACAATAATGCCCAATCCCCGTATTCCCATCCTCAGTTTCCGCGCCTCTCGGTCTGCCTGTCCCTGGTCCGCTCTTCGAAAGGAATTTCCCCGCACCGGTCCTTTGCATTACGCTTGGGAGCTGGAATTTCGACCCACTCCCATGCGCCCTTTCCTAGCCCTCGCCGCCATCGCCCTCGCGCCCCTCGTCCTTTGCAGCCAGACCTCAGGTCCCCTGGACCCCCCTCAGCGGGAATGGTCTGCATCCTGGATCACCCATCCCTCTGCGCCGCTCCGCGAGCCCATCGTCCTCCATTTTCGGCGTTCGATCGATCTTCCCGCCGTCCCTTCCACCTATCCCGTCCGCGTCAGCGCCGACAACCGTTTCATCCTCTACGTCAATGGCCATCGCGTCGGTGACGGCCCCGCCCGCGGCGACCTCACCCATTGGCGCTACGAGTTGTTTGACCTCGCGCCCTTTCTTCAAGCAGGTTCGAACCTGGTCACTGCAACTGTCTGGAACTTCGGGGTCTTCGCCCCCATCGCACAGTTCAGTGACCGTACTGCTTTTCTCCTTGAATCAGAGGCCACCGGGCCAGGTTCCATCAGTACGCCCGATCGCTGGGAGGTCTCTATCGAGCGTTGCCATCGCCCCCTCAGCCGCAGAACCGTGACGCTGGAGGAATACATGGCCTCCGGTCCCGGCGAAGAGGTCAATGCCGCTCAATGCGATTGGGGGTGGAACACGCCCACGGGCAACTCAACCCTCTGGGTCCCGGCCGCGTCTCCCATGCGCGACAGTATCTTTCCAGGCGTCAACCATGCCCACTCCGCTTCGGTGACCGGCGACAATCCCTGGGGCCTCGTTCCCGACCTCCTCCCGCACATGGAATACACTCCCACCAGCGCCGGCGAAGATGTCCGCTCGACGCAAGGCCCAGCCCGCCCGTCCCAGCCGGGATCCGCAAACCCAGGCGCCCCCGCGTTCCAAGCCTTCCCATCGGCTCCAGTCACCATTCCCGCGGGCTCTGCCGTCCACCTTCTTCTCGACCGCAAGACACTCACCACCGCCTATCCCCTCCTCACCGTCTCCGGCGGCCAGGGTGCTCGCATCGTCCTCACTTACTCCGAGGCGCTCTACGACAACAACAAGAAAAAAGGGGATCGGGATGCCCTCGACTACACCGACGCCAATGGGGTCCGCCAGCCCCGTCAAGCCCTCGGCCTTACCGACCTCTTTGTCCCCGACGGCGGTGCCCATCGCACCTTCGAGCCTCTCTGGTGGCGCACCTGGCGCTACCTCAATCTCGACATCACCACCCGCAACGAACCCATCACCCTCGAATCCCTCACCGCCAACTTCACCGCCTATCCCTTTGAAGAACGCGCCCAACTCCAATCCGGCGACTCCGATCTCGACAAAATCTGGGAGATCAGCTGGCGCACAGCGCGGGACGACGCCCACGAAACCTACATGGATACGCCCTACTACGAGCAGCTCCAGTATGTCGGCGACACGCGCATCCAGGCCCTCATCTCTTACGCTGTCGCCGGCGACGATCGCCTAGCCCGCCAGGCACTCGAAGCCTTCAATGACTCGCGCATCCCCGAAGGCCTCACCCGCAGCCGATATCCCAGCTCCCTGCCCCAAACCATCCCCACGTTTTCCTTGCTCTGGATCGGCATGCTCCACGACTGGTGGATGTACCGCCCCGACCCCGCGCCTGTTCGCGAATCGCTTCCCGGCGTGCGCTCGGTGCTGGGTTGGTTCGCCAGCTACGAGCAACCCGATGGCTTGCTGCATCAAGTTCCCTGGTGGAGCTTCATCGACTGGGTGCAGGACAAGCAGGAAATCCCGACTTACAGCAAAAGCGGCGAATCCTGCATGACCACTCTCGAATATCTCGGCGCCCTCGATCAGGCCGCCGATCTTGAACGCGCTCTCGGCGATGCCGTGATGGCCGACCGGGACCACGCCCGCGCCGCCCGCGTCCGCGCCGGCATCCACGCCCAATGCTGGAGCCCGGAGCGCGGCCTCATCGCCGACAATCCCGACAAAAATGTCTTCAGCCAGCAGGCCAACATCCTGGCCGTCCTCTATGACGTCGTCCCAAAACCACAACAGCGGGAGTTGCTGCAAAAAATCCTCGCCATTGCGCCCGGTACCACCCCCGACGGCGTCATGAGCGCTTCCTACTACTTCCGCTTCTATCTCGCCCGCGCCCTCGACCACGCCGGCATGGCTGACGAGTACCTCCAGTCCCTCGATCCCTGGCGCAAATTGCTCCCGCTTCACTTCAGCACCTGGCCCGAAGTCCCCGGCGACACACGCTCCGACTCCCACGCCTGGTCCGCGCACCCCATCTACGACCTGCTGACGCTGGTAGCCGGCATCAAACCCGACGCGCCCGGATTCGCCAAAGTTCGCATCGAGCCTCACCTCGGCAGCCTCCAGTCCCTGACCGCCAGTTATCCCGATCCCCTGGGCATGATTACCGTCAAGTACCAGCGCAACGGCGGCAATACCCTCGACGCGACCATCACCCTCCGCGGTCCCGACTCAGGCACCTTCGTCTATCACGGCAAGTCCCAACCGCTTCATTCCGGCGACAACCACATCCAGGCACACTAGCCGGATCGCCCGCCGCGCCCCGGTCCGGCGCTCCGTCCGGACCCACTCGCAAAATCGGCGGAATTGTCCGTCACACCCGTTTCATATTGCCGCTAAGACGTGTTACAACTGCCACATGGCCAAGGGAAAGAGTCCCACACCGCCAGGTCATGTCAACCTGAAGATGCTGGCAGAGCATCTGGAGCTTTCTCAAACCACCGTCTCCCTCGTTCTCAACAATTCCCCGTCCGCAAAATCCATCCCGCAGGAGACACGCACCCGGGTCGTCGAGGCTGCGCGGCGCCTCAACTATCGCCCCAACTATTTCGCCCGCTCTCTGCGCCAGAGCCGCTCCATGAGCGTCGGCGTCCTCGCCCCCGACCTCAGCGAGGGCTACTTCACGCGCGTCATGAGCGGTGTCGTCGAAGAGCTCTCCCGCGCCCACTACTTCTATTTCACCGCTTGCCACGACTGGAAGCGCGAGCTCATCGACCAGTATCCGCGCATGCTCGTGGAACGCGCCGTCGACGGCTTCCTCCTGCTCAACACACCCGCCGATCAAATCTCCGTGCCGGTGCCCGTCGTGGCCATCTCGGCGCACAGTCAGGTCGAAAACGTGACCAATATCGTCCTCGACCACCACCGTGCCGTCGAGCAGGCGCTCAAGCACTTGTTCGATTCCGGCCATCGCAATATCGCCTTCATGCGCGGCCCGCGCGCCATTCCCGATTCCGAGTTTCGCTGGGAAAGCATTCAGCAGGTCGCAGCAGAAATCGGCCTCCGTATCGACCCCAATCTCGTCACCCGCATCGATACCGCCGGCTGGTCCATGAAGACCGGCTACCATCCCATGGCGCCCGAGATCGGCTACAAGCCCATGCAGGCTTTGCTCGAAAAATCGCGCGATTTCACCGCCGTCTTCTGCTTCAACGACATCTCCGCCATCGGCGCCATCCGCGCCCTCAAGGACGCACAGCTCAGCGTGCCCCTTGATGTCTCCGTTGTCGGCTTCGACGACATCCTCTCCGCGGCCTACTCCACGCCCTCGCTCACCACGGTCCGCCAACCACTCCTTGAAATGGGAAAGCGAGGCGCGCAAGTCCTGCTCGACCGTATCGCCGATCGTGAAAAGGAATATCCATCCGAAATCGTCATGGCTCCGGAGTTCGTCGTCCGCGAATCCACCGGCCCCGCGCCCGCAAAGTAGGAGTGACCGGCTGCCTCAAGGCCTTGATCTTGAGACCTGGGAATACTGCCCTCAGGGCCATGCGTCCGGCCCTGTCCCCGGTCCGCTCGTTCCCTGATCCCCTGCTCCCCATCACCCGCACATCGACTGAAACCACCGGCTGATGTAGACCTGCGCGTGCGCTTCCCCGCAATAATGGCGCGCATGCGGAGCGTCCGCCGCCTCCTTCGTCCACTTGAAGACCGTAAGATACGCATCGCTGCAGTGAATCACAATCCATCCCCGCGGATGGTCCGACTCCAGATCGCAAATCTCACATCGGTAAACCGTATCGATCAACTCCCGACCTCCATCGAATGCTTCTCTCCCTATTCCTACGACTCCAGCATCTGCAGGTTCAACGGACTCTCCAAAAAACAGTCCATCTTGCGAATGCTCTCCAGCGCCCGCTTCAGCGCCGACGACTTGCAGGGTTCCACCGTGACTACGAACGGCAGCGCGTGCGACGGGTACCCCGGCTTCTGCACAATGGCCCGAATGTTGATCCGTTCCTTGGCCAGCGCTCCCGTAATCTCGGCAACGATTCCCGGCCGATCCATCACCAGGAACCGGATGTAATGCGGCACCTCAAACTCCGCCCCGATCTTCGCGGGAACCGAAGGAATCTCCACGCGTCGCGATCCATGCGCCAGCGCAATCAAATCGCTCACCACTGCAACGGCGGTGGGCTGTCCGCCTGCGCCGTGCCCCGAGAACACAACATCTCCACCGAAACGTCCCGTCAACACCACCATGTTCTCGGTGTTGCGCGACCAGGCCAGCGGCGACCTCAGGTCCACCAGCATCGGCCCCACCGTCGCAGCCACATTGCCGTTGCGCTCTTCGGCCCGCGCTACCTGCCGAATCGTGCATCCCAGATCCCGCGCATAACTGAAATCCACCGAGGTCACCGACGTAATCGCCTGCGGCACAATCTCGTCCGGGTCCACAACCACCCGCAGCGCCAGCCGCATCAGGATCGCCAGCTTCGCCCGCGCATCGAACCCGCCCACGTCCTCCGTGGGATCGGCCTCCGCATAGCCCTTGGCCTGCGCCGCCGCCAGCACCGTCGCATACTCCGCTCCCGCCTCCATCCGGCTCAGGATGAAGTTGCACGTGCCGTTCAGAATGCCTTCCATGCGCTCGATGCGATCGCCCGCAAGACCCTGCTCCAGCCCGGGAATCACCGGAATTCCGCCCGCGACCGCTGCGCCGTACTTCAGATGCCCGCCCCGCGCCGCAGCCAGCCTTTCCAACTCCACGCCCTGGTACGCAATCAGCTTCTTGTTGGCCGTCACCGCGCTTTTGCCGCTCTCCAACGCCTTGCGAATCCAGCCTCCCGCCGGATCGAGTCCCCCCGCAAGCTCGACGACCACGTCGACATCCGACGCCAGAACCGCATCCGCATCCTCGCTCCAAACCACCTGCGCCGGCGTCCAGTCCACGCGTTTTCGCCCAACATTCCGGTTGAAAACGTGCGTCAACTCCAGTCCCTCGGGCTTCGACTCCACCAGGATCCGCGCCACGGAACTTCCCACCGTCCCAAAGCCAAACAACGCGATGCGCAATGGCTTTCGCAACGACAATCCGTTGACCTTCTGGACAGCTGGCGAAGTCATTTTTTCTGCCATGGGAACCTTGAATTCGAGGAGTGGAGCCGTTACGTTCCGATGATACCTGAGGCCTCGCTTCGCCCCGAAGACGTCCCACCCCAACCGCCATGACCGCCGGGTTCTAAACGGCGCTCGTGTACCATCAAAGAGAACCATGCGGCGCGCGCTCGCCATCTTCCTCGCCTTGGCATTCGGCCTTGGACCCTGTACGGCTCTTCTTCAAGCCGACGAAGACGCGCGCCTGCCCTTCTGCTGCCGGCGCCATGGCGCGCACCACTGCGCGATGTCCGACGAGTCCCCGCAGCCGGGCTCAACCGCTCAATTCACGAACCCCTCTCACTGCCCCCTCTATCCCGGCAATCTCCCCGCAACCACACCACCGCTCCATGCCCTCGCCGCACCCCGCATCGGCATCGTGGTTCTTGGCGTCGAACAGCGTGCCCTGGCTTCCTCTTCAACGGCCACGCACAGCCGTTCCCTTCGCGCGCGCTTCGTCCGCGGACCTCCGTCCTCCCTCGCTTCCTGAATCCTCCGAAGCTTAGTCGCGTTCCCCGAATCAGCACCCACGGCAGACGCCACCAACGGCTCCTGCTCGTTTCCGCGGCCGCTTCCGGTTGATGCGCATCGACGTCGCGCGCCCCCTCAAGCACGCTCTCTGCGCGCGCGTCCGCCACCTTACCTCGAGGTCTCAGCCATGCACCTACGCCCTATCGCGCTCTTCGCCGGCCTGCTTGCGTTCTCTCTGCCGTCCTTCGCTACCGTTCTTGCTACCGTGCACGGCGTCGTCCACGACCCCCAGCATCGCCCCATTGCCGCTGCGCAGATTGCCCTCCAGGCTGTCGACTCCAGCTTCTCTCTTCACACCACGTCTGCAACCAACGGCAGCTTCGAACTTCCGCCCGCGCCCATCGGCGTCTATCACCTCCAGGTCTCTGCCTCCGGATTCGCCACCGCCACCCTGTCGATCACCCTCGCTTCCGGCACAAGCCCGGTCCTGCACATTCCGCTTTCCCTCGCCGCCGACACACAGTCCGTCATCGTCAACGCAGCTTCCGATACCGTCGCGCCCGATTCCGTCACCCCCACCACGCTCATCACGCGCGCTCAAATCGAACAGACTCCGGGAGCAGACCGCACCCTCGGTATGGAGATGATCACCGACTATGTGCCTGGTGCCTACATGACCCACGACATGCTTCACATGCGCGGCGGACATCAGACCAGCTGGCTCATCGACGGCGTCTCCATCCCCAATACCAAAATTGCCTCCAACGTCGGCCCGCAAATCGATCCCAAGGACATCGATCAGCTCGAGACGCAGCGCGGAAGCTACGCCTCCGATATCGGCGACCGCACTTATGGCGTATTCAACGTCCTTCCCCGCAATGGATTTGAGCGAAGCCGCGAAGGCGAGTTTCTTCTCTACGGCGGCAATCTCGACTCCGGCGAGGCTCAACTCTCGCTCGGCGATCATTCTTCCAAGACTGCCTGGTACACCAGCCTGGCGGGTTCGCGCTCAAACTACGGTCTAGCCACGCCCATCCCGCAGATCCTTCACGATGCCGCTAACTCAGGCAGCGCCTTTGTCTCTCTCATTCGCAATCAGACGGCCAAAGACCAGCTCCGGGTCGACGCACAGTACCGCCAGGACTTTTTCCAGATTCCCTATGATCCCGATCCCAATGACTACGAATGCACTTCTGACTATTACTGCTCCTACGGTCTCCGCGATGGACAGAATGAGCGCGACGCCTTCCTGATTGCCAATTGGGTACACACGCTCTCGCCCAAAGCTCTGTTTACTTTCGCACCCTTCTATCACTTCAATCAGGCGGAC
This sequence comes from Occallatibacter sp., assembly GCA_035508975.1. Lineage (GTDB taxonomy): Bacteria > Acidobacteriota > Terriglobia > Terriglobales > Acidobacteriaceae > Telmatobacter. Next base: position 22,398 of record DATJMC010000031.1, read on the forward strand.
TACAACTCTCGCTCAACCGACCAGCCCGTCGCCACCACCTGGCACCAAAACTCCAATTACTACGGCGGTCAGGCCGATGCGCATTACAACATTGGCCCCAACAGCTTCTCCGCCGGGTTCTATACCTTCTACCAAGCCGAGCACGATCTCTTCGGCGTACTGATCAACGATGGCTCTGCGCCTTCGCAACCCAATACAGCATCCAATGCCGGCGCAGCGCTCTTCGAGTTTTACCTCGCCGATCATCTCCGCTTGGGCCGATACGTGACTCTGCTCGGCGGCGAGCGCTTCTCCGTCTATAGCGCAGGGCTCGACGAAACCGCCACCTATCCCCGCATTGGGGCCACCGTCGAGATTCCACGTTTGCACTGGGTGCTGCGCGGCTTCTACGGGCACTTCTTCCAGCCCGCGCCGATCCAGACTGTCTCTTCTTCCGTTTTGAACTACGCGGCCAATCTTCCTGGTGGCGAAAATGCTTTCACGCCGCTCCCTTCCGAACGGGACGAAGAACATCAGTTCGGCATTCAGATTCCATGGAAGGGTTGGATGCTCGATGTCGACACCTTCAAGAACCGCGTCAACAACTTCCTCGATCATTCCAACCTTGGCGAATCCAACATGTACTTTCCCATCGCTGTGGATGGCGCGCTGGTTCGCGCCTGGGAGACGACCCTGCGATCACCCGAAATTGCCCGCTTCGGCAGCTTCCATCTCGCCTATTCCAACCAGATTGCCGAACAGCGCGGCAATATTATCGGTGGATTCACTTGCAGCATTCCCACCGATCCTGCTTGCGATCTTGGCCCCGACTACACGCAGGTCGACCACGATCAGCGCAACACGCTCAACACCGGCTTCACCGCCAACCTTCCTCTGCACACCTGGTTCGCCTCAAACGTGTATTACGGTTCTGGCTTTTCCAATGGCTTGGCCGCCTCGGGCGAAGGACCCTATCAAGGCCCCTATCTCCCCGTGCACACCACCTTCGACATCTCCGCGGGTCGTAGCTTCGCCGAACACTGGAGAGGCTCAGCCGGCATCCTCAACGTTACCAACCATCGCGTACTGCTCGACAACTCTGTCACCATTGGCGGATTCCACTTCAACGACCCGCGCATCTTCTACGCGCAGCTCCGCTACAGTTTCCACTTCTGAAGACATGCCTCTGTCCCCTTGCCTTCCCCCACCACAAACAGTCCCGGCATCACCTCGCCCGCCTTCCCCAATACCACCTGGCTGAATGCCTGCGCATTCAGCGGCGGCTCCGGCCCGATATACACCGTCCGCGCATCATTCTGCCGCGCCCAGTGCACGAAGCTCGCCGCCGGATACACGTTCCCCGACGTTCCCACCACAACCATCAGCGTCGCCTGCGCAATCTCGCTCTGAATGCGATCCATCTCCAGCGGAATCTCCCCGAAGAAGACGATATGCGGACGCATCCTGCCTCCGCAGCTGCACCGTCCCACTTCCGCCAGGCTCCTGTAGATGGTCCGGTCTTCAACCGGCGCCCGGCCGCACTCGCGCTCACAGCGCGACTTCGACAGCTCGCCATGCATGTGCAGCAGCCGCACCGAGCCGGCTCGTTCGTGCAAGTCATCCACGTTTTGCGTGCACAGGAAAAAGCGGTCCCCGATCTGCCGCTCCAGCTCCGCCAGCGCCACATGCGCCGGATTCGGTTCCGCCTTCATTCCCGACTCGCGCCGTGCCGAATAAAATGCCCACACGCCCGCCGGATCTCTCCGCCACGCATCCGGTGTGCACACATCTTCGATGCGAAAACCTGCCCACAACCCATCTTCCGCGCGAAATGTCGGCAGCCCGCTCTCCGCGCTGATCCCCGCGCCGGTCAGCACAAATACGTGCTCCTCCGGCCCTACCACAATTTGGTCCATTGCTCGTCCTTCGCCTTTTCCGGGCAAGCTTCTTGGCGCTCGCGTTTCAGCGCCTGGCCGATTCTTCACGCAGCCGCTCAACCAGCTGAAAGCTGACAGCAAACGGCTGAAAGCCGTCTTTTCACGGCTCCAGCAGAATCTTGCCCGTCGTTTTCCGAGCTTCCATGTCGGTCTGCGCCTGCGCAGCTTCGGCCAGCGGATACATGTGCTCTGTGCGCAGTTTCAACTCTCCGGTCGCCGCCCAGTCGAGAATCTTGCCTGCCCGCCACTCCAGTTCCGCGCGCGTCGCCACGTAGTGCCACAAAGTCGGTCGGGTCACAAACAACGACCCCTTCCCGCTCAGCTGAATCAAATCGAACGGCGGCACCGGCCCGCTCGAGGCTCCAAACAACGCCAGCATGCCGCGCGGCCGCAGGCAGTTCAGGCTCTTGTCAAACGTCGTCTTGCCCACTGAGTCATACACGACATCTACGCCCTTGCCGCCCGTGATCCGTTTCACCTCCGCCTCAAAATCCTGCTCGGTGTAAAGAATCACCTCCGCCGCGCCTGCCTCGCGCGACAACGCGGCCTTCTCCTGCGTCGACACCGTCGTGATCACCTTGGCGCCCAGTCGCGCCGCGATCTGCGTCAACAGCAGCCCCACTCCCCCCGCGCCCGCATGCACCAGCGCCGTGTCCCCTGCCTTCAATTCGAAGGTCGAGTAGGCGAGATAGTGCGCCGTCATCCCCTGCAGCATCGCCGCTGCCGCTTGCTCCGGAGTCACGCGCGACGGCACCTTTACCAGCTTCTCCGCCGGCGCCAGCGCGTACTCCGCGTAGCTGCCCACCACGCTCACCGACGCCACTGGGTCGCCTTCTTCAAACCCCGTCACACCCGGGCCAAGCTTCTCCACCGTGCCCGCTGCCTCGCTCCCCGGCGTGAGCGGCAGCGTCGCCTTGTAGACACCCTTGCGAAAGTAAATCTCAACGAAATTCACTCCCACCGCTTCAACCCGAATCAACACCTGCCCTGGTCCGGGCTCGGGAATCGGCAACTCGGCGAGCTGAAGAACCTCGGGCCCACCATGCGATCGCATCTGTATGGCTTTCATCACACGCAAGCATGCACCCTTACCCCGCGCTACGGCAAGAGCCTCCTGCGCCTGGTCCAGCCGCCCCCGCCCACCCCAGAAACACCGCGGGCCCCGCCGGTCAACCGACGAGGCCCGTAGGCTTCCAATCCTTATTCCCTTCTCACGTTCCCTTGTTCCCTGGTTTCAGTCTCTATCGCTCAGCATGCTCGGCTCTTCGGGCGCGCGCAGCCGCACCAGCCGATCCACCGCGTACGGCGTCCGCTGCTGCGTAGTGTAGTAGTGCCGCACCTGCAGTTCGCCAAGCAGCCCGATCGCCAGCATCTGGATTCCCGCCACGATCAGCACGCCCGCCACCACGAACAGAGGTCCGTGCTGATCCATGATGTTCGCGTGCGGATTCATGACCTTCATCGCCAGCAGCAGCAGCGAAATCACGCTGCCCGACACGATGCCCAGCGCCCCGAAGGTGCCGAAGAAATGCAGCGGCCTGCTCATGTACTTCAACAAGAACCGGATCGTCAGCAGATCGAAAAACACGCGAAACGTCCGGCTGATCCCATAGTGGCTCTTCCCGCGCTCGCGATTCACGTTGCGGATCGGAATCTCGCAGATCGATGCGCCATACCAGCTCGCCAGTGCCGGAATGAACCGGTGCATCTCGCCATAGAGCGGAATGTTCGTGATCACTTCTCGACGATAGGCCTTGAACGTCGTCCCAAAATCGTGAATGTCCACGCCCGAAAGCTTCGCCATCAGCCAGTTTGCACACCGCGAGGGAAGCCGCCGCATCACGAAGTTGTCGATGCGCTCCTTGCGCCATCCCGACACCACGTCGTATCCCTCTTCAAGCCGCTCAATAAAGTTCGGAATCTCGTTGGGATCGTGCTGCAGGTCGCCGTCCATCGCGAAAATAAACTCGCCCGACGCGTGATCGAAACCCGCCGCCAGGGCCGACGTCTGCCCGAAGTTCCGGCGCAGCTTCACCACCAGCACCCGGCTGTCCACCGCGGCAATCTCTTCCAGCAGTTTGTAGGTGCGATCATTCGAACCGTCGTCGACAAACACGAGTTCAAAACTGCTGCCCACCTGCTCCATCACCTGCTTCAGGCGCGCATACAGAACGGTCACGTTCTCTTCTTCGTTGTGAAACGGAACGACGATCGAATACTTCGGCATTTCTATAGTATAGACGCGCGCTAGGTGAAAAAGAAGCGCCGCGCATCACCGCATGCACCGCAGCTTCCCCTTCCCTTCGCGTTCTTCGCGCTAACGATCCAGCTCGTCCAGCATCGTCTGCATCTCGCTGAGCGCATACCGGTTGCCCGTCCGCGCCGCGCAGCTGATCCCGTCTCTCAAACGCTGAACCGCTTCCCGCTTGCGCCCTTCATTTGCCAGCGTCTGCGCCGACATGAAGTACGCCGCCGTGTAATCCGGATCGTTTGCCAGAAGCCGGTCGAATTCCTTCAGCGCTTCATCCGCGTCGCCGCGGTTGGCCAGCTCCATCGCGATGCCGTACCGCGCAAAGCTGTTCTTCGCGTCGAGAGCAAGAATCTCTCGCAATCCCGCTATCTTGTCTGTGCTGCTCACTGGGCTTCCCTAGAAGACATTTGCGAATTTGGCGTAGATTGCCGAAACTGAACATGTCCCCGTCGAACCGGCAGGCGCCAATGCTATTGTAGCGAAACCTCGGTCAAATGACGGTGAATGAATGGAGCAAGCTTCGAATGAGTGAGATCAACCCCGTTGTCCGCACCGTCGCCAGCACCCAATCCGAAATGACCGAAATCATCCTCCCCAACGATGCCAATACCCTCGGCAACCTCCTCGGCGGACGCCTCATGCACTTCATCGATCTCACCGGAGCCATGGCCGCCGTTCGCCACACCCGCACGCACGTCGTCACCGCCGCGATGGATCACATCGACTTCATCCGCCCTGTCCACGTCGGCGACCTGCTCATCCTCAAGTCCAGCGTCAATCGCGCGTTCAACACCTCTGTCGAAGTCGGCGTCAAGGTCTGGGTCGAACACCCGCAAACCGGCTCACTCCTCCACGTCGCCAGCGCCTACCTCGTCTTCGTCGCCATCGACAAGGATGGAAACCGCCAGCAGGTTCCCGGACTGCAGCCCGAAACTCCAAACGAGCTGCGCCGCCACGCCGACGCGCTCCGCCGTCGCGAATACCGCGAAGCCGAAGCCGCCCGCCGCAAAAAAGAAAAAGCCGCTGCCACTGCGCAGACCAGCGCCCAGCAGGCAATGTCCTCCTGAAGATCGCCTGCAGCCCGCCTATGCCCGCTCACTTCCCGCGTCGCATCGTCTGCCTTACCGACGAAACCACCGAGGTCCTTTACCTCCTCGGCGAACAGGAGCGCATCGTCGGCGTCTCCGGGTACGCAACGCGTCCGCCCGAAGCCCGCAAAAAGCCGCGCGTCTCCGCATTCCGCAACGCCAACATCGACGCCATCCTCGCTTTAAAGCCGGATCTGGTTCTCACCTTCTCCGACGTCCAGGCCGACATCGCGCGCACTCTCATCCTGCGCGGCGCAACCGTCCTCAACTTCAATCAGCGCTCCATCGCCGAAATCTACGACATGATCGGCGTCCTCGCGCGCCTCGTCGGCAAAGCAGACGCCGGCATCGCCCTCATCGCATCCTTGCAACAGGGCCTCGACCAGATTGCAGCCCAGGCAAAAAAATTTCCTTGCCGCCCCCGCGTCTTCTTCGAAGAGTGGAAGGACCCGCTCATCAGCGGTATCCGCTGGACCGAAGAACTGGTTGCAATCGCCGGCGGCACGCCGATCTTCCCCGAGTTCATCAGCTGCGGCAAAGCCCAGGACCGCGTCGTCGATCCCGCTGAGGTAGTCAAACGCGATCCCGAAGTGATCCTCGCTTCGTGGTGCGGCATGAAAGTCAATACGCAGCTCATCGCCTCGCGCCCCGGCTGGTCCCAGATCAGCGCCGTTCGCAACCACCACATCTACGAAATCAAATCGACGTACATCCTGCAGCCGGGCCCCGCATCCCTTACTGATGGCATCCGCCAGATCCACGAGATCCTTTCCCGTATCGCCGGCGCGTAATCGCCCTGTTCCGTCATCCGGAGCATCCGCATCCAGCAAGGCCCGACCGTTCCTCCTCCCTCTTGTAAACTTGACTCAGACCACAGCCGGGTCGCTTCATCGTCCGGCCCGTCGAAATATTCCGCGAAGCCCTTCATCTCCGCGCTTCGTCTCAGGAGCATCCCAATGGCGCATTCGCATGCCATGCCCGCACCCGTCGCGTTGCCCGGCGTCTCCAAGATCATCGCCGTCGGCTCCGGCAAAGGCGGCGTCGGCAAAACCACCGTCGCCGTCAACGTCGCCATCGCGCTCTCCAAGCTCGGTCACCGCGTCGGCCTCATCGACGCCGACGTCTACGGGCCCAATGTCCCCACCATGATGGGCTCCACGCAGCAGCCCATGCTCGGCGCCAACAATCAGATTCAGCCCAACCTCACCCATGGCATCAAAACCATCTCCATCGGCTACATCTCGCCCGGCGACAAGCCCATGGTCATGCGCGGTCCCATGCTCCACCAGATCATTCGCCAGTTCCTGCAGCAGGTCGACTGGGGCGAGCTCGACTACCTCATCATCGATCTGCCCCCGGGCACCGGCGACGTCGTCATCTCCCTTGTCCAGACCGTTCCCCTCACCGGCGCCGTCGTCGTCTCCACGCCCAGCGACGTCAGCCTGCAGGACGCGCGCAAGGCCCTCGAGATGTTCGCCCAGGTCAACGTCGAAGTCCTCGGCATCGTCGAGAACATGAGCCACTTCACCTGCCCGCACTGCCATCAGGAAATCGACATCTTCTCCAAGGGCGGCGCCGAGCGCACAGCAAAGCAATTCAACGTTCCATTCCTGGGCTCCATCGAGCTTGTCCCCGCCATTCGCGAAGGCGGCGATCGCGGCCTGCCTGTCACCCTCGCCGGCCCCAAAAGCCCGCAAGCCGCCGAGTTCTTCACCGTCGCCGAAAAACTCATCGAACGCGCCGACGCCGCCGCGGCCGCCAGCAACGACGTCATCGAAATCAGCTAAGCAACGCCACGGAGGAAGTGCATGGCCATCGAAATCGAGGGCGCAACGCCACTCTTCGCCGTCTACGACCTGCCCACCTCCCTCGCCTTCTACCGCGATCTGCTCGGCTTTCAAGTGGTCCATCACTCCCAGGCTTTCACTGACGCCAAAGACGACTACGGCTGGGCATTGCTGCGCATGAACAGCGTCGAATTGATGCTCAACAACGCCTACGAAAACAACATACGCCCGCCTCTCCCCGACGCGGCCCGCAATGCGTGGCACAAAGACGTGTGCCTTTACATGGGTTGCCGCGATGTCGAAGGCGCCTACGCCTATCTGCGCTCACGGGGTGTGGACGCTAAAGAGCCAAAGGTCGCTTATTACGGCATGAAGCAGCTCTACCTCAAGGATCCCGATGGCTACAGCCTGTGCTTTCAGCGGAACGCGACCGATGTGGAAATGGCCGCCCGAAATTGAACGGGCTTTCCTTGCTTGGCGTTGATCCAGTCTTGAATCAGCTTTGCTGCCCTTCGACCCTCAGGAACGAAAAGTAAATGCATCCCTCCCTCAAGATCCGGCCCGTCGCGCCCACTGACTTCTCTCAATGGAAACCGTTGTGGGACGGCTACAACGCTTTCTACGGCCGCAAGGACGCGACCGCGCTCCCCGACGCCGTCACCCAGCAAACCTGGTCGCGCTTCTTCGACGACTACGAACCGGTTCACGCCCTCGTCGCCGATCAGGCCGGACAGTTGCTCGGCCTTGTGCACTACATCTTCCACCGCAGCACCATCGCCCTGACCACGAACTGCTATCTCCAGGATTTATTCACCCTCGAATCGGCCCGCGGAAAAGGCGTCGGCCGCGCGCTCATCCACGAGGTCTGCCGTCGCGCCCAGCTCGCCGGCTCGAACCGCGTCTACTGGCACACGCACAAGACAAACGCGACGGCCATGCAGTTATACGACCGGGTCGCGGAGAATAGCGGCTTCATCGTCTATCGCAAGATGCTCCCTTAGTCGAGTCCTTCCTTGCACGATCCCCGAGCGCAATATCGGTCAAAAAAATAAGGCGGCCGCTCAGGCCGCCTCATTTCCCTTCGAAAAAACAAACCTTACCGCCAATGTCCTTCCACAAGCACCCATCCGCCGTGGCGGTGCACCCAGTGGTGCGCTACCCAAACCGCGCCAGGATGCGGCGGTTGAACCCAAACGCCCCCACGCCAAACATAGCGGTTTCCGTCCCAGTAGTGGTAGCCGGGCTGCCACACCCATCCAGGATGAGGGCGCACGGGACGTGTCTCCACAATGGGAGCCGGGGGCCCTATGCGAACCACGACCTGCGAAAACGAGGCCGTGGGAAGCAGAGTAAACGCAAGCAACGCTGCCATCGCAATCTTCTTCACAGTCAGCAAACTCCTTCAGCAGTGATTTGTGCCGGTTATCGGAAAGTCGCTACCGGCCCTTGCTCAATCTGAACCGGAACTCGGGCAAAAGTTGCGCCCGCGGCCTCATTCTCCCCTGCCGGCTGGGCAAAGGCAACAATTACTTCTTCATGGCTGTTGCTGCTTCAACTTCCTCCATCAGAACCTCCGCAGCCTTCAGGCATGCGGCCCGGTCGACGTCGTGATGCGTCACCAGGCGGATTCCGTCCGGACCCACCGTACCGGCCAGAATGCCCCGCTGCTTCAGGCGCGCCGCAACCTCCGCCGCGCGCATCCCGTTCGTTAACCGGAAAATCACAATATTCGTCTCCACCGCTTCCGCATCAATCGCCACTCCCTCGATGTGTGCGAGAGCCTCGGCAAGCATCCGCGCATTGGCGTGATCTTCGTGTAGCCGCCAAGGCATCCGCTCCAGCGCGATCAACCCTGCGGCCGCCAGCACTCCCGCCTGCCGCATCCCGCCGCCCAGGGCCTTGCGATAGATGCGCGCGCGCTCCATCAGCTCCGCCGATCCCACCACCATCGATCCCACCGGCGCGCACAGTCCCTTCGACAGGCAGAACATAATCGTGTCGAATCCCCGCGTCAGCGTCTTCACATCCACTCCCAGCGCCGTCGCCGCATTGAAAATGCGCGCTCCATCCAAGTGCACTGCAAGCTTGCGCTCCTTTGCGCCCGCCCATATTTCTTCCAGCGCATCGAGGCGCGTGCACCTGCCGCCCGCGAGGTTGGCCGTGTTCTCGATCTCGATCAGTCCCGTCGCCGCGCGAAACGAGCTGCGCCCGTAAATCACCGGCTCGATATCTTTCCACCGCAGCGTCCCGCTCTCAGTCGCCACCGCGCGCACCAGGCATCCTGAAAACACTGCGGTCGTGGCCATCTCCCAATCCAGAATGTGAGAGCGCGATTCACAAACCACTTCTTGCCCAGGCTGGGTGTGCAGCCGGATCGCAATCTGATTCCCCATCGTTCCCGTCGGCACAAACAGCGCCGCTTCGCGCCCGAAGATCTCCGCCGCACGCTTCTCCAGCTGATTGACCGTCGGATCCTCGCCATACACATCGTCCCCGACTTCCGCGACGGCCATCGCCGCACGCATCTCCGCTGTCGGCCGCGTCACCGTATCCGAACGCAAATCAATTAGCTCAGCCATTCCCTGTTCCAAACCTCTGGTCTCAATTCTGCTTCTGCGTCTCCGCCTTCTATTCCCTATTCCCTACGACTCGTTCCTTCACGGTATCTGCCCCATCGGCAGTTCCATCACCGGCGTCACCTTGCCATCCTTCGATGCATACGCCCACAGCCCGTGAAAATTCTGTTTCAGCTCCGGATGCGCCTTCACCAGCGCGCTCAGCACCGCGATCGCCTCGGTGCGCGCCGCTGCCGGATCGGCAATGCCCAGCGATTCATACGTCACGCCCAGGTCCGCCTCGCGCAGCGAGGTATCGATGCGCACGCCATCTACCCTCCACGATCGCGGACCGTCGCTCACCGTAATGGGAAAATCGCCCGGCGCTTCCTTAATCTGCGATTGCTCGCGCGCCAGCTTCTCCATATTGGGCGACGAAAGAAAATCCACCGGCAACAGCAGGTAACGCGCCAGGTCGTAGCTGTACCACGCGCTCCACGGCGCTCCCGTCGAAGCCAATTGCCGAGCCCGCGACCAGTACCACACCCCGTCGTGCCCATCAATGCTGCCCTGCCGCACCGAAACTCCGCCCAGCTTCCATCCCGGCGTTCCCGTCGGATCCCACACCAGGATCAATCCCACCTGGCCGCCCATCGGCGCGCCCGCTGCATTTCCCAACACTACCGCGTACTTTCCCGGCGGCAGAGCATGCATGCTGATCGTCACCGTCAACGATCCGCTTCCGTTCGAGCAGAAAAACTGCATATCGGTCGTCTGCGTCTGCGCCGAGTCATCCAGCAGGTAAACGTCTTCGATCTGCGGTTGTCCGCCCTTCACCAGCGGCGCACCCAGTTCAACTTCGTTGTGAATCCCATCCCACTGCGAAGAGATCGCGGGCAGCAGCATCGACTGCAAGGTCGCATAATCCTGCTGCACCACCGCGACCAACAGTCGCTGCCCGGCCGCCGCCAGAGCGCTTCGATCCTGCGGCTGCAGCTCGGCCTGGCTCGTGCAACTTGCGGCCGAGCTCATCACAGGCGCCATGCCCAGCAGCAATCCCGCGATCCAACCCTTCCAGCCAAGGTGCATCAATCGACAATTCCTCCCACCCGCGAAGCCTTTGCGAGCGTCTCCGGGCCACTGCTAGTCTAGTACGTAGGGCAGCAAGCCAGCGAACCCCACAAGCCCTTCCCTATGCGCGAACCGATTCGCCCACTTCGACCCGCACGTCCCCTTTGGCTGCTGTGCGTCTCGACGTGTCTCGCCGTCGTTCCGCTCGCCGCCCCATTGGCTCTCGCGCAAGCGCCGCCTGCCCCCAATGCGCCCGCTGCTCATCCCCCCACTGCGCATAAACCATCCCGCCATAAACCATCCCCGAGCCAGCCCGCTCCGCCGCCCGCTCCCGACTGGCCCATCAACGACCACCCGTCCCCCGCATCCATTGCCTGGAAAAGCTCCGAGCTCCGCATCGATGCCGCCAACTCCAGCCTGCAGCAAATCCTCCTCGACGTCTCCTCCGAGACCGGCGCCGAAGTCGAAGGCCTCGGTAAAGATCAACGCGTCTTTGGCGCATTCGGACCCGGACCCGCCCGCGACGTCCTCTCGCAGCTGCTGCAGGGATCCGGCTACAACATCATGATGGTCGGCGATCAGGGCCAGGGCGTCCCGCGCGAAATCATCCTCAGCGAGCGCAACACCAGCAAAGCCTCGCAGCCCGCCGCGCGTACGGCGTCCGAAGACCAGGAAGACGACACGCCCGACTACCCGCAATACGACTCCCAGCCGCAGCAACCGCCCATACGGCCCGGGTTCCCCAATGAGGGTCCGATCCGCAATCCGCAACAGATGCAGCAGCCCGGTCAACTGCCGCAGCAGCAGATTCAGCCTGGTCAGCAGCCTCAACCGGGCCAGCCGCAGCAGAATCCAAACGCCCCGAACCAATAGCGCAATCTTTTTCTCAGCAGGAGAAGAAAGGGAGCAGACCGCTCCCTCTGGCAAGGTGACAAAAGTGTATGTGTGACCCTAGACGATGCCGGCCGTCTCGGGACTTGCTTTCACCGCGACCGTGCGCTGTTGTGGCTTCATCAATCCAAAGCCGATTCGAAAGATTCCATAGGCCGCCAGTACTCCGAACGCCATCGATCCCACTGCGGCACAAACCAACATAACCAAATTCAATAAATCCGCCATAATTCTCAATTCTCTTTACTTAGGGAACCGGCACCCTCCGACCTGAGGTCCCTCGAAAACCACTGAGCCGTCTTTAAATGACTCCTGCGATTCTCTCAGAAATGCTGCCGCGTTGACCCTGGTTTCTATTGGCAACTAGAATACCCCTAAACTGTTGCAATCCGGTGATTACGCCGGTGTATTGCCCCAAAGTTTGTTCTCCGGCGCGTGCTTGGGAGCCAAATCGACCGTCCTGCATCTCTTAGATCAGCGGCTAGCGGCAGCCTGAGTCCCTCCGAAAAAACTTTAGGACCGCCCACACCCAGACGACCCGCATGTCCATTACTCACATCTCGGTGCGCGGCGCGCGGCAACACAACCTGCGCGACATCAGTGTCCGCATCCCGCGCAATACCCTCACCGTCGTCACCGGCCTCTCCGGCTCCGGCAAGAGTTCCCTCGCCTTCGACACCATCTACGCCGAAGGCCAGCGCCGTTACGTCGAAACCCTCTCCGCCTACGCCCGCCAGTTTCTCGACCAGATCGAACGCCCCGACGTCGACTCCATCGAGGGCCTCTCGCCAGCCATCTCCATCGAGCAGAAGACCACCAGCCGCAGCCCCCGCTCCACCGTCGGAACCATCACCGAGATCTACGACTACCTCCGCCTCCTCTACGCCTCCATCGGCACGCCTCATTGCCCCAACTGCGGACGGCCCATCACCCGCCAGACCGCCGAGCAAATCGTTCAGCGCATCCTCGAGCTCGGCACCGGCGAGCGCGTCACCGTCATGGCCCCCATCGTCCGCGGCCGTAAAGGCGAGTTCAAAGACCTCCTCGACGAACTCGATCAGCAGGGCTTCCGCGCCCGCGTCGATGGCCAAATTGTCGATCTCTCCGAGCCGCCCGCTCTCGACAAGCGCAAGAACCACACCATCGATGCCATCATCGACCGCGTCCTCCTCAAGCCATCTGAATCCTCAGAAAAGTTGGCTCCACCGCAGGCGCCCCAGCGACAAGGCCACGTCGATGGGGTGCAAAAGCGCCTCGAGGCCGCCGTCTCCAAGGCCCTCCAGCTCGCCAATGGCCTCGTCCTCGTCTCCGTCGCTTCCGCTTCCAGCGACAAGCCAGCCGAGCAGCTCTTCTCCTCCTCGATGGCCTGCCCCGACTGCGGCCTCGACGTCCCCAAGCTCGAACCCCGCAGCTTCTCCTTCAACTCCACTTACGGCGCCTGCCCCGAGTGCCACGGCCTCGGCTCGCTCTACGACTTCGACCCTGCCAAGGTCATTACCGACTGGTCCAAGCCCCTGCTCGACGGCGGCCTCGGTCCCGGTTCCGCCTCGCAATATCTCCTCAAGCTCATCCAGCTCGCCGCCGACCGCTACAAGATCGATCTCAAAACACCCTTCGAAGATCTCCCGCCAAAACAGCAGCACGTCCTCGTCTACGGGCCGCCCAAGGGCGAAGCCCCGCGCACCGGCTTCCATGGCATCCTCGCCTACCTGCGCGACTCCGTCGCCGAAGCCCGCAACGAAGGCTACCGCGAGTACATGATGAACTTCATGTCCGCCACGCCCTGCCCCGTCTGCCGCGGCAAGCGCCTGAGACCCGAATCCCTCGCCGTCAAAATCGGCAGCCTCTCCATTGCCGACTTCACCGCGCTCCCGCTCAACCGCGCGCTCTCTACCGCCATCAATTTCACCTTCACCGCCCGCGAAGCTCTCATTGCCGAACGCATCCGCCGCGAGATCGCGGAGCGCCTCGAATTCCTCTGCACCGTCGGCCTCAGCTATCTCTCCCTCGACCGCAGCGCCGCTACCCTCTCCGGCGGCGAAGGCCAGCGCATCCGTCTCGCCACCCAGATCGGCTCGCGCCTTCGCGGCGTCCTCTACGTTCTCGATGAGCCCTCCATCGGACTCCATCAGCGCGATAACGCCCGCCTCATCCAGGCACTCGAACAGCTGCGCGACCTCGGCAATACCGTCCTCGTCGTTGAGCACGACGAAGACACCATCCGCCACGCCGACTATGTTCTGGACCTCGGTCCGGGAGCCGGCCGCCTCGGCGGTAACCTCGTCTGCGAAGGCACGCCTGCGCAAATCATGGCCTGCCCCGAGTCCCTCACCGGCCGCTACCTTTGCGGTGCCACCGGCATCCTCCACCGCCCCGAGCCCCGCGCTCTTACCGGGAAGTGGATCACCATCACCGGCGCCCGCGAGCATAACCTTCAGGACCTCACCATTCGCGTCCCGCTTGGTGTCATGACCGTCGTCACCGGCGTGAGCGGCAGCGGCAAGAGTACCCTCATTAACGACATTCTTTACCGATCTTTAGCGAAAAATCTTTATGGATCGCGCGAAGAACCTGGCGCCCACGAGGCCCTGTCCGGCGAAGACCAGATCGATAAGGTCATCCGCATCGATCAGTCCCCTATCGGCCGCACTCCGCGCTCCAACCCGGCTACCTATACTCAGGTCTTCTCGCCCATTCGCGACCTCTTCGCCATGCTCCCTGAAGCCCGCGAACGCGGCTACAAACCCGGGCGCTTCAGCTTCAACGTCCAGGGCGGCCGCTGCGAAGCCTGCCAGGGAGACGGGCAGCGCCGCATCGAAATGAACTTCATGCCCGATGTCTACGTACAGTGCGAGGTGTGCAACGGGCGCCGCTATAACCAGGAAACCCTCGCCGTCAAATTTCACGGCCACTCCATCGCCGATATCCTCGACCTCACCATCGAGGACGCGCTCGCCGTCCTCGCCGATGTGCCCACCGTCCGCCAGAAACTTCAAACTCTCGTCGATGTCGGCCTTGGCTACGTCCACCTTGGCCAGAGCGCTGTCACCCTCAGCGGCGGCGAAGCCCAGCGCATGAAGCTCGCCCGCGAGCTCTCCAAGCGCCAAACCGGCCGCACCCTCTATCTGCTCGACGAACCCACCACCGGCCTCCACTTCGACGATGTCCGCAAGCTTCTTGAGGTCCTTCACCGCCTCACCGACCTCGGCAACACGATCATCATCATCGAGCACAATCTCGACGTTATCCGCAACGCCGATTGGATCCTCGACCTTGGCCCCGAAGGGGGCGAAGACGGCGGCCGCCTCATCGGCGAAGGCCGACCCGCTCATATTGCCCATATCCCCGAGTCGTATACCGGTCAGTTCCTCAAGCACTACTACAGGTCTCACAACGGTCGGCTCGAGCCCGTCGATGACACCGCCACCCAACTCGCCATCGAGGATGCGGAAGCACGCGGCGCATCAATCAACGCAACTGCGGGTGCCCCATCCCGGAGTTCCCACGAACAGGCCTTCGCGCGTGGGGTGGCTTTGCGTAGCAAGGGCGGGAAAGCAACGGGCCCATCCCGGCCCGCGAGTGGTTCTCAGCCGGCGGCCGCGGGCCACGCGAGTGAAACCCGCGCAAGCGATATGCCTGCGAAGCCGTCCCCCAAATCACCCCGCAAGAAGAAAACGGGGGTGGCATGAGCGACCTTCCCGATCCTCTTCCCCTTGACCCGATCGATGACCCAATCGATGAACCCATCGACCCCGCAACCGCTTCGCCCGATCATCCCCCCTCGAGCAGCGCCCCCGCGACTGCCGACAGCCCCTTCATCCTTCAGCGTCCTACGCCCGAATTGCCTCCGCCACAGAACCTCCCCGACGAGACGCCGTTCTTCCACTCCATCCCGCCGCCACCTCCGCCGGAGCGCATTCCTCACATGGGCCACATCGGCATCCTCAGCCTCATCGCTGTGGCCGGCCTCGCCCTTGCCGCGCTCCTTGCCCAGGTCGGCGTCTCCTATCACCTCTTCGGCGTCAGAAACCTCACCGATGCGGCGACCGACGTTCACTACACCCTCGGCACCGAGGCCGTCTTCTATCTCCTCACCCTAGCCGGCGCTCTCGTCGTCTTTCCCCTGCTCTGGCACAAGAGCCTCTTCGCCGGCCTCCAGTGGCGCGCTGACATTGCGGTGCGCCGCAGTGGCTATCTCGTCAGCGCCGCCATCGTCTGCTTTATCCTCGCCATGTTCGATGGCCTGCTGATGCCCGGCCCCGTCGATGCCCCCATCGATCGCATCTTTCGCATGCCCGGCGCCGCCTGGATCCTCTTCGCCTTCGGCGTCACCCTCGCACCTTTCTTTGAAGAGCTGGGATTCCGCGGGTTCCTGCTTCCCGCCCTCTCCACTACCTTCGACTGGATCGCCGAGAAGGCCGCCGGAGAGCTGCCCCACCCCATCGACGAGAACGGTCACCCCCAGTGGTCCATGCCCGCAATGATCGTTGCCTCTGTGCTCACCAGCATCCTCTTCGCGATCCTCCACGCCGATCAAACCGGCTGGTCGCTCGGGCCGTTCCTCCTGCTCGTCCTCGTCAGCCTCGTCCTTTGCGGCGCGCGCCTCATCACCCGCTCCCTCGCCGCCAGCGTCCTCGTCCACGCCTGCTATAACTTCCTGCTGTTCTCCTTCATGCTCATCGGAACCGGCGGCTTCAAACACCTCGACAAAATGTAGGTCCCCGTCACTCCATACCCCTGTCATCCCGAGCGACCCAGGGAGCCGAGGGATCGCGGTGGCTCTCGCGCTACGTTCCGCGCAGTCTACCGCAAACCGGCCAAATTTCCCGCAAACCACAGCCAACATGTGTGTTGACGAGCACAATTGTTCCACGTGGAACAATTTCGCGGGCCCCTTCGGATCGAACAAGACTCTCAAGTAAATCCCCAGGGCGGAAACTCCCCATCTAAAATCACGTCAATGAACGAACCGACCTACGCCCAGCAGCTCCTCTCTCTCCTCGCCCGCACCAGCTTTCGACTCGGACAATTCAAGCTCTCTTCCGGTGGCACCAGCGACTACTACATCGACTGCCGCACCACGACCCTTCACGCCGAAGGCGGCCGGCTCACTGGGCACGCGATCCTCGAGTTGCTGGAAGCCGGGCACATCGATGCAGACGCGGTCGGCGGTCTCACCATGGGCGCTGACCCCATCGTCTCCAATGTCGCCACCGCAAGCGCGTGGCGCGCACTTCAACGTCCTGGCGCGCCCCTGCTTCACGGATTCCTCGTTCGCAAAGCTGAAAAAGCGCACGGCACCGGCCGCCGCATCGAGGGCTTCTGTCGCGAGGCTGCACGCGTCGTCATCGTCGATGACGTCTGCACCACCGGCGCCTCCACCATCAATGCGATCGAGGCCGCGCAGGAAGCCGGCATGACCGTCGCCGCCGTCGTCTGCATCGTCGAGCGCGAAGAAGCCAACGGCCGCCCCGCCGTCGAAGCCGCCGCCAAAGGAGCTCCCTTCCTGCGCCTCTTCACTGCGAGAGAGGTGCGCGCCGAGCACGTCAAGCAATTGTCTGCGCCTGCGCTTTGAGCGCTTCCGCCAGACCCTCGAATCCTCCAAAGCAAAAGGCCACCCGCACGAGCGTCCGGATGGCCTTTTTTCCATGCTTAGATTTTCGTCGAGCTTACTGTCCCGATCCCGAAGGCGCCGGAGCAGCAGGCGCTGCGCCGCTCATGTTCGAGAGCAGCTGGATCTGCACGCGGCGGTTCTGCTGGCGGCCTTCGCGCGTGCTGTTGTCCGCGGGAGCGTCATCCTTGCCGATGCCGATCAGGTAGAAGCGGTGCGGCGGAATGTTGTACTTCGCGGCCAGGTACTGCACTACTGCGTCAGCGCGGCGCTGGCTCAGTTCGTAGTTGTACTGCGCCGGTCCGGTCGAGTCGGTTCCACCGGTCACTTCGAGGATGTAGCTCTTTGCGGAATTCAACTGTCCCGCGAAGCTGTCGAGCTGGTCCTTGTCATCCTTCGTCAGCACCGCCTTGTCGAAGCCGAAATTCACGGTGACATTGGCGAGCGACTTGTAGTTGTCGAGGCCCTTCACCACGCTGTCAAGAGAATCGGCGCGATGCACGGCGTCGTTGGCAGCCATCTCAGCATCCCCTGCTGCCTTGGTCGCGCCCTGCGCATTTTGCGTCGCCGAATCCGCGGCGCCCTGCGCCTGCTTGATGCCTGCCTGCGCGCGCTCATCGGTATCGCGAATTGCGCGTCCGTTGGCAGCTGTCTGGTCTTCCAGCTTGCCAGTGTGATCCACAATGGGTGCGGTCTGCGTCTTGACCCAATTCTTTGTTGCACAGCCAGTCGTCGCCAGCGCTGCCAGTGCAGTCGCTGCCATCCACAAGCCAAATCGGTCGTTCATTTTCCTCGATCCTCCCTTCGCTCGCGTCTGGTTTTGGTCACACGACGAGCGGAGATGTTCCCTCACGTCAGTAATTTGATTGCATCTCATACACCAAACGTTGTAGACGCGTTTATCTTATTGATTCGCAATGTTTTACTGCGGTCACAAGGCTCTGTTTGCCGTCTAGGGGATCGTGTAAATTTTACCGGCTTCGGTAAGTTTGCTATCCCAAACCTATTGCAGAGCAGCACTTCCACCAAACCGCTATGCTGGAAGTTGTCGCGCTCCAAGCGTTCCCGCTCGATGGATCTCTACGAAAAAATCCGCACGCTGCCGACGCAGCCCGGCGTTTACCTCTACAAGAACGCTGAAGACGAAGTGATCTATGTGGGCAAGGCGAAGAACCTGCGGGCGCGGGTCCGATCGTACCTGCTGGAAGCGTCACAGGCCAACGCAAAGACCGGCTCGCTGATGCGCGAGGCCGTCGATATCGACTACATCCTGGTGGCGAACGAGCACGAGGCGCTGGCTCTTGAAAACAACCTGATCAAGCAGCGGAAGCCGCGCTTCAATATCCTGCTGCGCGACGACAAGACCTATCCGTATGTGAAGCTCACGCTCGGCGACAAGTTTCCCAAGGTCTTCGTCACGCGCCGGTTGCGCAAAGACGGCTCGGCCTACTACGGTCCCTATTTCCCGGGTAATCTTGCCTATCGCGTCGCGGAGCTGATCCATCGCAGCTTTTTGCTGCCAAGCTGCAAGGTGGATCTCGGGCGCTTTCATCCGCGCGCGTGCCTGGAGTACTACATTCATCGGTGTCTTGGGCCCTGCGTGGAGGGGCTGACCACCGCTGAAGCCTATGCCGACGCCGTCCGGGATGCGGAGCTCTTCCTTGAAGGGCGTCACACCGAACTGGAACGCTCGCTGAACGCGCGCATGCTCGCGGCCGCGGAGAACGAGCACTTCGAAGCCGCGGCGCGGCTGCGCGACCAGCTCTCCACGGTACACCAGTTGCAGGAAAAGCAGCGCATCGCGACCGCAGAGCAGAGCGATGACGCCGACGTTTTTGGCTACCACTTCGAGGACGGCAGTCTCGCCGTCAACCTGTTCCACATGCGCGCGGGAAAGATTGTGGATCGCCGCGAATTCTTCTGGGACGAGCTTCCGGATTTGCTCGAACCGGAGGATGTGGGCGAAATCGGCAGCAGCGAGCGTGATTCGAGCTTCGAACCTGAGACTCGATCGGGCGGGACGCGAACCGACTTGCAGGCGATCCCTGAGGCCAAACAACAGGAACCGGGGCAGGTGCTTGGCGCGCTGATCAAGCAGCTCTACATCGACCAGCAATACGTGCCGCGCACGATCCTGGTGCCCGCGGATTTCAATGATCGCGAAACGCTGGCAGCCCTGCTTGCAGAGCGCACCGGGCATCGCGTGGAAGTCGCGGTGCCGCAGCGGGGTGAGAAGAGATCGCTTGTCGATCTCGCCGGGCAAAACGCCAAGCAATCTTTCACGCAGCGCTTTCGCGTCCTGATTCCTTCGCAAAAGGCCATTCAAGAGACGCTCGCGGATGCGCTGATGCTGCCGGAGCTGCCACGCAGAATCGAGTGTTTTGACATCTCGCACATCCAGGGAGCGGAGACGGTGGCTTCGCTGGTGGTGTGGGAAGACGGCAAGATGAACAAGTCGGCGTATCGCAAGTTCAAAGTGATGACGGTGCTCGGGGTCGACGATTTTGCTTCGATGCGCGAAGTCGTGACGCGCCGTTATCGGCGACTGAAAGAAGAGAACCAGCCCATGCCGTCGCTGGTGCTGATCGATGGGGGTTTGGGACAGCTACACGCGGCGGCGGAGGCTCTGGAGTCGCTGGGATTCACCTCGCAGCCGCTGGCTTCGATTGCGAAGAAGGAAGAAGTGATCTACCTCTACGGCGCGGAAGATGAGCCGGTGGTGCTCGACCGGCGCAGCCCGGTGCTTCATCTTGTGCAGCTCATTCGCGACGAGAGCCATCGCTTTGCGGTTGGATATCATCGGCAGCGGCGCGCGATGCGTGACCGCGCTTCGGAACTGCTTGACATTCCCGGGGTCGGGCCGCAAACGCGCCAGCGCCTGTTGACGCATTTCGGCAGTTTGCGGGACGTGCAGCAGGCAACGGCGGAGTCGCTGGGGGCGGTGGTGAACCGCAAGACCGCGGAGACGATCTGGCGGCATTTCCACGAGACAGTTGGTACTCGAGATTCGTAGATTCTTGCGATAGTCAATTCCTGGGCGTGATGAAAGCAGCTCGGGCTCGAACTTCGGCCACACGCGGCGTAGCCGTGGAACCGACGGCGCGGGCGCACGAGCTGCCCTCCTTCATGGGAACAATTCCTCCTGGTCCGGTGTCCAATTCGACAGGCCCTGCCGCTTCCCGCAACACCGATTTAGGCGGATGCCTCGCTGAAGAATTGAACCCAGCACTTCTCTGAAGGAGCGCGCATGCGGAGTGGGATCTTGCTGAGGCAGGTTTTGCTGAGCACTGCCATGTTGTGGTTGCTCGGCGGAACGGGCGTTGCAGTTGGGCAGGCCAAGCCCGATCCCGGCAATCCGACTCCAGCGTCGGGAACCCTTGCGCCGGTTGCGGCGCCGAATGCTTCGATACCCGCATCCGGAACGGCAATGCAAGAGCCAGGGACATCCGCCCGAAATCCGGAGCGGGCGAGCACCCAGGCTGCAAACCCGTCGGCAGCGGACGCGGAGCCGCCGGGCGTGATCTACAAGGAAGCGATGCACCCGCTGGACATTGTGCGGCAGTCGCTCGAAAACTGGTCGGACAGCGAGCTGGCTGCGCTGCATCTGGGAATGCGGATGGCGCACGAAGCCTGCGACAAGATGAATCCGGACGATTACACGAAGGACGATTTGTACGACCTGGCGCATTTGTGCGCGTTCGGGCAGGACTGGAACCCGGCCAACACGGCGGCGCAACGCTACCTTGGCATCAAGGCTCCGGAACACCGGGCGCAGGCGTATGCCATCAGCGTGGGCGCGTTTGTTCACCTGAACGCGATCGACCTGGCGGTGGGTACCGCGCAAGAGATGCTGCGCGTGGAGCCGTATGACGCGGAAGTGGCGTACACGATGCGCTACATGAAGGACTATCTCGAGACGACCGGCAATCCGGAGGCGGTTGGGCTGGCGGAGGAGGAGCACGCGAAGATTATCGATGCGTTGAGCAAGGGAACGCCGCTGAGGGCGGTCTATGGCGACGCAGTGGTGAGCACGGGGCTGCTGTACGAGATGGCGATGGAGGCAGCTTTTTTTGAAAAGTATGCAGGGAACGATGCGCAGTCCGCGAGCGATGTGGCCGACGTGGAACGGGCGTTGCCGCAAAATGCGGTGCTGTCGGCCGAGGACCGGCAGGAGGTGGACAGCGTGAAGCTGCAGTATCACCTGCTGGGAACGGAGCTCGAACCTATTCCGGTGATCCGGTCGTACAAATCGGCGAAGGCGAAGGCGCAGCTGGCCGCGAACTTTGGCGCCGCGACGGCGCTGGTGGTGTTTCCCGACTGGTGCGTGCAATGCAAGAAGATGATGCCGACGCTGACTGAGTTTGGGGCGGCGAATGCAGGCACACCGATCTACGCCTACGGATTGGTCTTTAGGGCGAGTGGCGAGCAGGCAGCTCCGGACTCGCAGAAGGACCAGAAAGAGCTGGCAGGCACGGATGTGGTGGAGGTTTCGGAGGAGACGGCGCGCAGCTTTGGGACGACGGATTATCCGCTGGGGATCGTGGTGGATCACGCGGGAGTCATTCGATTCATCGGCGTGCTGCCGGGCGACGCATTTAATGGCGATGGATACATGGCGAAGGTGATTACGCGCATGGTGGGCGCGCCGGTGAAGACGCTGCCGACAAGTCCGCAGGGAGAATAAAGGGGATTCGAAGCGGATGGCATTCCTGGCGAGCTGTCGAAGGAAGTTGTTTGGGCTGTGTCTTCTAGCGATCGCGAAGGCAAACAACCAGAGTTCGCGCAGGTGCATCGGAAAATCTTGGAAGCTGCGCACAGGGGAGGTTGCGCTTATGAAACGGGCGAATTCGATTTCGATATCGTTTTTGAGTCAGGCCGCGATCGTGGCGGCGAGTTTATTCGCAGCTGGATGCGCTTCTCATCCGGACGACCAGGCGGCGGTGTATGCCGCGCTGGATAAGAGCAATCTGAGCAGCGTCATGGTGAACCAGGACAGGCACTCGGGGGTTTTGACGTTGAGCGGGATTGTGAACGATGCCAGCAGTAAATCGAAGGCGGAGAGCCTGGCCCAGCAAGCCGCTCCGGATTACCGGATCGCCGACCGGCTCCAGGTGAAGGCGACAGGCTTGCAGGCTCTGGAGAAGAGCCCGCCGCGAGCGAAGTAAAAAGTTCTACTGAGAGAGCTCCCTTTAACGGGCGCTCGCCAGCGGGCGCTCTTTGACCGCGAACTCGGCATTACATGCGGGGCAGGCGTGGACTTTGCCATCTGCGATGCCAATGACGGTTGTGCCGCACGCGGGGCACTTGCCTTTGTGCTCACTCATGCCGAAAAGGGGTCCGGCGAGGGGCGCAAGAATGCCGAGCACGATCATCGGGACGCCGAGAAAGATTCCCCATCCGAGCAGGCATAGCATGACGCCGGGAAAAATGAGGATGGGCGCAGCTATCAATCCATAAAACAGTCCACCGAACGCGCCTCTTGCGGGGACGTGCTCTTGCTGCGGTTGGGAATGGTCCGGATGGGCGAGGGTGGTTCCGCAATGCGGGCAGAAGCTCCACGACGAGACCAACTCGGTTTCACATTTCAAACAGTGTGTGCTCATCGATAACCGCTCCTTGACGGTGCAGCGCGGGCTTGGGGGCACGCGGGCAGGTTGGGTGGCCGTGACGTGCCGCGGGGAGCCATTGCTGCCGGGAAGTCTAGGCCTGTTGCGGTGAGGGATCCCGTGATCCTGGTCACGCATGGTTTGTTGGGCGATTGGAGAGACCGACTCCGAGGATTGGCTCGGATCGCGGTTGTTGAGGGCAGGGGTCGGAATGCAAAGCAACCGCGGCGCGGGGAGCTGCTTCTATGCCTGCGAGCGCACCCCAGCCGCAAGGGCAACGCGTTCTCTGATGGGCGGAGGCGCCGGGTTTTCGCGATTTCCCTGGCTTGCCGGCGACGAAGGAGAATCGCAATGTCAGTCGCCGGACTCTGCCCGCACTTACGTTTTTAAGTTATGACTCGGAGGAGTGCGGACCGGCAAGAGGCTCGTAGCGAATGGCGGCAGCGAGGCCCAGGGTGGTGATGATTTCGGGAGGGAGGTCTTCGAAGTAGATCGTGGCCGATTGGGCGCGGTTGCGATTGATGAGGCATAACACCGCACCGGCCGCGCCGAGACAGGCGAGCATGCCGATGTCGTGGCGCATATTGTGAAGCACGTGTTGCTCATAAAGGGAGGCGGCGATGGAGACAAGAAACAGCAGCACGAAGACCCCTCCCCAGAAGACGACCTGCACATTGGCTTTGCCGGGCAGGTAGGAGCAGGTGAACGGCACTTTGTCGAAGTTGAGCAGGGCAATCTCGACGAGGATCCAACCCAGCAGAGACAAGACGGCCAGGTGGACGGCGACCTGCTGCCAGGGGTGAAGACGTATTCCCAAGAGCAAGGCAATGACCAGGCCGGGCAGAGCGCCGAGAAGCAGCAAGAGGCTGCGCGAGGCGGCGATGTAGTTCGCGGGAGGGCGCAGCTGGGTGACGCGCAGGACCCAGTTGGCGTTGAGGGAAATGGGGAGGGCGCAGACGTTGCGCAGGCCGAAGACGGCGATAGTGATGACGAGGACGCTGGAGACGAGGAAGTCGGTGGAAATCGCGGCGGCCGCGGGATCATTCAACTCGCTGCGCAGACAACCGAGGGCAATGGCGAGGGCGATCGACCAGTAGAAGGCGAAGACGACGCGATGCTGACGGCTGCGCACCAGCGAGCGCGCGCTGAAGTAGAGGATGGCGGTACGCAGGCTGCCGCCGAGGCGAGGAGCCCAATGCAGCCCTCTGGAGCCGGGCACGAGGTCGGGCTCTTCGACGGTTTTCTTCATGGTGTGGAGATAGCAGAGCGCGAGAGCAAGGCCTGAGCCGAGGACCACGATCGCCAATCCGATCCACGCGCGGGCAGCGAGCCACGCGAGGTCGGCGGGCAAGGCACCGTTGAGCTGATTCAAGAGCGCAAAGAACCAGAACATTGGCGACCACGTAACCAGCCAGTGATTGGAGGGATCGGTCAACTCGGCGTGAGAACCGAGTAACGGCTGAAGGAAATAGACGGCCATGAAGAGGCCGAAGGCTGCCAGTTGGGCGGTCGCGGAAAACCGCAGATAGAGCTTGCGCGGCATCAGCAGAGCGGCGATCCCCTGCAGGGCGAGGACCGAGCCGTAGATGAAGAAACTGGACGCCACAATGGTGAACCAGAAATCGAGCAAGAAGCGAAGCGATCGCAGAAGCGATCCCATCCCAAAAACCAGCGACCAGGCAAAACCAGAGGCCCAATTGAGCGTGGCCATGGCGAGCCCGATGAGGGCGGCCGAAGCCGAGAGCTTTGCAAAAAGGATGGTGCGGGGCTTGATGGGAAGATGGCCGAGCGCCAGCACATCGCGGCGGTCGGGAAAGGTCGCGTCCCAGGTGACGACGCTGATGAGGCCGACGACGAGGAGCATCTGCGACAAGGCAGACTGCTCAATGGCCCACGTCATCTCGGGTGGAGGCGGAAAGAACAATGTTCCGAGGGCGCGCAGGAAGCTGATCATGATGAGCACGCCCGCGAATTGCCCGAGGAAGCGGGGCACGTCGGCCTGGATGGACAGCGCTTCGAGGTCGATGACGCGCAGGAGAAACTGCCGGTAGAGCACCCGGAACTGGAGCGGGATGCGCGCAATGAGGGATTCGATCAGCCTAGGCATCGATCATGTCCGCGATCTCGCGCGCCATCGAGGCGGTGTCTTGTTCGACAGCAAGCTGCGAAAAGATGGCTTCGAGGGTTGGCAATTCCATAAGCGAGCGCAGGCGCTCAATGGAGTCGTCGGCGACGATCTTGCCGCGGTGGAGGATGACGACGCGGGAGCAGACCCGTTCGACGGTGTCGAGTTCGTGAGAGCTGAAGAGCACCACCTTGCCGCGGGCGGCAAGTTCCTGGATCAGGCTGCGCAGCACCAGGGCGGAACCCACGTCAAGGCCGGAGAAGGGCTCGTCGAGCAAGATGAGATCGGGGTTGTGCAGGAGGGCGGCGGCGAGAAGCACCTTCTGGCGCATTCCCTTGGAGTAGCCCGAGATGGAGGCGTGCCGGTCGCCATGCAACGCAAAGATTCGCAACAGGCCGTCGATGCGCGTCGCGGTTGCACGCGGCGGCAGATCGCGAAGCTGGGCGACCATGGTGAGATACTCGACGGCCGAGAGATGGTTGTAGAGATTCGGCTCTTCGGGTACATAGCCGAGGCGCCGTTTGTAGGCGATGAGGTCATCCTGGATCGGCTTGCCGTTGAAGTGAATATGGCCGGCGGTCATCTCGATGAGGCCGGTGATCATCTTCATCGTGGTGGATTTGCCGGAGCCGTTGGGCCCGAGATAGCCGGTCACCTCTCCGGGCCGCGCGGAGAAGCTTACGTCGTCGACGGCGGGAATGCCGGCATAGTGTTTGGAAACGCGTCGCAGTTCAAGCATGGAGTTTGTCCACACCCTATGTAGCATACAACATAATGGACGTCAAGGCGGTCCCGCACCTGGCTGCAGCGCGGGGTCCCGGCACGGCAAAATGCGTTCACGCTCGGACTCGCCGTGCTACCCTCACTTCACCGCATGAGCCAAACTGTTTCCCCGCCCCGGCAAGTTGCTCCCGCCGATCTTCCCCGCGTTCTAGGCGCCAGCCAGGCCACGGCGATCGTGGTGGGCACGATCATCGGCAGCGGCATTTTCCTTGTGCCCAGCGAGATGATGCGGGACACCGGCTCTTCGGGATTGGTGTACCTGGCGTGGATCATCGGAGGGCTGCTCTCGCTGTTCGGGGCGATGACCTATGCGGAGCTGGGGTCGATGCTGCCGTACGCGGGTGGGGAGTATGTCTACCTGCGGGGCGCTTATGGCGATGCCGTGGCGTTTCTCTACATGTGGACGTGGTTTGCCGTGGCCAAGCCCGCTTCGATTGCGGCGGTGACGAGCGGGCTGGCGCGCACGCTCGGCGTCTTCCCTGCTTTTCATGGGCTGACAACGCCGATCGCCGGCACTCCCCTGCTCTGGTCGCAAGTCTTCGCGATCGGGGTGACGTGGTTCATGACCGGCCTGAACTACCTGGGCATCAAGAAGGCCGGAGATTTTCAGCTGGTCTTCACCATTCTGAAAGGCGTGCTGATTCTTATCGTGGTGGGGTTCTGCTTCGCGGCATCGGCCGGATCTTTCGCCAACTTCTCCACTTCGCTTCCGGGCGTTGCGGGCGGATTCGGGGGATTCATGCTGGCGCTGATTGCCACGCTGTGGGCCTATGACGGCTGGAACGACCTGACGATGGTGGCGGGCGAAGTGCGGCGTCCGGAGCGCAGCCTGCCGATCGCGCTGATCGGCGGGCTGTTTATCGTCGGGGTGCTCTTCATGGCGACCAACGCAGCGATTCAGTACATTCTGCCCGCGACGCAGATTGCGGCGAGCGAGCGGCCAGCGGTGGCCGCGCTTTCGATTGTCGCGGGGCCGGGCGGCGCAGGCTTTGTGGCGGCCGCGATGGCGCTCAGCATTTTTGTGACGCTCAATGGAACGGTGATGTCGGGGGCGCGTGTGCCGTATGCTGCGGCACGCGACCGGCTCTTCTTCGCGCAGTTCGCGCACATTCACCCACGCTTCCAGTCTCCGTCGACGTCGCTGATCGTGCAGGGACTGCTCTCCACGGTGCTGCTGCTCTTTCTGAGCCAGTTCCAGCAGCACTTCGAGCTGGCTGTTTTCGCGGAGTGGCTTTTCTACATGCTGACCACGACGACGGTTTTCTACTACCGGCACAAGCGGCCGGAGTTGGCGCGTCCTTATCGCGTGTGGGGCTACCCGGTGCTGCCCGCGGTCTTTGTGGTGTGCGCGGCAGCGGTGCTGGTGTGGAGCTATGCGGGGAACCTGGAGGGATCGCTTATTGGAACCGCCCTGATCCTGCTCGGACTTCCGGTGCTCTGGATCGTGCGCAAACGATATGGCGCATCGCTTCCAATGAGCCAGAGCCACGGAGGGTGAGGTTCGGTGCCAGAGCCGGCCGGCGCACTCTCCGCATCCCGCTGGTTCGCCTGCTCATCTTGTAGCTATGCCTGCAATGCAATCGCTCGACGACCCGATCTGGACCGCGCTCAATACTTCGCATGCTTCGCTGGCGCTCGGGGACAAGCTGGCCCGCCGGTATCCGGCGCACATCGGTCCGTTGAGCGGTCTTGCCGACCAATCGGAGGAGGCCTACGGGCAATTGCGGTCGCTTGCCGGGCCGGGAGGCATCGTTGTGCTGTTTGTGCAGCAGCCGCTGCAACCGCGCGCCGGCTGGACGATCGTACGCGAGGGTCCTTTGAGCCAGATGGTGGCGGCGGCGCGCGTGATGGAGGCAGCGACGCTTTCTCTGACGGCAACGATGCGGCCGCTGACCGCGGCGGACTCGCCCGCGATGGTTGCGCTTGCCTCGCTGACGGAGCCGGGCCCGTTTCGCGAGGGGACGCACGAACTGGGCGGCTTCTACGGGATCTTCGAAGGCGACAGGCTGCTCTCGATGGCGGGCCAGCGGATGCGCTTGCCCGGTTACGTCGAGGTGAGCGCGGTGTGCACGCACCCCGAGGCGCGCGGCCGCGGCTATGCGCGCGCCTTGATGCTGCGCGTGATGGCGGACATCCGCGCTGAAGGGCTGACGCCTTTTCTGCACAGCTGGGCATTCAACGATGCTGCAATTCGGGTCTACAAGGACCTCGGGTTTGTGCTGAGGCACAGCATGCACGTTGCCGCGCTTCGCAACGACGCGTGAGGGTGCGGGTCGGAGTGTAGCCGGCGGTCGTCTACCATCATTTCTGGCGATGCCCACAAAGCCCAAGCTCGGCCAGAACTTTCTCAACGACACGCAGGCGATCGGGAAGATCGCGGCCGCGCTGGGAGACTGCTCGGCGCGCACGGTGGTTGAAATCGGCCCGGGGCGCGGGGCGGTCACGCGCGAGCTGGCATCGCGCGCCGGACATGTGATCGCTGTCGAGCTGGACCGGGAACTAGCGGGGCGGCTGCGCGCAGAGTTTCAGGCCGAGCGCGTCACGGTTGTCGAGCAGGATGTGCTGGAGTTTGACTTTGCCGCGGCGTCGCAGGCGGCGGGCCAACGGCTGATGGTGATTGGCAACCTGCCGTACTACATCACGTCGCCGATTCTGCTGAAGCTGGGGGCAAGCCACGGGGTATTGGAGCGCGCGGTGCTGATGATGCAGCGCGAGGTTGCCGATCGGGTGGGGGCAGAGCCGGGATCGCGTGATTACGGTCTATTGTCGGTGACGGTGCAGCTCTATGGCGCGGTGGAGAAGCTTTTCACGCTGCCGCCGGGCGCTTTTTTGCCGCCGCCGAATGTGCATTCGACGGTGGTGCGTTGGCATTTTGCGCCGCGGCTGACGGAGCTCCAGGTGGATGAAGCGGAGTTTGTCAGGTTTCTGCGCATGGTGTTTGCGCAGAAGCGAAAGACACTGGCAAATAATCTGCGAGCCGCGGGGATGGCGGCGACGGGAATCCACGAGGCGTTTGACCGGGTGGGGATTTCAGCGCAGGCGCGCGCCGAGGCGCTGCCGGTTGAGGCGCTGGCCGCGCTGTGGAGGAATCTGCAGGCGCTGTAGAGCCCCCGGACGGAATTCTCTGCAGGTGGATACGATCGAAGAGCAGACGCTTCGCCTGGCTTGCCCCATGAACAAACCTCGTGCATGGGGCGCCAAGCGGAGAGACGCAGGGATGAGCGGGACTGCTTGTTGGAGTTAGTGGTGACCGCCTCCGCCACCACCTCCGCCGCCGTGGGAGACACCGCCTCCGCCTCCGCCGCCACCGGCATGGACCGCGCCAGCTCCGCCGCCGTAGGAATGGGCTGCGGGAGCGCTATAGGAGGGATGAGCGGTTCCCGTTGAACGAGGCGCCGAGTAGCTGTAGTAGTGGGATGCCGGACGCGCTCCATTGTAAGCAGCAGGAGGAGCCCAGCGAACGGGGGCGCCGGGCGTGGCGCCGTAGTGCAAGCCCGAGCCGGCGAAGCCATAGGCCACGGGGCCATGGCCGATTTCCGCGGAGCCGTAGACCGGCCGCGGCGATAGAGCCCTGAGGGGCTGCAGGGTGTTGCCGGCAACGGTAATGGGCGCGTTGCGGGGTCGCAGAGAAGTCCCGGACGGCGCACCGCTTGAGCGATTGACAGCGATGACGGGATAGGGCTGGTATCTGCCTCCAGCGCGAATGGGGCCGCCGCCGGGCCTTGGACCGCCGCCGGGGCGATGCGGCGGGCGATAGTGGAAGGGCGCGTTGCCGATGTTGTAGCCCCAGTACCCTAGTCCGCCCCACCAGGGAATGCCGATTCCGGGCGCCCAGGCCCAGCCGAGGCCGTCATAGTAGTTCCACATCCCGGACGCGTAGGGCATATAACCCCACGGCTCGCAGGAGGCCCAGGTATAGGAGTAGCTGGGATTCCAAACCCAGCTTCCGCAACCGTAGGGATCCCAATTGGCAGAGCTGGCCTCATTGGGCGACCAGACATAGCCCTGGCCGGGCATGTTGTACCAGTTGCCGTTGGCGTCGAGGTCGCTCCACGCGGGGTTGTTGCTATTGGGGAGGCTGTTGGTGGCTTCGGTACGGTCGGCTTCCTGCGCGGTCAGCACCTGGTCGCGATCGGAGTTCCACGCGTCCCAGGAGTCGGGCTCGATGGTTTCAGCGAGGGTGTAGTTTCCGGAGTCGGGACCGTTGATTTTCATGCTCTCGCCGCCGTGCATATCGAGCGAAAGGGAGGTGCCGCTGTCGACGTGTGCGTTGCCGGAGAAGACTGCGACTTCGCCGGGAGGATAGTCGAGGTTGATGCGCAAGACGGTGAAGCCATTGGCGGAGACTACGGCATCGGCGAAGTGGACGCGGACCTGCTCAGCTTGGGGGTTGCCCTGGATCTCGAAATAGCCGAGCCCGCTGTTGAGTGTGAGATCGGTGATCATCATGGCGCCCTGCTGCTGAAGCGTGGTCAGCGTGAGGGAGCTGTTAGGAGGGACGCGCGCCACGCTGCCGTCTTCGAACTGCACTTCGGCGCGGCCGTCGTCGGAGGTCGTGATCTGAGTGCCTTCGAAGAGGGGCGTGTTGGCGACGGCCTGGGAGGCGAGGATCTGGTTGCCCTGGGCGAGCTGCACCTGGCCCTCGACGCTGCTCAAACGCACAGCGCGGGCCGGTGGAGCGCCGGGCTGCTGCGGCCCGGGCGCCGCGGCAGGTCCGGGCGGAGGTGGAGGCAGGGGTCCGGGATCGCCGGCCTGTGCGTTCAGAGTTGGTGTAGCTGCGAGGACTGCGGCAGAGACGATCGCCAGCACGAGCCTTCCCGCCTGCGATCTGCTGAAAAGACTTGTATTGCTCACGGCGCCCTCTTTTCCGACCCTGTTGCCCCACTCTTTGCGCCTGTTATCGGGTCCAACAATGATTGGACACCAGCAGCGGGATGAAAGTCTCGCCAAAAAATTGCGGGAAAGCACACTATTTTGCGGCGGATTCGGCCAGGAGTAACCGGGCGCTGCGGCGGACGCGTTCCATGACGCCAGGGTCGTCTTCGAGCTTGGTGAGGATCCCCTGGATGACGGACATCTGCTGGAGTCGTCCGTCCTGGACAGCTTCCTTGAGGAACTGCATCTCCCTGTCCAATCCCAGGGGATCGTGCTGGAGGAGCAGCTCGAGGCGGGCGCCTTCGATGATGGTGCCGGAGACGGCGACGAAGGATTCGCCGAGGGATTGGATTTCCTTATTCTTCGCGTAATTGAACTGACATGCCCCGAAGCCTTCGGGACCCGAATAGGCAATGCGCTTCGTACCCTGGAATGCGACCTTGAGATGACTCTCGCAATCCTCGTTCATCAGTCGGTGGCGGCGCACGACGTCAAAGACGTGGCTGGTGTAGTCGGCGGTCAAGGTGACGTCGCGATCGATGGCGACGGGAGCAATGGTCTGCATCAGGTTGGGAGTGATTTCGCCGCGTTCGGAGTGGAAGTGGGCATGGCCGTCGGGATGCAGGACGAGGGTCCACCTGGGAGGGACGAGTCCGGGGTTGGAGAAGTCGACGGTGACGGTGGGATCGGATTGCGCAAGGGCGGGCAAGCAAAACAACGCCAGGGCCAGAGCCAAGGAGGGCCGCTTCATCGGGGGACTCCCTGCTGCAGGAGGGTTTGTGCGGTGTGGATGTGACAGATGGCGATGGCGAGGGCGTCGGCGGCGTCGGCAGGCTGGGGCAGCTGCTCCAAGTCGAGGAGCCTGGCGACCATGAATTGCACCTGTTCCTTTTTTGCCAGCCCGTAGCCCACAACACTTGATTTGATACGCAAAGGGGCGTACTCGGCAACCGGGATGCCGGCGGAGGCGGCGGCGAGCAGGGCCACGCCGCGTACCTGGCCCAGCTTGAGTGCGGACTTGGCGTTGACGGAGTAAAAAACCTCTTCGACGGCGACGATCTCGGGCTGCCAGCAGGCGAGGGCGTCGCCAAGCTCGCGATAGACCTGCGCGAGGCGCTCAGGCAGAGATTTGGACTTGGGCAGGCAGATGGCGCCCAGAGTTTTGCAGATGAGGCGAGGCTGCCGGGCGGTCTCGAGCGTCTCCACCACTCCGAAGCCCGTAACTTCTGTGCCGCAGTCGATGCCGAAGACGCGCATTCGAGGTGAGTGTAACGCAGAAAGGCAGGGGTCAGGGCACGGGGGGACAAGGGAAGAGGGAGCAGGGAATGGGGAAAAGCGAGCCTGCTCGCTCCACGGCGGTTGTCAGCGCCTGGTCCGGACGGCGAGAAAGGGGACAAAATAACCGAACCCCCACCCGACGGGCACAGGCAGCAAGGCGACCATCAGCGCAACCAGGCGAGCATTTACGGTTGCCGCCGCGAGGGCGTCCTCGCCATGCTGATTGCAGGCTTCGGAGGCTTTCTTTTTGGCTTCGTCGGTCATTCCCGTCAGATCGCTGTCGCATGCAACGCGGTCGGAAGCGATTGTCTTCGAAGCGTCGCGGATTTGCGTTTTCAGCGTGAACAGGCCAGCGCCGAGAATCCAGGCAAGTGAAGCGATGATTCCGATCTTTTCCCACGTGTTCAGCTTCAAGCTTCAGTCTCCCGCGACTCTTCCTCAAGGACAGGTTACGCCAGGGCCCGTCCATCCTGAGGTGCGGCCGGCGGCTTTCGTCCCGAAGGTAATTGGATTTTCATTGCGGGATCCTTCCGCGCACGCTGGGGCGTGATACGACGCTCGACGAGGCGCGAGGCGAGGGAGCAGGAAATCGGGTGTCACCCCGGCGACGGAGATTTGTCGCTGGGAACCCGACGGAAGCCCATGTGAGGCACGAAGGATGCGTGGGCGCGAAGCGAGCTGCTTGCAAAGGCCGAAGGGAGGAAAAACACCAACGGCCCGAGAGGGTATCTCAGGCCGCTGCCGGTGAACTGTTGGGATTGGACTAAGGCCATCGCGCTGCCGCGAGAGCCAGAGACCCGGCCGGTCGATCACGCATTTCACGGGACTTGCCCGCGAAATCCGCCGGGGTAATTCTGGGGTCATGGGCGCGATGCCCTAGGCCTCAGTCACCTCACGTTGTCTACAACTGGGTAAATCAGATTTCATTGGCTGGATCAACCTCCTTTCCCGTGTA
>DATJMC010000032.1:0-38995 GCA_035508975.1 Occallatibacter sp.
CACCACTTCGTCTCTTTCTCTCCATCCCTGCGGCCCGGTTCGGATTTCGTCCCCCGTCCCGACTGCGACTTCCGGAGACGCTCGCCGGCTGCCCCGGGCCTGCGATCAAAGCATCCCGCTCGCGCATCTACTCTGCGCCAAGCGGTTCAGTCGCAGGAACCGCGGCATACGGGCCCTGCCTGCGAGACGACTTGGCGCGAAGCACCAGCCAGATTGCCGCGCCCACGCCAACCAATACATTGCCGGCACAATCCGCTGCCGCGACCCCGCGCACGCCAAAGATGCGATAGCTCCATCCCTCCACCATGGTCATATAGACAATTGGCAGGTCGCCGAGCGCGACAAGAATGCCGTAGCGTGTACTCGCGCTCAAGCCGGCATTGCCCATCGTCATCATCACCACGCCCAGGAAGCAGCCATAGCATGTGCCCGTCGTGAACATGTAGGTCGAGACTCCAAGAAAGTAGGAAGAGGGGTTGAGCGGAGCAAATGCCAGGTAGGCCCCGGACACGGCGCAGCAGAGTCCCGCTGCGGCATAGACGACGCGCCGGTCCCAGTGCGCGGGGATCATTACGGAGACAAAAGCGCCCAGCATATTCAGGACCCCGCCGAGCAAGCCGTTGAGCAGCATCACGCCCTGGATGCTCACGTTATAGTCCTTGGCCATCGCCGGAAAAAGCGCCTGCGCCGCGCCCGAACCCACAGGTGCAAACAGAAGCAGCAGGCCGGCAAGCGATTCCATCGAGAAGAGGGTCGAGCGAACTTCGCGGCCGATCGTTGCGCAGGTTTTCAGCAGGCTTTCGAGACCGGAATCAGGCGCAGGTTCGGGAATCGTCAGAGCAAAGGTAGCGGGCGCGGCAACCAGCAAAGCGGAGGCCGCAGCCAAGCCGCCCAGGCTGAAGTGCTTTGAGAAGTAGAGCAGCAACGCACCACCCAAAGCCGACGCGGTCAGCATGCCTCCCTGCATCCAGGCCGCGGCTCGAGCCTTCCGGCTGCCTACCTGGCTTACGGCGAGAATCCCGCCGCCGCAAGAGGTTGTAAAAAGACTCACCGCATAGCCCGCCACCAGGAACCCGATCGAGAGCGTGGCATGCCGCGAGAACAGCAGAATGGCAGCGCCCAGCAGCAGCCCGCTCAGTGCGCAGGAAATCTGCATCCAGGTTCGGCGGCGCAGGCCGAAATCAGCAATCGGGCTCCACAGGAAGGCGAATGCCATGGGCGACAGCACGAACGCCACAATCGCCCCGATCCTGTCGACGCTGTAGCCCATGTGACGCAACAGCCAGGGCAGCGCGGTCTGCACGTATCCTGAAAAAATACCGAAGGGCAGCGGCATGAAAACGAAAGCCCAGGGTGGCGGCCAGCCCATCCGGCCCCGGCTCATCGACGGCTTCTCTCCAAGTTGCGAATCCGGCGCAACGCCTTGCCGATCCAAGTCGCCTCAATTCCCTCCCGCAATGAGGAGGCCGGAACGAAGTTCGTTAGCGGGCATCGTAGCATCGGGCCGATCCGACACTAACCTCGATTCGACTGTTTTATGGCCCCGAAAAAGGAAAGTTGTGCGCGTCCCCCAAGAAGTGGATCCGTGCTACCTTCGGGCCAAGCAGAAATCTCAGTGGAGGGAGCAATGCGCGAGGAAATGATCGTGGGGAATCCGGTGCTGATCGTCGTCGACATTCAGAAGAGCGCGGGAGCCGACGACCCCATCCCGCATATGTGCGCGGCGGGAACCACCACCCCCAACGCCCGCAAGCTGATCGCGGCGGCGCGGGCGGCGAAGGTGCCCGTCGTCTTCATCCAGGAGGCGCACCGGCCCGACCTGGTCGACTTCGGGCGCGAACTGGATGGAGTTGAGCGCATCCACTGCCTCGAAGACGATCCCCTCACCGCAATTTCCGATCAGATCGGCTACCGGCCCGATGACTATTTCATCCGTAAACGGCGCTACTCCGCGTTCTTCGGAACCGATCTCGAGATCCTTCTCAAAGGTCTCAAGGCGCAAACGCTGATTTTGATCGGCGGGCTGACAGATGTGTGCGTCCACTACACCTTTGTCGACGCTCACCAGGGCGACTACTACACGCGCGTGGTCGAAGACTGCGTTGTGGGATCGAGTTATGAAGCCCATCAAGCATCGCTCAATGCCATGGAATACCTCCAAACCGGCGCACGGCGAACCACGGATGAAATCCTCGCCGCCTTTGAGCAACGGACGAAGGAAACCTTCGCAGTCGCCGCCAGCTAGCCGCCGACCGAACTTTGTTCAGTCCGCCAGCCCCGGCATCGTCGCTGTACGCACGGGTTTGCCTGGATCGGCATCGGGGGTACGCTTCCCCGTATACTCATGCCAGGCGCATGACGCAGCTGGACGCCATCCTGGCCTCAACTCGATCCGCGGTGGCGGCCGCAAAAACCCGCGTGCCCGCGGCAAAACTCGAACGGCAGGCGTTGCTCCATCAGCCGCGCGGCTGGGCAGCCGCCTTGCGACGGCAAGCGGCGCACGGACCGGCCGTCATTGCTGAAATCAAAAAAGCCTCGCCCTCGCGCGGCCTCATTCGCGCCGAGTTCGACCCTGCGTGGCTCGCGGAGCGCTACCAGGCGGGCGGCGCAGCAGCGCTTTCGGTTCTAACCGATGAGCCCTTCTTCGACGGCAGCCTGCGCAACCTCGAGTTGGCGTCGCAGAGGGTGACTCTGCCTTGCCTGCGCAAAGATTTCATGGTCGACGAATACCAGATTGCGGAAGCCCGCGCCCATTGCGCCGACGCGATTCTCCTGATCGTCGCCGCCTTATCGGACCACGAGCTGAAGCGCTTTGCAGACGCCGCGCACGGATTCTCGCTCGACGTCCTCGTCGAGGTGCACACCGCCGAGGAATTGGATCGAGTGCTGGCTACGCTGGGCGACGAAGGAGCCGACGCGATTGGCGTCAACAATCGCGACCTGCGTACATTTGAAGTGCGCCTCGAGACCTCGCTTGCGCTTATCGAGCGCATCTCTGCCGACGCGGTGCGGGTGGCCGAAAGCGGGATCTCTTCGCCGGAAGATCTGGCGCAACTGCGAGCTGCTGGATTCGATGCGTTTCTGGTCGGCGAGAGCCTCATGCGTCAGCCCGATCCCGGCGCGGCGCTGAAGGATCTGCTGGCCGGGGTTGCCGCTGCCCGATGAGTCTTTGGATTAAGATCTGCGGGAACACGTCTCTCGAAGATGCGCTGTTGGCCGCCGATGCCGGGGCAGACGCGGTTGGCTTCGTGTTTGCGCCGAGCCCGCGCCAGGTTACCGCCGAACAAGTTGCCGCAATCACAGCGCACCTGCCGGCACAGATCGAGAAGATCGGCGTCTTCGTGGATGCGCCATTGGCACAGATCATCAACACTGTTGCGCAGAGCGGTTTGACCGGTGTGCAGCTGCACTCCGAGGTTGATCGCGAAGCTGTTGCTCAAGTAAGGGCGCGCCTTGGGCCGCAGTTTCGCATTCTGCGCGTGGTGCAGTTCGCATCCGAAGCGGCCGACCGCGTGCAAGCTCTGTCCTTGGATCCCGCCATCGATGGAGTGCTGGTGGACTCGCGCACAGCGACGGCCGCAGGCGGCACAGGGATTGCCTTCGACTGGTCCTCGGCCGCCGCGACCGTCTTCCAAGGCACAAACAAGCCCCTCATTGTCGCCGGCGGATTGAATCCTGCCAACGTGCAGGAAGCGATCGCGACCTTGCGACCGTGGGGCGTCGACGTGGTCTCGGGTGTCGAGGCTGCCCCGGGCCGCAAGGATCCGACAAAGGTGCGGGCCTTCGTCGCCAACGCGCGCGCCGCGACAAGGGCCAGCAGGCTCGCCTAGCCGGCTTGCATTGCATCTGCCCTCGTTTTCCCTGATTCAGGAGCAACCATGAGGAGATTCATTCTGACCGGAACACCCGGCTCGGGAAAAACCGCGATCCTTCGCCAGCTCGAGATGGACGGATTCGGCGTAGTGGAAGAAGCGGCGACTGACGTGATTGCGTTATCGCAGGCGCGCGGCGTGGCCGAACCCTGGACGAGCTCATCCTTTATTGACGCGGTGGTTGCTTTGCAGGAGCAACGTGTCGCGCAATCTGCGGAGTTCGCCGCTCCCATTCAGTTTCACGACCGCTCGGTGGTGTGCACGGCGGCTCTCGCGACCTATCTTGGCTATCCTTATAGCCCCGCCCTTGCGAGCGCTCTGCAGCGCATCGCGTGGGAACAGACTTTCGCCAAGCACGTTTTCTTCGTGCGGAATCTCGGCTTTGTGTCCCCCACCGAAGCGCGGCGGATCAGCTTCGAAGAGGCTGTTCGCTTTGAGCAAATCCACGAAGAGATCTACCGGCAGCACGGATTCCGGCTCATCCCTATCGAGCCGGGCACGATCGAGGAGCGCGCAGCCACGATCCGAAGAATTGCCGAGTCCGTTTAGAATCAGCCGCGGTCAATCGCGCCACATGGGCCGGGCGTGGGGCTTTTCCAGGCTCACCCGACCATCGAGCCGGCGCTTCGATGAACTGGCACTGTCTCGGCGCTGGCTTCGACCAGATTGACCACAAGTTTCCCCCGTGCGTGCCACGTTCCCTGGCAACGCATGGCTTCGGGCACTTCGGCCAGCGAATAGCGCCTGTCGATGACGGGACGCAACTGCCCCCCGGCAAGCAGTTCGCCCACAAGAGACAAATCCTTTGGGTTCACCTTGGCCATGAAAAACGTGAACTTCCGGCTCGAGAACCGCGAACGCACCAGCTTTCCCAGAAGTCCCGCGAACATGACCAGCAGCGACTTGGGCCCCGCCAGCACTCCCGCGCCCACGCAGATCCCATGCGCGGTCAGGATGCGCCTGTACGCGGCGAACGAGTGATTGCCGGCCAGGTCGAAGATGAGGTCGTAGCGCTCTCTTCCAAGGGTGAAGTCCTGCCGCGCGTAATCGATCACCGCATCGGCTCCCAGCGATCGCACCAGATCTGCGTTGCCAGCGCTGCACACCGCGGTGACGTGTGCGCCGAAGATCTTGCCAAGCTGGACGGCAAAAGTCCCTACACCGCCGGACGCACCGTTGATGAGAATGCGCTGGCCAGGTTGAATCTTTCCCCGATCGCGAAGCCCCTGCAACGCCGTGAGGGCCGCGATGGGAGACGCGGCGGCCGCTTCGAACGAGACCCCCACCGGCTTAACTGCCAGCGAAGATTCCGGCCCGACAGCGTACTCGGCAAACGCGCCGCGACACGTGCCGAATACTGCGTCGCCTGGCTTCAGCTGCGTGACGCCGCGCCCGATCGCCTCCACGATCCCGGCCACATCCACCCCCGGCTGGTGCGGTTTATGCCCGCCGAAGAGAAGCCGAAAGAGGATCGGCCCCCCCTTGAGCAAGTGATAGTCGAGTGGGTTGACCGCCGCGGCATGCACTTGGATGAGAACTTCCCGATCTCCCGGCGAGGGCTTGCCAATTTCTTCCAAGCTCAGAACATCCGGAGGGCCGTTTTGGCGATACACAATGGCTTTCATAAGGCCACCCCTCCTCTCGATGCGGCTATTCGATGCGCACCCGGGAGTCAAACGCAAGCCCTTTTATCACACCGCCCTGTGATCGCATTTCAGCGCCGTTCCGAAAAAACCGCAAGCGCAGCCTCTTGTACACTGGAGTCTCCCCGCGTCGTAACGCTCGCGGCGCCAGGAGGCCTCCATGGCATCGGTGATTCTTCCCTCGGCTCCCTCGGAGTCGCGGCCGGGACGTTTCGGTATCTACGGCGGACGCTACGTGCCCGAGACGCTCATGGCCGCGCTCGTCGAGCTGGAACATGAGTACGAAGCAGCCCAGGCCGACGCAGCCTTTCAGGCCGAACTCGCAGGCCTTCTCAAGGATTTTGCCGGGCGCCCCACGCCCCTCTACTTTGCCAGGCGCCTGACCACGGAACTGGGCGGAGCAAAAATTTATCTCAAGCGCGAAGACCTGCTGCACACCGGGGCGCACAAGATCAATAACGCTCTTGGCCAGGGGCTGCTCGCAAAACGGATGGGAAAGAAGCGGATCATTGCCGAGACCGGCGCGGGCCAGCATGGCGTGGCCACGGCAACCGCATGCGCCCTGCTGGGTTTGGAGTGCGTCGTTTACATGGGCGACGTCGATATGGCCCGCCAGGAGCTGAACGTGCAGCGGATGCGGCTGCTGGGCGCCGAGGTCCGCGGTGTCTCGTCGGGATCGAAGACTCTCAAAGACGCCATCAGCGAGGCGATGCGCGACTGGGTCACCAATGTGCGCACCACCTACTATTTGTTGGGCAGCGCACTGGGCGCGCATCCATACCCGACCATGGTGCGCGACTTTCATCGCTGCATCAGTCGCGAAATCAAGGAGCAGATCCTGGAAAAAGAAGGCCGCCTGCCCAACGCCGTAATCGCGTGCGTGGGCGGCGGATCGAATGCGATCGGCGCCTTCTATGAGTTCATCCCTGACGGCGCAGTGCGGCTCATCGGCGTAGAAGCCGGCGGCTGCGGCACCGAACTCGGGCAGCACGCGGCACGCTTTCGCGGCGGCGAACCCGGTGTGCTTCAGGGAACATTCTCCTACGTCCTGCAGGACGAGAACGGGCAGATCGCGGCCACTCATTCGGTCTCCGCCGGGCTGGACTACGCTTCCATCGGGCCCGAGCACGCGATGCTGCACGATTCCGGCCGCGCCGAGTACGTCTCGCAGGATGACCGCGCCGCGCTCGATGCGGTGCTTAAGCTGGCGCGAACCGAGGGCATTCTGCCCGCTCTTGAAAGTGCCCACGCCGTGGCCGAGTGCCTGCGCATTGCTCCATCAACGGCGCAGCATGACATACTGGTGGTGAACCTCTCTGGACGCGGCGACAAGGACATGGGCATTCTGGCTCGTGAGCTGAAGCTCTAGAGAGCGCACAATTCCCGATGGCGATTCGTTTCGATCACAAGCCGGGCTTGGTGGTCTATCTGACAGCCGGCGATCCCTCTCTCGATGCCACGCATGCGATCGCGCTCGAAGCGATCGACGCGGGCGCGGATGTGATCGAGTTGGGAGTGCCCTTCAGCGATCCGCTCGCCGATGGACCCGTGATTCAGCGTGCCAGCGAGCGCGCTCTGGCGCGCGGAACCCGTTTGAAAGATGTGCTTGCGCTTGCCAAAGAAATTCGCGCCGCGCGACCGCAAGCCGGCCTGATTCTCTTCACTTATTGCAACCCGGTCCTGCGCTACGGCCTGCCCAAGTTTGCCGGCGAGGCAGCCGCGGCCGGTGCCGACGGCGTCCTCCTGACCGACATGATTGTCGAAGAGGCGCGCGAGTATCTCGCGGAGATGGAGCGGGTGAAGCTGGCGCCGGTGTTTCTGGCCGCGCCCACCAGCTCCGATGAGCGCCTCGAAGCCATCGCCACGCACAGCAAGGGTTTTGTCTACGCGATTTCGCGTACCGGGATTACAGGCAAGCAGCAAAGCGTGGCCGCGGACGCAGCCGCGCTGGTTGCGCGCATTCGGCGATGGACCACGCTGCCGGTAGCCGTGGGGTTTGGCATCAGCAACGCGGAACATGTCGCGCAAGTCGCGGAGTTCGCGGATGCCGCGGTCATCGGCAGCGCCATCGTGGAGTTGATCGAGCGGTCAACTCCGGACTCAGCGCCTGGCGCGGTCGCCCGATTTATCAGGGGTCTGCGCCAACCTGCCGTGGCGCTGGCCCGCTGAATCAGCCTATCGCTTCCAGCCGTGAGCTCTTAGCTGGCTTGTGGTGGATTTTGCCACCTGGGCTTGCTTCAGGAATTTGAGCTGCAGGCTGGAAGCTGTCAGCTAGCAGCTCACGGAACACGAGGATGGAATGACGCTCGAAGAATTGCGCAAGCAAATTGATGACCTGGACCGCCAGCTTGTGGAACTGCTGAGCGAGCGGGCCCGTGCCGCGTTGATGATCGGTCACCTCAAAGTCAAGACCTCTCTGCCGGTCTACGAACCGGCACGGGAAAAAATCATCTACTCCAACGTGCGCGCGGCCAACAAGGGACCGCTTCCCGACATCGAGTTGACGCATATCTACGAGCGCATCATCGACGTGATGCGGGCGCTGCAGCGGAACGAGTTGGCTTCCGAAAGAAATGCCCTTGCGAATGCAGCCGGATCTCCCGCGGCAGAGTCCGATCGCGGCGCGCCTTCGCCGGGCCAAGGCACAGGCTCACAAGAACCCCAGCGGCAAAGCCCCGCTGGCGCGATTTCTTCTGACACGCCTGAGACTGGGACAAAACAATGATCGTAGCCATGCAGGAAAAGGCGACCGAAGAGCAGATCGACGCCGTGATTGACGCCATGGTTGAGGCCGGCGTCGGCGTACATCGCACCACCGGAGCGACGCAAACCATCCTCGCCGGCGTGGGACCCACGGCCGGTCTCGACTTAAGCAAATTTGAGAATCTCGCGGGCGTTCTCCACGTGCACCGCATCAGCTCGCCCTACAAACTGGCTGGTCGCGGCTTTCGGCCCGAAGGCACCGTAGTCGCCTTTCCGAACGGAGCCAAAGTCGGCAACCGGCGCGTGGTCGTGATGGCCGGCCCTTGCTCCATCGAGAGCCGGGAACAAATGTTCGAAACCGCGGCGCGTGTAAAAGCCGCGGGCGGCAGTTTCCTGCGCGGGGGCGCGTTCAAGCCGCGTTCCTCGCCGTACTCGTTCCAGGGGCTGGGCATCAAGGGCCTCGAACTCATGCGCGAAGCCGCTGACGCCCACGGCCTGCTCGTCGTCAGCGAGATCATGGAGATCGCGCAGATCGAGCCCATGCTTCCCTTCGTCGACCTGCTGCAGGTGGGCGCGCGCAATATGCAAAACTTCAACCTGCTGCGCGAACTCGGCCAGGTGCGCAAACCTGTTCTGCTCAAGCGCGGCATGGCGGCAACCATCGAGGAGCTTCTGCTTTCGGCCGAATACATTCTCAGCGGCGGAAACTACGACGTCATCCTGTGCGAGCGCGGCATCCGGACCTACGAGACGGCGACGCGGAACACCATGGACATCTCCGCAATTCCCGTGGTGAAGAAGTATTCGCATCTGCCCATCGTCGCAGATCCTTCGCATGGCACCGGTCATCGCGATATGGTTGCTCCCATGGCAAAGGCCGCGGTGGCTGCGGGCGCGGATGCAATCATCGTGGAAGTGCACCCCAACGCCGACAAGGCCGCGTCAGACGCGGCGCAGACACTGTATCTTGACCAGTTCGATAAGCTGATGACGG
The DNA here is from genome assembly GCA_035508975.1 of Occallatibacter sp. Classification (GTDB taxonomy): domain Bacteria; phylum Acidobacteriota; class Terriglobia; order Terriglobales; family Acidobacteriaceae; genus Telmatobacter. The sequence continues at coordinate 9,213 of DATJMC010000032.1, forward strand.
AATTGCGCGCAGTTGCGGAAGCAGTAGGAAGAACGATGTAAGCGGGGCCCGGGTGTTAACGGAGCGGCGTTGTTGATAGGTGCAGGTGCTTGACCCTGGCTCCGCGAACACGCGCGCAGCGCGGCTAACTCCGCTAACTCGCTAACTTCGCTTTTGAGGAGCCATGATCGAGCGCATCGCCATTCTGGGCACGGGACTGCTGGGTGCATCGGCAGGGCTTGCGCTGCGCAAAGCGGGATTCAAGGGCTCCATCGCCGGCTGGAATCGCGGCACGGAAGGCGCGCAGGCCGCTCTCAAGTCTGGCGCCATCGACTCCATTGCCTCCGATCCGATCTCCGTGGCCTGCGCAGCCGACTTGACGATCCTCTCGGTGCCCATCTACGCCACACTCGACCTCATGGAACAGCTCGCCCCGCGCCTTACTCCAGATCAGCTCGTGACCGACGTGGGCAGCACCAAGCTCCACATTACCAGGGCCGGGACGATGCACTTTAACCAGGCCGGCCGCGCAGCTTTTCTCCCCGGGCATCCCATGGCGGGCAAGGAGCGCGGAGGCGCGGAGCTGGCCGATGCCGATCTCTTTCGCGGAGCAGTCTGGCTCTTTACCGATGCGCCTGAAGCCGTGCGTTCACCGCGCGGCCGCGTGCTCGTCACCTGCTGGCGTTCCTGGGTCGACGCCATGGGCTCCCGCATCATCGACCTCGATGCCGCGCGCCACGATGAACTGGTCGCCTGGGTGAGCCACCTGCCACAGTTTCTCGCAACGAGCCTGAGCGCATTGCTGGAAGATCGCGTCGGCGATGCGCCCGAGCTGAAAGACGTGGGTGGCCGCGGCCTGCGCGAGATGACGCGCCTTGGCGCCAGCCCTTACTCCATGTGGCGCGACGTCGCGCTCACCAACGGCGAAGCAATCCAGGCCGCATTGCTGGCGCTGGAGCGACGCCTTGCCCACCTCCGCGAAAACCTGCGCACGCCCGAACTGCGCACCGAGTTCGATAAAGCCAATCAATTTCGCAAAGAGTAGCGCCCACTGGGAACAATGACAACGAAGTTACAAGAGCAATTCGGCCAGATCGATATTTATGTCTTCGACCAGATTCTGCGCGGCAACATTGCTCCCGGCATGCGCGTGCTCGACGCCGGATGCGGCTTTGGACGCAATCTTGTCTATTTGCTGCGAGAAGGATGCGAGGTCTTCGCGGTCGATCAGAATGCAGCTGGAGTCGAGCATGTGCGGAGGCTGTCGACTTCGCTCGCGACCGGTCTGCCCACGGGAAACTTCCAGGTCGCCTCGATCGAACAGATGCCGTTTCCCGACGAGATCGCCGATGTGGTGATCTGCAGTGCTGTGCTGCATTTCGCGCGGGACAGCCGCCATTTCCTGGCAATGTTAAAGGAGCTGTGGAGAGTCTTGCGCCCGGGCGGCATGCTGTTCTGCAGGTTGGGCTCGAGAATCGGCATGGAATTCGAATCGGTGCGCCCCAATATCTATAGGGTTGGCGACGGGTCCGAGTGGTTTCTGGTGGATGAGAAGATGCTCCTGCGATTGACAGACGAACTGAATGGCGTGCTGGTTGACCCGCTCAAAACCACCATCGTGCAGGATTACCGCTGCATGACGACCTGGGTCCTGCGCAAACGCAGATAAGGCAATACCAGCGGTGTCACGACACCTCGCCAAAGCCGGGTTTCGCAAGAAATAGGCTGAGACTGGCGCGGGCAAGAGCCTGCGCGGACATTTCTTATTGCGGCAGCCCGCCGGTCTTCCCCAGGTAAGCGCGCACCAACACCTCGCCGACCCTCTGACCACCGGCAGTCGCGGTCCATCGCAGTTCCTGCCAGCCTGCCCTGCCTGCCGCAGGCGCGCGAATCTGCCGCTGGATCGGAAAGCACGCTCCCGCCTCGACCGGATACCTCGTGAACGAGGCGCTATCCGTCCATCCTTCTGGCAGCTTCGCTTCGATCGAAACCTCTGCCGTCTGGCCGGTCGGGTTGCAGGCCACGAAATCCAGGATCAATTTGGCTCCGCGTTCCGCTTCAACTTCGGGCACCGGGATCAGTCCCGCCATCCGATCCAGATCATGAGCCTGCCAGAACTCCCCATAGAAGCGCCACGGATCGCCGATGGCAAAGCTCAGCCCTCCGCTTTTCTCCCCTTCGTATCCACGAACGCGCGCAAAGGGAATCGGTCCTGCGGTCACACCCTCGAAGACATCGCCGGTCACCGATCCCCCGACGAGCGATTTTCCGAAAATCAGATGCATGGGATATTCGAAGCCGGCAAATTCGCCCGACTTCAGCGCCTTGTCGCCGACGTCGCCTTCCTGCGTCTGGTAGTCGGACTGCTGCTCGGCCATCATCCTGGCATAGGACTCGTGTCGCGATGCAGAGATCGTCGTGTTGTCGTAAGACGGCCCGCTTCCATCGACGATGTTTTTGCGAAACGTCGGAACTTCGTCGCGATCGTGCCAGTAGGGATTGAAGACTTCGAACGCGTCTGAGAAGAAATAGAGCTTCTTCGGCTGCCAGGGCCGCAGGCCTTCGGTCAGGTTCGCCATGCCCGTGCGGTCGCGCTCGGGCGACACCTGCTCGGGAAACCGCGTGGGATCGCCGGCCGCATCAAAAGCCTCCACCGCAAGCACGCTCGACGCCTGGTGGTCTTCGTGGTTTTCGCCCACCACCACATCCGGCAGCCAGGTCAGAATGACATCCGGCCGCGTGATGCGCACCAGCCGCACGACCTGGTCGAGCATCAGCCCGTGGTTCCAGTGATCGAGTGAGCGGAGTACGTTCTGCCCCGGCGTGTCGTGCCCGCCAAGGAACCAGATGTTCTCGATCCCAAACCTGCCCAGCGCCCGGCGCGCTTCCATCTCGCGTACCAGTCCCAGCGAAACGCCCGATTCGTTGCCTACGTTGTTGCCGCCCCCGTCGCCGTTGGTGCAGTAGATGACGGCGACGCGTTTGTGCTCATCGGCGGTGATGCGTGCCAGGTATCCGCCGATCACTACGTCATCGTCGGGGTGCGCGACAATCAACAGCACGTCGGCTTTGTAGCGCGAGTCCGGCGCGAGCAGCGCTGGAGCCTCGTTTTGCGCCAACCCAGCCCGCACCAGAAGAACGAAACCCAGCAGAAAACCGATCGCACGCAGCATTTTCATGATTGATTTGGCGGCGCTCACGCCCTTCGGCCGCTTATTGCGGCTGGGGGACAGCTTCGTTCACCGGATCGAGCACCTTGAATCCTTCCAGCTTTGCCGCATCCAGCAAGAGCGGGGATGCGGACACGAAGATGATCTCCGTGCCCTGGAACATCTCCCGGGCCACAATCGCGGCCCCAAGCTGCAGCGCATCGGGCCAGCGGAGTTCGCTGCGGTCCAGAAGCTGGCGCGCCGCCTCCAGCACCGCGGGATTCAGCGGCTCCTGCACCATGCGGGCCGCTTCAACCCGAAGAATGTCCAGCGCGGCGTTCGCGTCCTCCGCACTGATCGCTCCCGACCGCGCCCGCCGGCGAATGGCCGAGTAGACTTCCAGCGGCGCCGACGCAGCGATCAGCTTGCGATTGTCCTCGATCGCTTCCATGAGCCGGATAAGGGAGTCGGTCCCCGGCTCCTGGACAAACAATTTCGCGAACGCCGTGGTTTCCAGGAAATAGCAGCTCACAGAGCCCCGCGCTCCTGTTCTATCGCCTCGGAAACAGACCCCTCATGGACAGCCACCGGGTGAAAGCGCTGTGCCTCGTCGGGAATGTTGGCTTCCGCGCGGTTGAGGCGAATCGTCGTGGTCGGATATGCCGGCGTCTTGGGGTTGGCGATCTTGCTGGTGAGCACGACGCCCCGTTGGATCGCCTCGGCAAGCACCGCCTGCCGCGACTCCGGATGTTGATTCCACCGAAACGATTTTCGCGGCAGAAAAGAGTCGCGGAACCATTTCAGCGCAATAAATGCGTGGCCGCCGCGCTCGGCCTCTGCGAGGGCCGCGCAAAGCTCCTTCACCCGCACATCCACGTCCCCCGGCGCGAGGTTCTGCTGGGAATCGTCATCTTCGAAGGCCGGTTCGGCGGCAAGGCGCGGCGCGCGCATGCTTCTGGGCGCAACCTCCGCATCGTCCGTGCGTTCGAAATAAATCCGCACCTCGTCTTCTTCAGGTGACCACGTATCCGCGGTTGCGTTGCGCCGCTTGCTCCGCCCATTCTCACTGCACAACTCAACAATCGCCTGGTATCCCGGGGGCGCAAGGAAACGCAGCGCTCTCACCATTCCGGGATCCTGCGAAAATGCCAACTCTCCTAATGCCTCTTCAATAATCTCTTCCGCGTCAGGAATAGTTAGGTTGCTGACGTCTATGCTGCTTTGCGCAGCTCTTGTCGCTTTCATTTTGGTTCTCCCAATAACTTCTCTTTAGCCGCCGGGTAAGGCGGTGCTTCTCTGGGGATTGAGTACTGCTGCAAAGTATGCATGTCACGCTATCGCACATGCCGAATTCTGGCAAGCAAAAGCAGGACATAGCTTTCCCAATAGGTGTAAGGCAAATCAGGGTGGTTCTGCCACTTCCCGGGGACCCCCACGATCCTAGTCCCGAGTAAGTTCCATCCAACTGCATTCGCTCTTCTGAACCTCGGCCTCGGTTCAAAAAGCTCTAGCTAACCATATTAAGAGCGAACCCGAACTGAGTGTAAAGATCATAATACGAATCCGGCCCAACGCTACCCTGAAATAAGTCTGCTTCGGAACTCAATCCGGCTCCGTACTCCTCTAAATTTGAGAACCCGGTCATTCTCTTCCGGCTCTCCTCTTCGTACAATAGAAGCATGCGGCACCTGCTGTTGGTTTTCCTGCTTTGCTTGCCGGGGTTGCGCGCAGGCGCACAGGCTTTTGATCTGTTTGGACCGAAGGTCGATGTTCACGTCAAGCGCGGTCAAGTCACCTTGCCCGTCGGTGAAGTTCCGAATCTGCTGCCGGGAGACCGGCTCTGGATCCACCCGGATTTCCCCGATGATCAGGAGGCCCGGTACGTCCTGATCGTCGCCTTTCTGCGCGGAATCACGAATCCCCCGCCCAACGATTGGTTCACCCGCGTCGAAACCTGGAACCGGGCGGCGCGCGAAGAAGGTGTGTTTGTGAACGTGCCCGAAGGAGCGCAGCAGGCTCTTCTCTTCCTGGCCCCGGAAACCGGCGGGGACTTCAGCACGCTCAGAAACGCCGTTCGCGGGCGTCCCGGCATCTTTGTGCGCGCCTCCCAGGACCTGCAGGCGGCCAGCTGGGACCGCATGCGCCTGGATGCCTTCATTGCGGAGGTCAAAGTTACCTCCCAAACCGACCCCAAGTCGCTCAAAGAGCGCTCTGAAACCGCCGCTCGAAGCCTCGGAATCAAGATCAACCAGGACTGCTTCGATAAGCCCGCCGATCAGCAGGCGAGCTGCCTGCAGGCCCATACCGAAGGCCTGGTGATGGATGACTCCAATGCACAAACGCGCGTCACCCAGTTTACCAGCGGCTCAACCGCCGACCTGATGAACCAGTTGAGCTATTCCTCAGTGGCGGGAGCAGGCGTATACAGTCCTTATATTGGCGCCATCGTCGACACCGCGCGCATCCTGTCTTCCCTTCATACGGCGCACTTCCAGTACATCCCGGCTCTTGCCCTGCCCACCGAAGACACCCTGAATCTGCGCCTCAGCGTGCCCCCCTCGTTCCGTGACCCAAAATCGGTGGTCGTCATCGCGCTTCCGCCCATCGGCCCACCGAGGATGCCTCCGCTGCATCCGGTCGATCCAAAACAATCGTTCTGCGCCCAAAAACCGGACCTTGTGCTTCCCGCGGAAGGGGCGCCTTTGGTTCTGGCCACTCAGCTTGCCCACGACCTGACCCTCCATATTGATACGCCCAGGGGGGCCGTGGACCTGCCCGTCAAGGCCGACCCCGGAGAAGGCGGACTCGCGGTCTACAAACCGGTGCCACTCCTTCCCTCCGCGGAAGTTACCGCCGTGATCCGCGGCAAGTGGGGTTTTGACGACTGGCAAGGGCCCAGCTACCACTTGCATATCTCCCAGCCCGGCAAATGGTCCCTCGCTTCGAGCGACCAGCTCGCCCTGGTGGTCGGACGCGAGGACACGCTGCATCTGCACGGCGGCTGCACCCTTTGCGTCGATAAGGTAGTCGAAGCCGCTTCCACCGGCAGCCCCGTCACCCTGAGTTGGAAGTCCCCTCAGCCCGATGCCATGGTCGCCACGATCCCTATGGCCGCAACCGCCCCCGGATCCATCAAAGTGCAGATCTGGCAGTTCGGACTGGAAAAACCCGACACCCTTACCTTGAACGCCTATGCGGAAGCAGCTTCGCTCGACCGCATGACCTTCAGTGCCGGGGATCCCGACGCCGTACTCACGGGCACGCGTCTCGACGAAGTTGCAAAGGCTTCGCTCGATGGAGTCACCTGGCAGCCGGGCACCCTCAGCCGGGTACAGGATGTCGACCATCTCGCCCTGCATGCCGGCAGCCCGACAACCACTCTCCAGGCGGGCGAACCCTATTTCGCCAAGGTCGAACTGCGCGACGGGCGTGAACTCAAAGTTCACGTCACCGTAGACCCGCCGCGGCCCCAGATTGCCCTGCTCAGCAAAGATACGCAGGATCAGGACACCCAATCTGCCGCACCCGTCCACTTCGGCAGCCCCGACGATTTGCCCGTCGAAAAGAGGCTCGTCTTCTTCCTGAAGTCCAAAGTGCCCTCCAGCTTCCCGCGGGACGAAAAGATCGAGGTCGCCGCCGTGGACGGTAGTTTTCACACCGCTCTGTCGCTGGCCGATGGCAGCCTGATGCTCGAAGACGCAAATACCGCTCTCGGTGTCGTTGAACCCCTGGTCCGCTTCGGACCCTCGGCCTTTGGGCCGGTCGAGGCGCGGCCCGTCTCGGCAGCGGGCATAGCCGGCGACTGGCTTCCCCTGGGAACCCTGGTGCGCATGCCCGGATTCAAGGAGTTGCGCTGTCCGCGGGCGATCGCCAAGCCCTGCGCCCTTTCCGGCAGCAACCTCTTCCTGGCCACTGCCGTCTCCGCAACCCCGGATTTCGGCAATCCAACCGACGTGCCTCCAGACTTCACCGGCACGCAACTGACGGTTCCCCACCCTTCGGCAGGCATGCTTTATGTGAAGCTGCGAGACGATCCGGCAACGGTGCAAACGGTCACGATGCCGGTGCTTCCGATGAGTCCGCTCACCGTTGCGGTACCCAAAACACCGCCCTCGGTCCAGCCGGGCCCTCAGCCCGTTCCTGCGGAGCCAAAGCCGGAAGCACCTGCCGCCACACCCCAAACCCTGGCGCAACCGGGAGCGGCGGCCAGCGGCCTCCATCTCTGATCCGCAACCGGACCCCGGCTGCCTCGGCAGGCTACTGGAAAAAAGCGCGATTCTTTTCGGCAAATCCCGCTTTGTCCGCGGGTAGATCTGCCTCAGAGAAAATCGCTCCCTGCTCGCAAACCGAAGCGCAGTTGCCGCAATCGATGCACTCCACAGGGTTGATGTAGACCTGCGAGACGCTTCCCGCGGCCGGGTCGTCGGCCAGCGGGGCAATCGCCGACGTCGCGCATTCCGTTGCGCACACAAAATCCTTGATGCAGGCATCTGTCACTACATAGGCCATGATGAACTCGATCCTCTTCTCGCGAAGGCCGGCATTTCCAGCCTTCCCTCGTCTTTGAGCCTAACCAGCGGAAGGCCCTCCCGGTCGTGACCCGAATCACAAGGCAAGTTCCCGCAAAAACCGGAGTTCATCTTGAGGGCGCAGCAGAGGAATCAGCGGCCGCGCGATATGCTGTTGCCATGTTGAACTTCCCCGTCTTCAGGCTGCGCCTTTGCCTTGCCCTCCTCGTGCTCGCGGCAATACCCTCAATCGCTCCGGCCCAGTCGAACGATTCCACGTGGTCCTTTGCCGTCTCGGGCGATAGCCGCAACTGCGGCGACTTCGTGATGCCGGCGATCGCCGAAAAAGTAAAAGCCGAAAACGACGTCCTCTACTGGCACCTCGGCGACTTCCGCTGGCTCTCGCAGCCCGACCAGGACCTGATCGCCATGGACCACGCCGGCAACCCCTTCAGCCGCGAAGACTACATCAAGGTGGCTTGGGACGACTTCCTCACCCACCAGATGGCGCCTTTCGGATCGCTCCCCGTCTTCCTCGGCCGTGGCAACCACGAAACCGTCAAGCCGATGACCCGCGAGGACTATATTGCCAAGTTCTCCAGCTTCCTCGACCGGCCCGAAATCGAAGCCCAGCGCAAAGCCGATGGCGCCGAAGCCGCACCCATCGGTCCCTGGTATCACTGGACCCGCAGCGGTGTGGACTTCATCACCCTTGATAACTCGACCCACGACGAGTTCTCCGACCCCCAGCTGCACTGGCTCCGCAGCGTTCTCGATCATGACCTCGCGCCCAACTCCGGGATCACGACCATCATCGCCGGCATGCACGAAGCCCTCCCGCACTCCACCGGCTCCGAGCACGCGATGGATGACTGGGAGCAGGGAATGCGCACCGGCGAACTCGCCTACATCTGGTTTTACGACGCGATGGCGGCAGGCAAGCACGTCTACCTCATCGCCAGTCACTCCCATTACTACTCGCCCGACATCTATGACACGCTTTATTGGAAGGAGCACTCCGGCAAGGTCGTTCCCGGCTTCATCATCGGGTCAGCCGGAGCGCATCGCTACCGCTTGCCCACCACAGCCAAGCCCGGCGCAAAGACGCATATTTACGGCTACGTGCGGGGAACCGTGCACACCGATGGTTCGATCGATTTCTCGCTCCATGAGCTGAGCGAGGACGATCTCATCCACGCCAAATGGCCCAACGCGCCCCTCGATGCCATCCACGAGTGCTATATCCACAACGCCGATGAGTAGCAGGGGAACAGGATCCCCCCGCGGCCGGACCGCTAGAATCGGGAGAGCGAGCTTCCATTCGATCGAGTAGGAACCTTCGAATCCATGAGTGACATCCGCAGTTTTCCCCACGAAATGTTGCGCGAGATCTACGAGCAGCCGGCGGCTCTGGAGCGCACCATCGCCAATTACCTCGACGGCAAGAGCCTGAAACCCGATGTAGCACGAGCCCTCGCCGAATGGGCCAACCCGGCCGGTGAAGTGCTGATCGCCGCCAGCGGTTCCAGCCGGCACAGCGGCCTCGCCGCCGAGATCCTGCTCGAAGACCTGTGCGGCCTCGCCGTCGATGTCGAATACGCCAGCGAGTACAGCCTTCGCGGCGGAGCGGACCCGCGCAAGCCCTCGGTGATCGTCATCTCCCAGTCGGGCGAGACCTCCGACACTCTCGCCGCGCTCCGCGAAGTCATCCAGCGCGGAGAGAAAACGCTGGCCATCACCAATGCCGCCTCCTCGACCATGGCCAGCGAGGCCCAGGTATCGATGCCCCTCGCCGCCGGAATCGAACGAGCCATTCCCGCCACCAAGAGCTTCACCTGCCAGCTGGCCGTGCTCTTTCTGCTCGGACTTTACGAGGCGCGCCGGCTCAGCCGCATGGATTCCGCCACGCTGGCTGCGAACGTCGAGAGCCTGCTCGCCCTGCCTGCTTCCATCGCTGCGCAGCTCGATGGCTGGCGCGATGCGATGGCCCGTCTCGCAAAAAAATACTCCGCCGCCAGCACTTTCCTCTTCCTCGGCCGCGGCATTCACTACGCCATTGCCCGCGAGGGCGCCCTCAAGCTGAAAGAAGCTTCGTATGTGCATGCCGAAGGCTATCCGGCGGGCGAGCTCAAGCACGGCCCCAATGCCCTGGTCAGCGAGCGCGTGCCGCTGGTGGTCGTCGCCACCGTCGATCGCGCTCTCGAGTCGTCCGTGGTCCGCTACGAGAAGACGCTGCAGCTTCTCGACGACATGAAGGCCCAAGGCGCGCGCATGATCGCCATCGCCAATGCCGGGGACCAGGAGGTTCGATCACGCGTCAGCGACTGCGTTGAAGTCGAGCCCTCGAACGAGTACCTCCTGCCCATCGTCGAGGTGATTCCGTTTCAACTCTTCGCCTATTTCATGGCTCTCGAACATGGCGTCGACGTCGATCGCCCGCGCAACCTCTCCAAGGCCGTCGTCGAAAAGTAGTTCGCGCATGGCGCCAATCCCGGCTTTGCCGTACGTGTGATTGCAATCGAGCATTCAATATCGTTGTGCATACTGGTAGCCAATGATCATGCCCAGTGTTTCCGCCTCTCTTGTGATTACCGCCTTGCTTTCGGCGGCTCCATCGTTTTCCCAGACCGGCGTCACCGCCGTACTGCCCAACGGCCGCGAGATTCATCCAGCCGGCAACTGGATTCCGCTGGCTCCCTACCCCTTCGCGCTGGCCGTTCGGCCTGACGGCGGCCAGGTGGCCATCCCCTCCATCGGCTTCCCCTTTGCGCTGAACATGATCGACAATCCGGCCGGCCCCGATCCGCGCGTCACGCGGCTGCCCGGCGGTCACGACAGCGACCCGGCAATCGAGACGCATGCGGGCCTTGCCTACTCGCCCGACGGATCGCTGCTCTACGTCGCAACCGGAGACTCGGGCAAGATTCGCGCCTACCGCACCCGTGACTGGAAGCCCGCGGGCGAAGTCCCCCTCGATGGTCCAACTGCGGGAAAAGACTTCTCCGGCAGCTTCGCGGCAACCCTCGTCATCTCCGCCGACGGCAAGACGATCTACGCGCTCGACCAGGGCAACTGGCGGATCGTGACCGTCGACGCGGAAAAGATGGAGCGCATCGCATCCATCGCAACCGGGGCTTATCCCTTCGCTCTCGCTCTCTCACCCGACGGCGCGCGCCTCTACGTCACCAACACCGGCCTCTTCGAATACACCACCATTCCCGGAGCCGATGCGAACGACCCGCTCCACACCGGCCTGCATTTTCCACCGTTTGGCTACCCTTCGAAGGCTGCGCGCGAAGGCACGATAGCCGAAGGCAAGCAAATCGCCGGCCTCGGCGACGAGAATTCGACCCGCGGCAGTTCTTTGTGGACCTACGATATCCGCGACAGCGAACATCCCGAGCTGCTCGCCAGGCTGCGCCTCGGCGAGCGCATCACAGAAGCGCCCAACCAGACCGTGGGCGGCGCTGCGCCTACCGGCATTGCCACCGACCGCGATGCCGTCTATGTCTCTCTCGCCCACGAAGACGCCGTCGCCAAAGTCAGCCCCGATGGCACCAGGGTCCTGAGTCAGACGGCGCTTTCCCCCTTCACCGGCGCGCGCTTTCAGGATTCTCAGGGCCGCCCGCTGCGCGGCGTGATGCCGAGCGGCCTCGCCGTCAACAAGGGGCGCGTTTACGTTGCCGAGTCCGGCATTGACGCAATCGCCGTGGTGGACACAGAAACGATGCAGGTCCTCGCCCACATTCCGGTAGGCTGGAATCCGTCAGCCGTTGCTTTCTCGCCCGACGGAGCTACGCTCTACGTCGTGAACACCAAGGGCAAAGGGGCGGGGCCAAATGCCGGTTCGGGCCACGACCCCAGGCTGCCAACCTACGTCGGCTCGCTCGAGTTCGGCAGCCTGAGCGCGATTCCCATCGCCGATCTCCCGGCCGGCGATGAATCCACTAAGATCGTCGTTTCCTCCAACACCGCCGCCCTTGCCGCTCAATCCTCTCTTCCCCATCTTCAGCATTGTTTCCTGGTGATTCGCGAAAATCGTACCTACGACGAGGTTCTGGGCGACGTCGCGGGTGCAAACGGCGATCCCACCCTTGCGCGCTTCGGCATGGATGGGTGGACCGACGATCGGTTGAGTTTGCCGACACATCGGTCGTCTCCCAAAGGGCCGCGATCCGAACTGCACGTCAAAGTGACCCCGAATCTCCACGCTCTGGTCGCACGCTTCGCCATGAGCGACAACTTCTACGTCGACTCCGATGTCTCCGCCGACGGCCATCGCTGGGTCATGGGCATCGACCCTACCCCGTTCTTCAACACCGCCTGGAGCTCAAACTATGGCGGGCGCCGGCGCAGTTTTGCGGGAGCGGCGCAGCCTGGACGACGAGCGCTGTTCGGCGGATCCGACGCGCCCATGCCCGAGGATGAGCCCCAGTTTGGTTCGCTGTGGGAGCACATCGCCGCCAGCGGCAAAGGCGTCCTCAACTACGGCGAAGGGCTTGAGCTCGAAGGCAACGACGAGATGTTCGGCTCCGAACCCGAGGGCCAGCGGCTCTTCCTCAATTCTCCCCTGCCCAAGCCCGTCTTCGAGGCCACCGATCGCCGCTATCCCACCTTCAACCTCGGCATCCCCGATCAGTTTCGCGTCGAGGAGTTCGAGCGCGACTTCAAGCTGAAGCTCACCGCCGGCAAAGTGCCGGCACTGATCGTGATTCGCCTGCCCAACGACCACACCATGGAGCCGCGTCCGGCGGATGGCTACCCCTATCGCGCCTCCTACGTGGCCGACAACGATCTCGCGCTCGGCCGGATCATCGCCTTCCTGTCCAAGACGTCCATCTGGAAAGACTCCGCACTCTTCGTCACCGAAGATGATGCGCAGAGCGGCGTCGACCACGTCGACGCCCATCGCAGCATCCTGATGGTCGCCAGCCCCTGGGTCAGGCCCGGCTCGGTCTCGCATGGCCACAGCAGTATGGGCTCGATCATCCGCACCATCGACGAATTGCTCGGCATCGGCTCCCTCAATCTCGAGGACGCGTTAGCCGGCGAGATCAACGGCATCTTCGATACGGCCCCGCATTTGGAGCCGTTCGTCGTTCAGCCGTCAGACCGGCGCGTCTTTGTTGCGGCCAAGGCACGCTTTGCCAAGCCAAAAACCAAGCAGGAAGCCGCTGCCCTCCGCGATGTCGACGATGCCAACGAGATTCGCAAGGAGATGGAGAAGTCGGCAGGCAAGCGGCACAATCCCGGTGCCTCGTTCCCTTAACCTGCAGCACTCCTGAGTCGCGGTTTCCCTGTTCGGGGCACGCTGAACAAAATCGCCCCACCTGCCGATGAACCCATTGCGATCGGGGGTGCGGTTTGGAACGTTCGGCAGCAGTGGAATCGAGGGCAACGCACCAACCGCAACGCATTGGATCCAATGAATTTCACTCCGAGGCTCGCGCAGCCTTTATTGATCAGGTCGAGCAGGAGTTGGGCGAAGGTTTCGAGCCTGACACTGACTTCTTCGTCGAAAGCTGGACCGTAGGCGTTGCGGCGGCTGCAGAGAGCTTCCTGCATCGGCGTCGCCGCTACGATCGCGAAATCGCGGTGCCCGATTTCTTCCGCAACTCCTGCATTCCCATCTTCTCCGCCAGCGAATATGCCGAGCTCCACGCGTGCGCCAGAAGTTTTCGCTCGCCCAGGACCGAAGAGCCCGCCCCGCGTACACCCGGCTGCAAGACTGAACTCCCGTCGGGAAACCACCAGGCGATGACCGTCGAATCCGCCTGCCGCGTCCTCGGCGTCGCCGCCTCCAGTACTCGCGAGCAGATCAAGTTGGCCTACCGCCAACTGGCGCGCCTCTACCATCCCGACCGCATCGCGTCTGGCAGCAGCTTGCAACGCGGTGACGCCACCGAGCGCATGGCCCAGATTAACGAAGCCTACCGTCTCCTGAGCGAAACCCGCAGCGCCACACAGTGAGCTCAGGCTCTGAGCATCCGTCAGAAAGATTTCCCGCCGGTCCTCGCATGAATTTCTTCCAAGATTTTGCAGAATAAATCGTGGTCCAACAGCGACTGCTTCCGTCGCACTCTGTGCCAGTCATCACAATTGTTCCACGTGGAACAATTCAGAACGCCCCGTCCTGGCAACGTCTTTGCCATCGTCAGAAAACCGTTGAGCATGGAACAATGCAGAGAACTGATTCGCCGACGCACTGCATGTCTCTTCAAGCACAAAACGGAGCCGCGCCAGATCCAGCCCATTCCTACCGCGGACGGCTCGCGCCTTCGCCCACCGGCTTTCTCCACATCGGCCATGCGCGCACGTTTTTCGCAGCGTTCGAACGCGCTCAAGCTGCGCAGGGCACACTCGTCATGCGTATGGAAGATCTCGATCTGGAGCGTAGCCGCGCCGAGTACGCTGACGCAGCGCTTGAAGACCTGCGCTGGCTCGGCATTCACTGGGACGAAGGCCCGGATGTGGGCGGCCCGATGGCACCTTATATCCAGAGCCAGCGCATGGACCTTTATCGCGCTGCGTTGCAACGGCTATTCGACAACGGCTGGATCTATCCCTGCCGCTGTTCGCGCAAAGATCTCGCCGCCGCCTTGAACGCTCCGCACGAGGATGCCGACCTGGACGACGAGCCTCTCTACCCCGGCACCTGCCGCAATGCCTCGATCCCCAGCGATCTCCTCCAAAACTCTGCAGAACGCAGCGCCTGGCGGTTTCGCGTGCCCGACGGCGAAGCCGTCGAATTCACCGACGGAAACTTCGGCGCGCAACGCTTCGTTGCGGGCGAGGACTTCGGCGACTTCATCGTCTGCCGTCGCGATGGAGTGGCCAGCTACCAGTTGGCTTGCGTCGTTGACGATCACGCCATGCAAATCACCGAGGTCGTGCGCGGCGCAGATCTACTGAAATCGACGGCGCGCCAGATTTTGCTGAATCGCGCGCTGGGCTTCGCAAATCCTGCATGGTTCCACTGCGGCCTGGTTGTCGATGCCAGCGGCAAGCGCCTTGCCAAGCGCCACAATGTCCTCGCCATTCGCACGCTGCGCGAGTGCCGGCTGACGCCGGAGCAGATCCTGGCGGGCGATCCTTCCACGATCGGGTGAGATTGAAAGGAGAAACGAAAGGCGCGGCTATGCGGCCGCGCCTACAGTCGTTGTTTCGATCACTGGTGCTTGATGAACTTGCCGGTCTGCAGTTCGCGCATGGCTTGCTGCAGCTCTGCCTGGGTGTTCATCACGATGGGCCCATACCACGCCACCGGCTCCTCGAGCGGCTTGCCCGAGACGAGCAGGAAGCGGATGCCTTCCGGACCAGCCTGTACGGCGATCTCGTCGCCGCGATCAAACAATACGAGCGAATGATTCTTCGCGTCGTACTTCGCCTCGGCATTCGGATCGACGGCCGACTCGGTGAGCACGGCTCGGGGCGCCGACGCATCGCGAAACGTTCCCGTGCCCACGAAGACGTAAGCGAATGCATTCCGTGTTACGTCAACCTGGATGCGGCGCAGCTTGTTGGGCGGCACCGAAATGTCGACGTAGCTTGGATCGGCGGCCACTCCTTCCACCGGCCCGGTTTTGCCCCAGAAGGTTCCGCAGATGATGCGCGCTTTTGTGCCGTCATCCTCGGTGACCTCGGGAATCGCCGACGAGGGAATGTCCTGGTAGCGCGGATCGGTCATCTTCAGCGACGCGGGCAGATTGGCCCAGAGCTGGAAGCCGTGCATGCGCCCGCGCTCATCGCCTTTCGGCATCTCCTGGTGGAGAATGCCGCTGCCCGCAGTCATCCATTGCACATCGCCCGCGGTCATGCGGCCTTTATTGCCGAGGCTGTCTCCGTGGGCGACTTCGCCGGCAAGCACGTAGGTGATGGTCTCGATGCCGCGATGCGGATGCCAGGGGAATCCCGCGATGTAGTCCGACGGATTCTCGTTGCGAAAATCGTCGAGCAGCAGGAAAGGATCGAATTCCCTGGTTTTGCCGAAACCGAAGGCGCGCTGGAGCTTGACGCCGGCGCCCTCGATGGTGGGCTTGGTTTCATAGGTTTCTTTGACCGCACGAAGCGACATGGTTGGACCTCCACTCCTCAAGCAACGGAGATTGCCCTTACAGATTAGATTCGCGAGGAAGATATTCGTTGCAACAGGTAATTTCCCGGGATCGGCTCGGCGCTCTTCCCGGGCCGGCCCGCTCAGGCCTTGATGAACTGGATATCGAGAGTGATGGTCACGTCTTCGCCGACCAGGACTCCGCCGGTTTCGAGCGCTGCGTTCCAGCTTAGACCAAAATCCTTGCGATTGATTTTTGCGGTGGCCGAGAGGCCGATGCGCAGGTTGCCCCAGGGATCTTTGCCTGGCTCGCTGGGACCCTCCACCTCGAAAACCACAGGGCGGGTCACACCGTGAAGGGTCAGCTCGCCGGTGACCTTATGCTCGCCGGGCGCGTGGCGGACGACGTGGGTGGACCTGAAGGTGAAGGTAGGAAACTTTTCGGCCTCGAAGAACTCGGCACCCTGGAGATGGCTGTCTCGCTGCGGGTCGCCGGTCGAGACGGTTGCGACGGGGATCGTTGCTTCGACAAAGGATTCGGCGCAATCTTCGTCGTGCAACTTGAGGACGCCGGTGATTCCAGAGAATTTGCCTTTCACGTTCGAGATCATCATGTGTTTGACCTTGAACTCGGCGGAGGAATGGGCCGGATCGATGTTCCAGGTGGTGAGGGCGGAAGGGGTGGCGGTTGTTGCGGTCATGCTGGTTTCTCCTTTTCGTTTCGTTGGATGCGGCAAAAAGATATTCGTTGCAACAAGTATTTTGCGCCCCCGCTTGCCGGAAGCGCATGAAAAACCGGGGAAAATCGCGGCGGTTGCCAGTCCGGGATCCGCCGGCAGAGCTGTCCGCAAATGAACGCGGAGCGTCCGATTCGCACACCCCCACGCTCGATCAGTCGGTCACCCTGCTGATTTTGCGCTCTTTGGCTCGCGGTGGATCGGAACTCAAATTGCTGAAAACCAAAGGAGTCCCAGTGCCCGGAGGCCTGCTTTGACTCTTGCCCGGGATCTTTCCTTCGCCTTGCGCCAACTCGTCCGGCACCGGATCTACGCCGTGGCGGCCATCGCTTCGATGGCGCTGGGGATTGGCGCGACGGCCGCTGTGTACAGCGTTCTCTACGGCGTCCTGGTCGATCCGTACCCTTATCGCGATGCCAAGCGGCTGGCGTTTGTGACGGTGCGCGACAAACGGGGCCGAGGAGAGATCCCTTTTACGCTGGCTGAAGGAGACCAGCTTCGGCGAACGAAGGCCGTCGACGACGCGCTTTTGCAGAACGACGAGAGCATGGTCGCGACCGACGGCGAGATTCCGCAGTCAGTAAAAGTGCTGGAGGTATCGAGCGGGGGCATGCAGGTGCTGGGCGCGCCGCCCCTCATGGGACGAGAGTTCACCGCGGCTGAAGCAAAGGAGGGCGTTGCGCCGCCGCCCGTGGCGGTGATCAGCTATCTCTTCTGGAAGTCGCATTTCGCGTCGGATCCCAACGTGCTCGGAAAGGTTCTCGAGCTCAACCAGCACAAGTACACGGTGATCGGGGTGGTGGGGCCGCGATTCACCTGGCACGATTCCGAAGTCTATTTGCCGATGCCGGCCGGCATGGATCCCAAAGCGCGCTATGAGACGCTGGTGCGGCTCAAACCTGGCGTTTCCATCGAGGCCGCTTCCGCGGAGCTGTCGGGCATGGTTCGGCAGATTGCCCGAGCGGAGCCGGGGCTGGTCCCGCGGGACAGCTACACCATCCAGGCGGAGACGCTCAACGACTGGCTGCTGGGCCAGTTCAAGGGCACGCTGATGGTGCTCTTTGTGGCGGTGGCCGTGTTGCTGCTGATCGGCTGCGGCAATGTCTCGATCCTGATGCTGGCGCGCGGCACGGCGCGGTTGCAGGAGCTGGCCACACGCCTGGCCCTCGGCGCATCGCGCGGCCGGCTCATTCGCCAGCTTCTCACCGAGTCAGTGATCCTTGCTGTGACTGGCGGCCTTCTGGGCCTGGCCTTCGCTTACGCAGCCATTCACCTGATCGTCAGCCTATTGCCCCAGTACTCGATCCCCCACGAGGTCGTGATCCAGCTCAACATCCCCGTGCTGCTGTTCAGCACCGGGATCTCGGTCATTGTCGGTGTGCTGGCGGGACTTTCACCGGCGCTGCAGTTTTCCAGTCCGCAGATCAGCCAGATGGTGCAGTCTTCGGGCACGCGGAGCACCACATCGCATGGAGCGCGCACGCGCGCGGTGCTCATCGGCGGGCAAATCGCCCTGACCGTGCTGCTGCTAGCAGGAGCGGGCGCGGCCATTCGCAATTTTGCGCAGGCTTACACCGCGCAACTCGGTTTCGATCCGCATGGAATCCTGATGCTCGACCTGAATTTCCCGGACAAGGCGTATACGACATGGCAGGCGGGGGTGACTTACCACGATCAACTGCTGGAAACGGTCAGGACCACGCCGGGCGTGACTGCGGTGGCGAGTGCGCTCACGGGGACCCCACCCAACGGCCGCTGGCTGCAGCGGGTCGACGTGGTTGGGAGCTCTTCGGGGACGGGGCAGCAGAGCGCTGTTGGCCTGGTGAGCGCGGACTACTTCACGGTGCTGCGCATTCCCGTGCTCGAAGGCAGGACGCCGACGCGAGAAGAGGTCAATCGCGGCGCGGCGTTTGCGACGGTGAACAAGACCTTCGTCGATCGCTATTTTGCGGGCACGAACCCCATTGGGCGGATGGTGCGGCCGATGGGATTTGCTGAGCTGCCGAGCAACTTTCTACAGGCCCCGGGCGCGAAGGGCTCATTTCAGATCATCGGCGTGGTGGGCGATGTACGCAACGACGGCTTGCATCGTCCAACGATGCCGGAGGTTTATCTTCCCTCGTCGATGGTGGCGTTCATGGGAGACAACATCTTCGTCCGCACCGCGGGAAATCCTGAAGCGCTGACGCATGCGATCAGCATGAGCCTTCTCTCCTTCAACCAAAACCAGACACTCTTTCGGGCGCAGAGTTACGACGAGTATTTCTCGATGTTCGTCTGGTCGCACGAGCGGTTTATCGCGGCGCTCTTTGGGGTGTTTTCGTTTGTGGCACTGGGGCTGGCGGCGATCGGGATTTCGAGCGTGGTGGCCTACGGGGTCGAACAGCGGACGCGGGAGTTCGGCATTCGCATGGCTCTGGGCGCGCCGCAATGGAATGTCCTGCTGCTGACGCTGGCATCGACAGCGCGTACGACCGGAGTGGGGCTGGCGCTGGGGATCGCGCTCAGCATTGGATTAAGCGACCAGGTGCAGCGATGGACCGAGAGCAGCATGCGCGATGCTTCGGTGCTGGGGGCCATCGCGCTCGTCTTCGTTCTGGCGTCGGCGATTGCCTCCCTGCTGCCGGCTCGCCGCGCCACGCGCATCGACCCGATGGTGGCCTTGCGCGACAACTGACGGCCGCAGCAGGCCCGGGATTGAGGAAAGAAGATATGCTTGCGGTGTGCCGAATCCGTTGAAGCTGCAGTGGGTTGTGCTGTTTCTCTTCCTCTGCCCCGCGGCATTTGCCGCCGGGCGGGTGGGCGACATCGAGTTCTTCGGATACAAGGGGCTCGATCTGGAAAAGGTTAGGGAAACCTTGCCGGTTCGCAAGGGAGATGCATTCACCGACGAAACCAAAGCCAGGATACGCGAAGCCGTGATGCATCAACTCGGGAAAGAACCGACCGATGTTGCCTCCGTTTGCTGCGATGAGAACGGTGATCGCCTTCTGTTCATCGGCCTTCCGGGCGAGTCAAGCGAAAGCTTCGTCTATAACCCCACGCCAACAGGCCACGCGCGACTGCCGGCCGACATTCACAAGCTTTCAGATCGGCTGGACCTAGCCATCGAGGCGGCGGTAAAGCTGGGCGGCGATAACGCCCAGGAAGACGACTCCAACGGTTATGCGCTAACCGACGAACCCAGGGCGAGAGCGCTTGAACTGGAGCTTCGCGCATGGGCGCTTCAACACGAAGCGGAGTTGCTTGAGGTGCTCCGGTTCTCGGCCGATGTTGAGGATCGACGCATTGCGAGTGAAGCGCTGGGCTACGGGCAGGAATCGCATGCGCAGATCGACGCACTGATGCACGCGGCCCGGGACCCCGACGATGAGGTGCGCAACAATGCAACGCGGGCCCTGGGTGTGCTGGCTCGAGCGACCCCAGCGCTGGCTGCGAAGATTGACCCGGATGCGTTTATCGCCATGCTGAACTCGGGCACGTGGACAGACCGTAACAAAGGCGCGGCACTGCTTGTGGAACTAACAGCGACGCGTAACCCGGAACTGCTGGCAAAGATCCGGGCGAGGGCACTGGATTCTCTGGTCGAGATGGCCTCGTGGAAACGGCCGAGTCACGCGTACTTCGCAAGGATGATTCTGGGGAGAGTCGCCGGGGTGCCGGAAGACAAGCTCGCCAAGCTGGCGTGGGATGGACCGTCCAATGCGATTCCGGACGCAGTGCGGGAACGGTGATTTCGCGTGAAGCAGGATCACCAGCGCCGCGGCAAGCGGTCTAACCTGTGCGTTCGTCGATCTGAAGACAACTGAATGGCAGACGGGGATCGGTTCGTGCGATCCTTGACGGGATCCCGCGGCTGGCGAGGAGGTTCTTTGCAGACGGTGCTCCAGGATCTGCGCTTCGCGGCGCGGCAGCTGGTAAGGAATCCGGGGTTCACGGCCACGGCCGTGCTGTCGCTGGCGCTAGGCATTGGCGCGACGACCGCGATCTTCAGCGTCGTCTACGCAGCCCTGATGAATCCGTTTCCCTACAAAGACGCGAACCGGATCGTGCGTTTCGGGGTGTGGGGCGCCAGCGGAGACGGGCACCTGATCTGGCTCAATGGGCCGCAGGTGCGGGTGCTGCAGCAGGCTCAGCCGGTGGAAGACACGATCGTGATGGACTTCTGGTCGCTGCCGTTGACGGGAGGCGAGTATCCCGAGGATGTGGAGACGGTTTTTCTCTCCGCGAACGGCTTCAATTTTCTTGGCGAGCCGGTGCTGCTGGGGCGCGGGCTGCAGCCCTCGGACGCAGTGGACGGACAGGACCCGCAGCCGGTGGTTGTGCTGAGCCATCGGTTCTGGACGCGGCATTTCTTCGCCAACCCCGACGTGATTGGCAAGACACTCGCGCTGAACCACAAGAGCTACCGGATCGTCGGCGTGGCAGCGCCGCGATTTGTGTGGTACAGCGGGGATGTTTACCTGCCACTGAAGATGTCGAGCGATCCCAACGTGATGTACATGGTCAACCTGCGCATCAAGCCGGGAATTACGGTGAAGGCGGCGAGCGCGGCGTTGCAGCCTCTGGCCGAGCGGTTTGCCAAGGATCGGCCGAAACAATTTCCCGAGCAGTTTCGGGTTGACCTGCAGCGGCTGAACGACTGGGTCTTTCGCGGCGTGGGAAATACGCTGTATTTCCTGTTGGGCGGAGTGGCGCTGCTGCTGGTGATCGGCTGCGGCAACGTGTCGATTCTGCTGCTGGCGCGGGGCATGGCACGGGAGCACGAGATTGCGGTGCGGTCGGCGATTGGGGCTGGGCGCGGGCGCGTGGTGCGGCAACTGCTGACCGAGTCGCTGCTGCTGTCGGCGACGGGCGCTGCGCTGGGCATTCCCATTGCGTATGGCGCTATCGCGGCCATGAAGGTAGTCTTGCCGAAGTATGAGTTTGCCCCGGAAGTCGTGGTCGGGATCAACGTGCCGGTGTTGCTGTTTTGTCTTGCGCTGGCTCTGCTGACGGGAGTTTTGTTCGGGCTCTCGCCGGCGTTGCAGTTGTCGCGCACGGAGATTGGCAAGGTGCTGGGATCGGGGATGCGGCGGGTCGCGGGCAGCGTGCGCAGCCGCGGAACGCATCGGGCGCTCATCGCCGGGCAGATTGCGCTGACGCTGTTGCTGCTGGCCGCGTCGGGCGCGGGCATCCGAAGCTTCGAACGGCTCAGCCATGTCGAGCTTGGGTACGACCCGCACCATTCCATGTCGCTGTGGATCCCGCTGCGCGAGAACACGTACACGAACTGGGGCGAGCGGTGGGGATACTACGAGCAGCTGCGAGCGAGCATCGCGCGGGTACCCGGGGTGACGATGACGGCGATCTCCGCGAACGCGACCCCCCCGGAGTCGGGTCGAAGAGCGCCATTTCGGCTGCATGGCGCACCGTCTGCCACGGACCGGATGGCCCTGATCGAAGAGGTCGGGCCGGATTATTTTCCACTCTTGCGGATTCCGCTGATGCAGGGGCGCATCTGGACAGAGACAGAGAGCCGCAACGGCGCGCACCTGGTGGTGGTGAACGAAGCTTTCGCGAAGGCGTATTTTCCTCATGGCGACGCGGTGGGGAATTCACTGCAATTGCCGGACGAGGAGAATCGGCCGCCGATCGCGCTTGCGGTGCCGGGGCTTTCGGAGGCGTGGCTGCAGATTGTGGGCGTAGTCGCGAACAGTCTCGACGAGGGATTGCGCAAGCCGGTGAGCCCGGCGATCTATGTCCCATACACACTCGACATGGGGCCGGGCACGGAAATCCTGGTGCGCTCGAACGGCTCTCCGCTAAGCCTGCTGAACGCGGTTCGCCACGCTCTGGCGGAGGTGAACGCCGATCAACAGACGGCGCGCGTGGTTTCGGACCTGGATCACTGGATCAGCGACCAGCCCGAATGGCAACAGCAGCAGCTGGTGGCGTGGCTCTTCGCGGCGTTTGCGGTGCTGGCGCTGAGCCTGGCGGGAATCGGGCTCTATAGCGTGGTGTCGCACACGGTGGCACAGCGGACCAATGAATTCGGGATTCGCATGGCGCTCGGCGCGCAACGCGCGCACGTGGTGCGCATCGTCTTCGTGTCGACGGTGGTGAGCGTGGGCAGCGGGGTAGCGGTCGGAGCGGTGCTTACGCTGGCCATGAACTCGGTGGTGTCGCACTGGGTGGGCGGCGACTTTCGCGACCCGATCCTGCTGCCTGCGGGAGTGACGGTGCTGGCGCTGGTGGCTGGGCTCGCTTGCTACGTGCCAGCGCGCCGCGCCGCAAAGGTGGATCCGATCACAGCATTGCGCTGCGAGTAGCGAGAACGTCCCCCGCTACGGCAACGGTTCGGCGTAGAAAGCGTTGTTGCCGGTGCGAAGGTCGCGGCCGTAGGAGAGGGCGACGGTTGTCGAGAAGACGCGCACCTTGCATTGCAGTCCAACATCGAAGAGCCTCTGGTGCGAGCCGAGCGCGGTTCCGGGGTCGGTGATTCTCCCAATATCGAGGAGGGGTCCGAGCTTCAGCGCGATCAGCCCGTTGCTGTAGAGGTTCTTGTCGCTCTCCCAGGTTTGCAGAAAGTAATCGCGCCCCAGGGGAGCAGACCCTTTGCGTCCATCCCGCGTGCCGATGTGGGCGTGCATGGGGAGATCGTTATCGCGCTCTAAACCCAGTTCGAAAAGCTCGTCGAAAGGAACCTGGCCGAAGGTTTTGCCCGCCCGGAGCCGCTGGCGCATTGCGTAGTCGTCGCCCTTGGCCTGAGGGAGCCAGTGCCAGCCTATGGAACCCTGCAGCTTGTCCGAGGTCAAGCGGGGCTGCGACCAGAGGCGCGCAACCTGCGACGAAATGCCGGCATCGACGGTGAAACGCCGCTCCGGGACGCGAAGGATCGTGCTGTCGAGCTGGGTGATCTGCTTGAGCTGGTAGCCGGAAGAGAGCTGCGTGGGCGTAAGCAGATTCCCCGGTGCAACCCCGCGGTAGTCGCGATGCGACAGCTCAGCCCCGGCTGACCAGTGCAGGCGCTCATCGGCGAACGAAGTCAGCGCGAAACCTCCAAGCTCGCGGCGGAGGTTCAAGCCGGCCAGGGGCGGCGCATAGCCCGTGAACGAGTTGCGCAGCACCCAGTTCTCGTTGCGCAGATCGGTGACGAACTCGAAGCGGTATTTGGCGCTGTGCTCGAAGGGCGCCGAGAGCTCGGCGTTGATGCGGCGCTTCTGCGCGTCCCAGCGAAAGAGCGACGTGAAGTTGATCGCCTGGCGATGGATGTTGTCGTATTCGGGCGTCACTCCCTGGAAGGGCAGATCGCTGAGCAACCCGACCACCGCCTGCACCTTCGTATCGCCGAAGCCGTTTTTCTCCTGGCTCCGGAAGGCGATGTCGAAGTTGCCGCCGGGAAGGGCGCGCAGGTCGAATTGATGTTGAGCAAAGATGCCCAAGCCGCCGACCCGCGATTCGGTGGCGAGAAACTGGGGCGCGGTCAGCGTGGCGGCGGGCGAAAACGCGAAGGCGCGATCGAGCAGGGCCGGAGATACACGCGGGACCGGCTCCTCATGGACGGCATTGATCCGCGGCTTGCCGATGCGGTTCCAATATTTGAGCGCGGCGGGAAGATTGCCGTCGAGGAAGTAGACGGTGCCCAGGAAGTCATTGGCGTAAGGATCGGTGGGATCGAGATGGAGAGCCCTGCGCAGCAGCCGCGCTGCCTGGGGGTAGCGTTTCTGCTTGAAAGCAATGCCGGCGCGTTCGACGGGAAAGCGCGGATCCCGGGGAGCGAGCTGCTGTCCGGCGGAGAGTGCCCGGTCGGCTTCGGCGAGACGATTGAGATGCGCCAGCGCCGAGCCATAGTAGAAGTCCATTGCGGCGGATCGGATGGGTAAGCCTTCGAGCCGATGCACGATCTCGTCCCAACGCCGGGCGGCGGCAAGCTGCTTGATCTCGGCGGGACTGCTTTGACCGCACAGAAGGGTCGCTGCGACTGCGATTGTGACAACGAATCCCGCGATAGCCGTCAGACGGGAACGCCGCAGTCGAGCGCACATCAGGGTGCGGGAGCAAGGCTATGGGTGAGCACTTGCCTCCGGAACCGCGAGCAGGGTCCAGTTGCCGGCTGCTGTCCACTCTTTGGCAAACCGCGCATCCTCCTCCTTCAGGAGCTTGCGTTGGGCGGGATCGTTGAGCAAGACGAGCTGCTGTGCGGGATCGAGCCCTGCCACAACCACGAAGTGAAGCGGCCGATCGGGTCCTGGCTGAAGCGCGACGATCAGCGGACGGCCCTTGGCGAGGTGGCGCTGCAGGTCGGGCCATTCTCCGGCGAAGGCGAAGGTGCGGAACCCGTTTTGCTGAAAGTAATTAACCATGTCGCGGGCGTAAATGCCGTGGGCGGCGCCGTCGTGCAGCGCGCGCAGGATTTGATCGGCGCCGGCTGCCGGGCTCGGCGGCTTGCCCTGCTGCTGTTCCCAATACTGCATGACCATGGCGATGGAAGCCGCGCCGCAGCCTTCGGCGGGCTGGGCCACGAAGGGGACATCGATCCACAGGGCTTTTGCGCCGTCCTGGGCAACCAGAGCTGCGCAGAGGATCGACGCGAAAGCCAAGGATCGGAGGTGGGCTTTCACCCGAACACCTCTCACCGGACGGCGACGATGATGAGGATCAGGGCAGCGATCGCCAGGAGGAGGATGATCAGATCGCGATCGCTCAGGGAACCGGCGGCAAAGTCGGACTGCGCCTTGCTGACCCGGGGGGCCAACTGCGCCAGCTCTTCATCGCTGAGGCTCGCGACGGCATTCTGGACTTTCTGAGGATCCATCCTGGCCGATTCGAGGGCGCGACGGGCACTGTCGGAGCCAAAGAAGGCTTTCAGGGTATCCAGGTTCTGCTGGCGCTGGGCCGAGGCATCGACCGCCGCCCTTTGCAGGTCAGTGGTGCTGACGAGGTGATCCGCGGTCTGGGCCACGACGCTGTAAGGGGCCGCAAAAGCCACAAGAGTGGAAGCGGTAAGGGCCCGAACGACCTTCAATCGTTCAGAAAGCATGAGGGACGACCTCCAGGGGGAATTTGGGCCGAACTGACGGCGATTATACAAGCCGGAAATCCTAGTAACCAAATGAGAAGCGGCTTGTGGTGGGCGCGTTGCCCCGAAGCGCGAAGGCGGAGCGGAAACCGCGCCGAACCGGCTGGGGCCCGGCCGCCGGAAATGCGGGGGAAACATCGGGCTACGATCAGCCGGCGAAGCATTCCACGTCGGTAACGTGAAGACTGGTTACGATTTAATCCATCCGTCCAACCGGTCGAGGGATTGAAGTATTCCGCTCTGTGATCGATTCTCTAGCCGTGGCTTCCCCTCTACGTGCCACGAGAGCAAGGTTTACCTTGCCGCAGGCGTAAATCCCGATTGGCCGTATTTCAGATGCCAGACACGGTTGGTCGAGAGGTGGACCATGAAGGGGCTTTTCCCCGGACTTCGTTTTGCCAGGAAGACCGTCGAATGCGACGAAGGCGGGAATCTCGTCGAGTGGGTTTTGGTTGTGGCGCTGATTGGGCTGGGGACTGTGGCAACCATGCGCGCCATGGCGGATAACGTTGAGAACGCGTTCACGCATATCGCCGCGAACCTTGCCACGATCTTCGCCGACTCGAACTTTGGCGGCGGGGTTGGAGGTTCAGGCGGGTCGGGAGGCGGTGGAGGAACAGGCGGAAGCGCCGGCCCGAGTGGCAGCGGAGGCGCGGTTCCAGGAAGTGGCGGGTCGGGTGGCGGCAACGGCGGCGGCTCGACGGGCGCCGGAATCCCCGGCGGGAATGCCGGGAATGGAAGTGGGTCAGGTGGTGGAGGCAACAACGCCGCAAATAACAACGGGAACGACAGCGGCAGCGACGACGGGGCCGGAAATGGGGATAGCCGCACGAAGGGGAGCCAAGGGCATTCCGGGGGGCCGGGAAAAGGGAAGTCCTAGGGAATTGCGATTCTTGTCGTGTTGCGAAGTTTAAAAAGATCCTCGGGTCCGATCATCCTGCATGGGGAGGGAGGACGGACGAGATCTGAGGCATACACGTAGATTAGAGAAAACTCGGGGGGTCCATGCGGGTCTTCAAACGCAAACGATGGTTGAAGGCCCGTGTGGGTAGATCAATATATAAAAGAACGAATTCCAGCGCCTAGAGGCTCGCCCGGCCTCTAGGTGTTTGTTTTTGCGGGCAACTCGGGTTGGCTAAGCCGTGCTAATCGGCACTCGGAAATGCTCTTGCGGGATGAAGCGCCAGCCTGCTTGCCTGCATGGTCGCGCGGGTCAACTGTAAAGGGCTTGGCTCGACGAAGAAATCAAAGAGCGCGGAGTAAAGCCCGCGCGAGTCGGCAAGCCGGGTGCTCCTCTCTCTCAGGAATCCGAAACGGAAGGGAGAGCAGGCTTCGGCACGCGCCAGGAACTCCGGCGAGAAGAAGTGATGCGCATCGGCGACCGCGCCAAGGATCAGTGAACGCCAACTCAAGTTCAGCAGAGTTTTGAGGCTTGCCGAACCGTGCGGCATGCGATTCATGCGCGCGGCAACCTGCTCGCAGAAACGCAAGAGCTGAAGCACGAGGTTGTCGAGCGTTTCCTCGTTTGCCACAGCTTGCGTGAAGAGGGTGAGCGAGGACCGGCCGAGATCTTCGCGAACGTCCTGCAAGTCGTCTCCCAGCTGCAGCAGCGCGCCCCACTCAAAGGCAACGCGCATCTCTTCTTCGCTCATCCAGCCGCGGGCAAGGCAAGCGTCGGCGAGGACCGAGGCGCCGCCCTTGGCGAAGCTGAGCCGCAGCAAGTCCCCGGCTGGACCGCGGGCGCCAAGCTGGCGGATGCTTTCTTCCTGGGCGTGGTGAATCGCGAGCAAGCAGTCGAACACCTGGGGAAAATGGGTGCGCGCAAATTGCGACTCGATCAGCTCAACGAGCGCCCAGATCGATCGTTCGCGCTGATTGAGGGGAGGCAGATCGGCGCCGCAGAGCCGCTCGCGGAAGCGGCAACTGAAGGTCATCTTCGCTGCGAGCGATGGATCGGCTGAGTCGAGATAGTTGTCAGAGTAGGGATACAGCAGGCTGTAGGCGAGAATCGACGGCGTAACGGACATGCAGGTCCCGAGGAGCGGCTGCAGACCACAGGCAGTCCATGCATTGCGGCAGGCCTGGATGGTGTCTTCCTGGCTGATGGCGGGGTCAAACTGGCGGGCGCGGCGCGCGAACTCTATCCCCGCAGGAAGGAAGTCCTCAGTGAGCAGCGCGATCTGTTCCTGTTCGAGGTCGAGGGCGTGTGCGGCAAAGCGGCAGAATGACGCGATCATGCGCTTCTCGGCTTGGGCGCGTTCCCGGGGACTGCGCGCAAGGCGCTTTGCTTCCCACTCCACCGCGCGCAACTCGGCGTCGTAGGCAATCTCGCGAGCCTCGTGATCGCGATCGCTGTACCGGGGATCGAGCGCGGGCGGATCCCCGGCGCAGGCTTGCCAGGCCTGGATGCAACGTGAAACTTCTTGAGCGACCCAGCGTTCGTGGGAATCGTTGACCATGCTGCGGATGGTACGGAGTTCGGGTCACCCGGGTTCCAATGGCCCGGGTTTCCACGGCTTCCACATGGAGCGCTGCGCGGCCGCCTTCTATTCGCCTTATGCTCTAGACAGACGACCCCCGGTGAGCGACTTTGCACAATCCGTCAAGCAGCAGGCCGACATCGTGAAGGTGATCGAGGGCTACATCCGCCTGCGCAAAGCCGGATCGAACTACGTGGGGCTCTGTCCCTTTCACAAGGAGAAGACCGGCTCGTTCAACGTGAACGGGCCGCGGCAGTACTTTTATTGTTTCGGCTGCCACGAGACCGGGGATGTCTTTACGTTTGTGGGCAAGATGGAGAATGTTTCATTCCCCGAAGCGGTGCGGATTGTCGCCCAGAAGTGCGGGATTCCGCTGCCCAAGCGGGAGTACTCCTCGCCGGAAGAAGCCGCAGAAGCCAGGCAGCGCGGGAAACTCCTGGATCTGCACGAGGCGGCTACTGCGTGGTTCGAAGAGCAACTGCGCGGGCCTGAGGGTGCGCTCGCGCGTGAATATCTAGCGGGCCGGGGACTCGACGCCAAGGGAATCAAAGAATTCCGCATCGGGTACGCGCCGGACGGCTTTCATGCGCTGCAGGAGCGGCTCGGCGGCATGGCCGACGAAGCCACTCTGCGCGCCTCCGGCCTGTTCAGTTCAAAGGAACAGGGGGATGGGAAGCAAGGCCCGCTCTATGACCGCTTCCGCAAGCGCATCATGTTCCCGATCGCGAACGAGAGCGGGCGCGTGATTGCGTTTACGGCGCGAACGCTGGAGACGGGCGAAAAAGCCGGACCGAAGTACCTGAACTCGCCGGAGACGCCGCTCTACTCCAAGAGCCTGGTGCTCTTCAATCTCGACAAGGCGAAGGCAGCCATTCGCAAGACGGAATTTGCGCTGCTGGTCGAGGGGCAGATGGACTGCATCAGCGTGTACTTGCGCGGGATTCAGAACGTGATCGCCACCAGCGGCACGGCCTTCACCGAGCAGCAGGTGGCGATCCTCAAGCGGCACACGTCCAATGTCGCCGTAAACTTCGACCCTGACACCGCAGGCGCGAATGCCGCCGAGAAATCGATTGCCCTGCTGACCGAAGAGGGATTTGCGATCAAGATCGTGACGCTGGACGGGGGACTCGATCCGGATCGGTATATTCGCGAGCGAGGCGTTGAGGCATATGTTGCGGCGATCCGTGCGGCCCGGCGCCAGGCCGACTACCTGATCGAGCGCGCCCGGACACTGTTTCCCGGCGCGAGTGCGGAGCAGAAGGTGAAAGCAATGAACTACCTGCTGCCCCATATCCGGCGGTTGCCGGAAAAGCTGGCGAGGGACCAGTTTGCCGCCGACGCGGCGCAGAAGCTGGGCATCGATTCGGCAGTTTTGCGCGAAGAACTGCGGCAGGCGGCGCTGCGGAGGCGCGATCATATCGACGTAAGACCGACGCTGCTCACCGAGGTCGAGCGGGTGATCCTGCGTGCGCTGGCCATCACGGAACCGGAGCACGAAGAGGCGCGGCGGTTAGCAATCGAGGCCGTGAAGGAGCAAGTGAATATTTTTGAAGGGCTTGGCGCCTACAAAGCCATCGAAGCCCTGGTGCGCCGGGGGGCCCGCGACCCGATGGAACTGGTCGACGATCCGGCGCAAAGGGCCCTGCTGGCCGAGGCGCTGATGGGCGAGACCGAACCACCGCCCTCCGAGACAGTAAAGGGGGCGATCACCAGCCTGCAAAAGCGCCGTATCGACAGCCAGTTGAGGAATTTACGGGCAGAAATCGCCGAGGCGGAACGGCGTGGGGATTATGCCGGGCTGGCCCTTCTGACC
>DATJMC010000033.1:0-18339 GCA_035508975.1 Occallatibacter sp.
ATTTGGCTTTCGCGGCGGCACCGGAGGCAAGTCCGAACAGGCCCTAGTATAGGAAATGCGATGGTGCGGAAGATTGTGCACGTGGACATGGATGCCTTCTATGCGTCTGTGGAACAGCGGGACAATCCGGAGCTTCGAGGCAGACCGGTCGTGGTGGCATGGCGGGCGAAACGTTCCGTTGTCTGCGCGGCGTCGTATGAAGCGCGCCGGTTTGGAGTGCGCTCAGCCATGGCTGCGTCGCAAGCGGAGCGCCTTTGCCCGCAGGCGGTCTTCACTCCTCCAGACTTTGTGCGCTATCGTGCGGTTTCGCGGGCGGTGCATGAGATCCTTCGCCGGCACACGGACCTGATCGAGCCGCTTTCGCTTGATGAAGCTTACCTTGACGTCACCGAAAACAAGACGGGACTGTCGACGGCAACCAAGGTCGCGAGTGCGATCCGAAGACAGATTCGCGAAGAGCTGCAACTGACGGCGTCGGCAGGCGTAGCGCCGAACAAGTTCCTCGCCAAGATCGCCTCGGACTGGCGCAAGCCCGACGGACTGTTTGTCATCCAGCCGGCGGAGGTGGAGAGTTTTCTTATTCCATTGCCCGTCAACCGGATTCCGGGGGTCGGCAAAGTGACGGAAGCGAAGCTGCGGGAGGTCGGGATCCAAACGGTGGGGCAGCTGCGAACCCGCCCGCTCGCGCAACTGGAGGAGCTTTTCGGCCGTTACGGGCAAAGGCTGTACGAGCTCGCGCGGGGAATCGATGAGAACCCGGTTGTGCCAGACCGGTTGACGAAGTCGATCTCCGCCGAAGATACGTTTGAGCGGGACATGCTGTTGGCTGAGATCGAACCCATGATCCGGCGTCTGGCGGAGAAGACATGGAATGCGTCGAGAAAGGAAGCGAGGGTTGCGCGAACGGTGGTCTTGAAACTGAAGACCGCGGATTTCCGCATTCTTACGCGGAGCCAGACACCGTTGTCGCCTCCATCGTCTTGTGAGGAACTGACTACGATCGCCCTGTCTTTGCGCGAGAGGATCCAGACAGGTTCGACGCAGCGCTTCCGCCTGGTGGGGGTTGGGTTGAGCAACTTCCATTCTTGCGACGAAGATGCGCGGCTGCCTCTGTTCTCTTGAGCGGCGTTTCGCTGCTTGACAAGCCATAGTCGAATGTCTACCATCAATCCACATCGAGGGTCGAACGTCTTCTATAGCGCCGGGAGCAGGCGGCGTGCGGGCAAATTCGCGAGGGAAAACTGAGAGGCCGCAAGGCCGAGGACGAGGGTGGCTGCGAAGACGCGGCGGTTGGGAGCCAGCATGCGATGGTGGCAGATCAGAAAGCGCAATGCGGATCTTGAACGCGAGTTGCGCTCGGATCTGCGTGCAGAGGAAGACGAGCAGCGGGAGCTCGGGTTGTCGGCGGAGGAAGCGCGTTACGCGGCACATCGCACGCTTGGGAATCCGGCCTTGATTCGCGAACAAACGCACGAGGCCTGGGGAACGGCGCGATTCGAGCATCTCTGGCAGGACGTTCGCTACGCATGGCGTGGACTGCTTCGGAGTCCGGGGTTTGCCATCGCGGCCTGTCTTACGCTGGCGCTTGGCATTGGAGCCAATGCCGCGATCTTCAGCCTGGTGAGCGCGATTATCTTGCGGCCGCTGCCTTACCCAAATCCCAACCAACTCGTCGGCCTCGGCCAATGGCGCAACCAGAAAGGCGAAGGCTATGTTCAGACGGGAGTCTCCGCGCCGAACCTCGACGACATCGCAGCGCAGAAGAAGATATTTCAGCAGGTCGCCTACTATCGCTGGTCGGAATTCAACATCACCGAAGGCAGCCATCCAGAGAGCATTGACGGCATCAAGACCTCGCTTGAGATGCTGCCCATGTTTGGGGTCCAGCCGCTTCTCGGGCGCTTTTTCACGCCCGGCGAGATGGAACTGGGCCACGATCGGGTAGCCATTCTCGGCCATCATCTCTGGGAAACTCGCTATGGCGCGGATCCTGCGATTCTGGGCAAGACGATCGACCTGGACGAAAAGCGCTACACCATCGTGGGCGTGATGCCAGCGCGCTTTCGTTTTACATGGGACCAGGAGATGGGCGCGTTTGTGCCTCTTGCGCTCACGCCCGAGGAGCGGAGCGAAATGGGGCGCGCCACCACGCGCGATCTGCAGGCGCAGGCACGCCTGCAGCCGGGAGTGAGCGTGGAACAGGCGCAAGCGGCGCTCGACACGCTGGCCGCCAACCTTGCCGACGAGCATCCGGATGCGGACAAGGGCTGGGGCTTCAAAGTTGAGCCTCTGCACGCAGCCTATTACCGCAACATGGGCAAACCGCTCCTGATCATGTCGGGAGCGGTGCTCTTTGTGCTGCTGATCGCATGCGGCAATGTCGCCAACCTGTTGCTGGCCCGCGCGACGAAGAGAAAACGCGAGATGGCCGTGCGCGCCGCGATTGGAGCGAGCCGCCGGCGGATTATCACCCAGCTGCTGACGGAGAGCGTTCTGCTGTCGATCATCGGCGGCGGACTCGGGCTACTTCTTGCCTCGGCGGGGGATCGGATTCTCACGCTGGAGATGACACACTATCGCCACTTCAGAGTGCCGAACGCGAGCGTGATCCATGTCGACTGGCGGGTGCTCGTCTATTCGCTCGGCCTGACGCTGGTGACGGGAGTCGTTTTTGGCCTTGCCCCGGCTGTGGCGGCATCGGCAACCGACCTGAACGAGTCGCTCCGGGAGAGCGGTTCCAATTCATCCGCGGAATCCGGCTATCGGCGCCTGCGCAGCGGCCTGGTCATCTCAGAGATCGCACTGGCTCTGATGCTCTTGACGGGCGCGGGCCTGCTGGTGCGCACATTTATCGGGCTGATGCAGGTCGACCTGGGGATCGACCCCACCAACGTGGTCACGATGGAGATCGATCTGCCCCACTACCGTTATCCTGAGCCCACGAACCAGAGGGCCTTTTACCGGCAGTTGCTGCAGCGTGTGCAGGGTATCCCGGGAGTGGAGTTCGCGGGCATCGAGCAGTCCGGCTCTTCGGTGTTTTTCCGGCCTGAAGGCCAGCCGCCGGCGCTTCCAGGACAAGAGCCAACCGCAGATTTCACTGTTGTCTCGCCCGGGGATTTCAGCGCCATCGGGATCGGTCTTGTGGCGGGGCGAAGCCTGAGGGAGAGCGATGCCAGCGGAGCCACGCCGGTTGCATTGATCAGCGAAGTGGTCGCGCGCCGCTATTGGCCGCACTCGAACCCACTCGGCAAGCATCTCTCAATTTTGCAGGGGGTCTATTCGGGACGGAGCACCGACAGCGCGAACTCGGTGGAGATTGTCGGAATTGTGAAAGACCGGCGTAGCTACAATCTCTGGGAGCCGGAAGCCGAGATCTACGTTCCGTTCGAGCAGCACCCGATCGACTGGTGTCACTTGAACGTTCGAACCGACGTGGCGCCGATGTCGGTGGTCCCGGCCATTCGCGAGGCCGTCAGGACGATCGACAGCGAAGAGCCAGTGAATGATGTGAGGCTGCTCTCGGACCAGGTGGCGCAAACTTACGGAACGCTTCGATTCCCAATGGCGCTGGTGTGGATCTTTGCTGCCCTGGCGCTGCTTCTGTCCGCAGTGGGAATTTTCGGCGTGATGTTGTACACCGTGAACTGCCGCACCCATGAACTCGCCATCCGCATGGCCCTGGGCGCGGACCGCGCGACGGTGCTGCGGCAGGTGTTGCGTGAAGGGCTCGGCCTGACGCTCGCCGGTATCGGCATTGGCCTGGCAGGAACGTTCAGCTTGAGCCGGCTGATGGCGGGTTACGTTTACGGCATCAAGGCGACCGATCCGCTGACCTATGCCGCATCCATCCTGGTCTTGACGCTGACGGCGCTCCTGGCCTGCTATGTGCCTGCGCGCCGCGCTGCCTCGGTCGAACCCATGCGGGCTTTGCGGACGGAATAGGATGAGCGCAAGTTTTGCGGGGTGTTGGGCCGGGAGGCTCGGACCAGGGCTTGACAGCATATATTGGAGCCGCGTATATATGTGAGTCACATATATGCCTGCGCAGGAAAACTCGGATCGTGAATGGAAAAAGGGCGGCGCTGAACTTCTGATCCTCTCGCTGTTGGATCAACAGGCGCGCCATGGCTACGACCTCTGCAAGCTGATTGAGGCGCGCTCGGCGGGAGTTCTGCGCTTCCACGTGACGACGCTCTATCCCCTGCTCTACCGGCTGGAGGAACGCGGATTGGTGCAGGGGCGCTGGGTTGAAAAGCCCAATCAGCGGCGCAGGCGCTACTACAGCCTTACCGCGGAAGGCCGCAAGGTGCTGGCGAGCCAGCGCCGCAGCTGGCTGGGTTTTGTCGAAGCCATGGGCCGGGTGATGGGAGCGGAAAATGCCTGACTGGAAACGAGAGGTCGATCAAAGGCTGGCGGGCCAGGGCATAGAGCCGGGGCGCAGCGCGGCCATCATTGAAGAGCTGAGCCAGCATCTCCAGGATCGCTATGAGGAGTTGCTCTCCGGGGGCAGCAGCGAGTCAGAGGCATACGGGCGCGTTCTCAAAGAACTCGAAGACAGCGATGTATTCGCAGCGGCTTTGCCCTCGGCGTTGCGGCGGAGGAGCCACGATGTGCGGCCGCCGGCGGAGCTTTCTTCGGGGAATCTGGCGCTCGACCTGGCTCGGGATCTGCGCTATGGGATTCGCAGCATGCTCAGGGCGCCGTCATTTTCGTTTTTTGCGATTCTCACGCTGGCGTTGGGAATCGGCGCGAGCACCACCGTATTCACTCTCGTAAACACGCTTCTTCTCCATCCGCTTCCGGTCCAGGATCCGTCGCACCTGGTATGCGTCTACACGACCGACGTGAAGGGGCAAAAACAATCGGGCAATCTTTTGCCGACGTCGTATTTGAATCTGAAGGACTACCAGGGCAGGAATACCGCGCTCGCCGCGATCGGCGGCTTTTCGCCGCCGATGGTGATGACGTTGAGCGAAGGTGCAAGCACGGAGCGATTCTTCGGCGAGCTCGTCACATCGGGTTATTTTGAGACGCTGGGTATCGCGCCGGCCGTGGGCCGATTTTTTCTGCGCACAGAAACCAGCACGCCGGGGAGCATGCCCGTTGCTGTCCTGAGTTACAACGCATGGAAGGTTCGTTTCCAGCGCGCGCCGGATATTGTGGGGAAAATTCTCGAGATCAACGGGATTCCTTTTACCGTGGTTGGAGTGGCTCCGCAGGGATTCCTGGGCGTGAGCGCAGTCTTCGGACCCGATGTATGGCTGCCGGCAACCATGGCGACAGCAGTGTTGCCGCCGCCGATGCAGGACATTCTACGCGTTCGAGAGAAGCCTTTCTTTCAAGCCGCGGCCAGGCTCAAGCCGGGAGTAAGCCAGAGCCAGGCACAAGCCAATCTGCAAGCCATCGCGTCTTCTCTTGAGCGGGAATATCCCGATGCGAACGTGGGCCGTACCGTCTCTGTCGAGCCGGTGACGGAAGCGCTCTTCTCAAGCGCCGGCG
This sequence comes from Occallatibacter sp., assembly GCA_035508975.1. Lineage (GTDB taxonomy): Bacteria > Acidobacteriota > Terriglobia > Terriglobales > Acidobacteriaceae > Telmatobacter. The sequence continues at coordinate 5,500 of DATJMC010000033.1, forward strand.
GCGCACGCGGCATGACGTTTGCGAGTGCTGTCCTGCTGGGGATTGTCGGGCTGGTTCTGTTGATTGCCTGCTCGAATGTCGCCAACCTGCTGATGGCGCGGGCTGTGGGCCGGCGGCAAGAGATTGCTGTGCGTCTCGCGATTGGCGCGGGGCGGGGGCGCCTGCTGCGGCAGCTTCTGACGGAGAGCCTTCTGCTTGGCATCTTCGGCGGAGTCGGCGGTCTGGGCGTGGGTTATGAGGGTTGCCGGTTTCTGTGGTCCTTTCGTCCGGATGAGGTGGCGCGCAACCTGGTGGATCCGCGGCTTGACGGCACGGTGTTCCTGTTTGCGCTGTTGCTGTCGCTGGCGACCGCGTTTGTGTTTGGAGTTGTTCCATCGCTGAAGGCCTCAAAGACGGATCTTGTCGGCAGCTTGAAAGAGGAGGCGCGTCTTGCGGCTCCAAGCGGGCGCAGCGGGCGGTTTCAGAAAGTGCTTCTCACCGGACAGGTTGCCCTGTCGTTGATCTCGCTGGTGGCGGCAGCGCTGTTTCTTCGCGCCGTCCAGCGCGCCTATTCCATCAATCCGGGATTCGATGAAAAGCATCTCGCTGTCTTCCTGATGAATCCGGAACAAGTGGGCTATGATGCGACGCGCCTGGAGGCATTTCATCGCGACATTCGAGAGCGCGTTGCCGCGATTCCCGGCATCGAGGCGGTGAGCTGGGCCGCGAACATGCCGTTCTGGTCGAGCCCGTCGCGCGGAGTCGAAATTGAAGGGCAAGCCCAGGAGCGGAAGTCGGAAGCCCTGAGCGCGGTGACCAACACGGTTGACGTGGACTACTTCAAGGTGATGGGCATTTCGCTGGTGCAGGGCCGCACATTTACCGAGGGCGATCGCGAAAACTCTCTCCCGGTTGCCATCATCAACGAGGACCTGGCGCGGAGGTATTGGCCGGCCGGAGATGCGCTGGGAAAGCGCCTGCGCCTGGTTGGCGACAATACCATGCGCCAGATTGTCGGGATCGTCAAGAACAGCGACTACACGACGCTGGGCGAAGCGCCGCAGCCGGCGCTGTTCTTACCCCTGCGTCAGAACGCCGCCGGGAACTTCACTCTCTATGTGCGAGCGGCCGGCGATCCGGCATCGGTCTTGGGAGAGGTCCAGCGCGAAATCAAGCAGCTTGCCCCGAAAGTCGAGATCAGCGATATCCGCACCGGCGCCAAACTCATCGATCAGATCCTGTGGAGCGCGCGCATCGTGCTTGGTCTGCTGGGAGTTTTTGGTTTGCTCGCGCTGACACTCGCCAGCGTGGGGCTCTACGGACTGCTCGCCTATTCGGTGCGAAGCCGGCAACGCGAAATCGGCGTGCGCATGGCACTTGGCGCTTCGCGCGCCGCTGTCCTCCGGCTTGTGCTGCGGCAGGGAATGATGCTGGTCGCGATCGGCGTCGGGATTGGGCTGGGGGTTTCGCTGCTGATTGGCCGCGCATTCTCAAGGATGCTGTTCGGGCTCAGTTCTGCCGATCCGCTGGCGCTGATTGCTGCCTCTGCAACACTGCTTCTGGTTGCGTTCCTGGCTACGTATGTACCTGCGCTCACCGCGAGCCGCGTGGAGCCGATGAAGGCGCTGAGAGAAGGATGAGCAGATCCGGGCCACAGGATCAAGAATTTGCTGTTTGCGCGCCGGTCTCCGCAGGCCATCAGCTGAAGAGCGCGTCATCCCACGACTGTGCTTCGTCCCACATGGGAGTGGGTTCAAAGTAGCCCGTTCCCGGCTTGAGATGGCGCTTGAGCTCGTCGTCGTTCAGCGCAACGCCGAGGCCGGGTGTGTCGGGCACGCGAATGTAGCCTTGGTTGATGATGGGTTTCTCCAGCCCGGTGACCAGGTCCTGCCAGAAGGGCACATCGAGAGAATGGTTCTCGAGCGCGAGGAAGTTACGCGTGGCCGCTGCGCAGTGAACGCTCGCCATGCAGGAGACGGGCGTACCCGCAAAGTGCATTGCCATGGGCACGCCGTACTTGAACGCCATATCGCCGATGCGGTGGGTTTGCAAAATTCCGCCGGAAGTCGCGAGGTCGGGATGAATCTTGTCGACGGCATGCTCCCGGCAGAGCGTTTCGAAATCCTCAATCTTGTAGATGTCCTCGCCGGTGAGGGTCGGTGTCGGGCTCTGCTGCGTAATCTCTTTGAGCAATTCGGTGTAATACCACGGAATCACATCTTCCATCCACTCGAGATTGAATTTCTCGTAGGCTTTGCCGAGGCGGATGACCGATTTTACGCCGATGTGGCCCAGGTGATCCATTGAGAGCGGCATATCGTAGCCGATGTTCTCGCGCACCGCGGCGACATATTCGCACAGCCGGTCGATGCCTTTATCTGTGACCTCAGTGGCGATAAAAAGGTTGGGCTGCACGTGTTCTTCCCATTGGCTCATGCCGGCAGGCTGCATCACGGTGCCGGGAATTCCGTCGAGCACGTTGATGCCGAGGTCCATCTTCATCCAAGTCAGGCCCATTGCCTTGCGCTCTTTGGCGCGTCGGCCATACTCGGCGGGATCCATTGACTCGGTCGTATCGGCATAGATGCGAATCTCGTCGCGCCATTTGCCGCCGAGCATCTGATACACGGGAATGTTGTAGACCTTGCCGGCGATGTCCCAGAGCGCCATCTCCACGGCGCACACGCCGCCCGCCTGGCGCGCATTGCCGCCAAACTGGGCGATCTTCTGAAAGAGGTAGTCGATGCGCAGAGGATTCTCGCCGAGCACGCGGCTCTTGAGCACCATGGCGTACTGAGGTCCCGCAATGTCGCGCACTTCGCCGAGGCCGTAGACGCCTTGATTGGTGTCGATGCGAATGAGCACGCACGGGCTCGGCCCGGGCTTGACGATGACTGCATAGCGCATGTCGGTGATCTTCAGGCTCGATGGGCTCGAGGCAAGGTTCGCATTCTTGATCTCGGGCCGAGCTTCCGCAACGCCCGCAACGGCGCCTCCTGCCAGCAAGCTGAGCGACGACTTGAGCATGTTGCGGCGGTTCAAGCGAAATGGATGCGGATTCGACATTGCGGCGAGTTCCTCCTCGGGGAGATTTTTCGAAGTCCCATCTTACTCCTGCGGTATCCGTTCGGGCGGATGCAATGGCGGCGTATTTTCGACAAGCTCGATCGGTGTATGGAAAAATGCTTAGCCGTGGCCGCTTCCAGATCCCAGTCCACATGAGGTTCTCCGGAATGAAATCCACGTTATCCCGTCGAAGCCTGATGAAAGCCATCGGAACCGCTGTCGTGGCGCCCGCATTGCCGTTCGCAGCCAGCGGCCAGACTGCTGCGAAGCCGTGGTGGCTTGGCAACGGCATGCCGCAGGAGAGCGTAGCGACGCCCAAGCTTGCTTGCGGGATCGATGTGAGCGGTGGCGTGACCGACGAGGCGATTCGCAGCGTGGTGCAGATTGGCGTCTACCACGTGTTGTCGGGCGGGCCGCCCATTCCGTGGACGGTCGCGCAGCTTCAGCCGATGGTCGCCAAGCTGAAGGCCGGCGGGGTGACACTCGGCAACCTGATGATCGGCGGTTTTCCCAATACGATTTATGGCCGTCCAGGTCGCGACGAGGAGATCGAGAAGATCAGGCAGTCGATCGAGGCAGCGGGCAAGGTTGGGCTGCCGGTTGTGGAATACAACTTCTACGCGCATCGCGCGATGGAGGGCTACTTCGGCGAGACGGGCCGCGGCGGCGCGGGTTTGACGGGTGTGGACGAGGACCGCATGCAAGGGCTTGCTCCGCTGCCGCAAGAGGGCGCGCACACACTCGACGAGATGTGGGCGAACCTTACTTATTTCCTCAAGGCCGTCGTTCCTGTCGCCGAAAGGGCGAATGTACGTCTCGCGCAGCACCCCAACGACCCGCCCTTTCCGCTGAGCCGAGGATCGCAGCAGATCATGGCCACGCTTGCGGGTTGGAAGCACCTCATCGAGATCGTCGATAGTCCCGCCAATGGAATCACCTTCGATTGCGGTGTGACGATGGAAATGGGCGAGGACCCCGTCGCGGTATGCCGCTACTTTGGCAGCCGCGATCGCATCAACCACATGCACTATCGGAATCCGCACGTCACCGTGCCATATCTCAAATATGACGAGGGCTTCATCGACGAGGGCGACATTAACATGTTCGCGGTAATGCGCGAATTGTTACGGGTCAAGTACACGCGAGAGCTGTATCCCGAGCACCCGCGAGCGCTCGACTACGACCGCGCCCGTGGGCCGATCCATGGCTACCCCGGGGGCGGAGGCTATACCGGGGACGTGTACGACATCGCCTACGCGAAAGCCATGCTGCAGGCAGCGCTGGTGGTTGAGCGCGGGGGATGAGCCCTGGGCATGGCACGATGTAACGACAACTGACGATCCCGGGGCGCGCGGACGGCTATCGCTCTCCTCGCTGCCTGGCTTTCTCCAGGAGTGCGTCGAACTCGCTGCGAGGCATCTTCAGCTTTTCCGGGTGCACGTCAATCCATTTGGCGAAGGCATCGTACTTCGCCGGAGTCCATCCTCCTTCGAATTGCGCGCCGTTTTTTCCCTGTTGGTTCAACTCGAAGTTGTAGTCGTCGGTCAGTGAAGTGAACTCGGCGGCGCTGATCGCATCTTCGGCGAGGATCGCGGGAATGAAAAGAACTCCCTCGGGCTTGGCCAGCACCAGGTCGCCGGGCAGTACGACAGCCCTGCCGATGCGAACCGGCACGTTGATCCCGGTCAGCTCCATATCCGCCCATGCAGAAGGATCATATCCGCGATAGAAGCCGTTGAAGTTCGGAATCTCCCGGTTCTCCTCCTGGTCGCGGATTCCCGCGTCGAACACAAAGCCGGTGTGGGTATGCGCGGCCACTGCGTTGCCCAGGTTTGAGCCGATCAGCGTGCCTTCGATGATCTTGCCGAATCCGTCGGCCACGTAGACATCGCCATTCTGCAGTTCGGCAATCGGCCAGCTATTGGTGCCGCTCACGCGCCCTTCCGCCTTGCCCTCGGCGAGTATGGCTTTTTGCATGTCGGGCCGGGTGGGCATGTATTGCGCGGTGAGAGCTCGACCGGCGAAAGGCTTGTCGATGTGCAGCGCCTGCCAGCCGCTTTCAAACTGGTTGCGGTAGCCGTGCTCGCGCAGATATTCCCACACGTCTTCGATGGTCATATCGGTTGCGCGCTTGAGCAGATCATCGGGCAACCTGGGGCGCCCATCGGGAAAACGGTCGCCCTTCCAATCCGAGGTGTAGAAAAGAATCTGCTCGCGCGTCATCTTCACCTGGGCGTGCGCAGGCAGCGCGCAGAGAAGGGCGCCAAGCAACGCGGTCAGTCCCATCAGTTTTTTCATGGCAGGGTCCTCCGTGGGATCTGTGTTGCAAAACGCGTCCGACCCCATCCTCACCGGGTTCGCGAGCCGCATTGCCTAACTCACGATCCAAGGAGCACAGCAATTGTAGAGGGAAGCACGACCGAGCACCGCTGCAATCTTCGAGAATGAGCAATGTTGCCCGCCCCGCACCGGCATGCGATAACCTTCATTCGGAACGCGGATCGAAATCGTGCTTCCGCTCCGCTGATTCTGGCGGTGGTGGCATTGGCGGCGGTCTGGATTCCCGGCGTGCGCGCCAGCCGCGTCGACCCGATCCGCGCCCTGCGCACGGAGTAGCGTCAGGCGGGGCGAGCTGGACTTAGTGCCCTGGGGTTTGGGAGGGATGGGAAGATTGCGCCGCTCGGTAGTTTCGATAGCGGATTTCTTCTTCGACAGTGCTCCGCGTGACGATCTGGGCAACGATGGTGATGGCAATCGTAATCCAGAACAGGGCCCAACCGGGGTGGGATTGCGAGAAGTGCTTGCCCATGCCGATGAACCAGCCAGCGGTACCCACGGCTGCGCCAACCGCGGTTGCGATTGCTGTGCTCCACCAGGTCGATCGTCTGACCATTGTTCGATCCTCCGTCGCGTAACCTCAAGTGCGCGCCGAACCCGGTAGTCGTCGCGGGTTACGCTCTGTTCGGAGATCGAACCGTGCAGAGGGCGCGCGAATCGGAGACTACAGATCCTTAGGAGCTCAATCTGTAATGGGCATCACACCGATTGAGGAAAACAGCGCAAATTTGTGCTGTTTCTTCGCCTGCCGATTGCTCTTTGCGCCGGGATAGGCGCTCGAATCACCTCAGCCGATGTGGGACACTAGGTCCATCCGCTTCAGATGGTCCAAGCGCGGATTCAGGCCCATGGCTCATCCCAATCGACGTGAGTTTTTACATCGGACCGGCGGCGCCGTTGCCGGGCTCGCGATGTTCCCCTCGCTCCACTGTTTCGGCACGGCGGGTGGTGCTTCAGGTTCGCCATCCGATGCGGCGCAAACTGCACCTTTGCGTCCGGCAACGACCCCCAAGATTCGCGGGGTCATGGTTGACGCTGCGCGCGTTCCAGAAACCCTGGATTACTACCGCAGGGTCATCGCATTCTGTGCGGAGTGGCATCTGAATACGGTCCACTTCCGGCTCACCGACGACCAGGGAACGGCTCTGCGCTTCTCTTCCGTTCCAGGCCTTTTTACACACGCCCATGCGTTCACTCCGGATGAGTTCAAGGCGTTGATCCACTTTGCGACGGATCATGGCGTTGACCTGATTCCCGAGGTGGAATCTTTCGGGCATACGGGCTTTATCACGCGCTCTGCGTCGTACAAACATCTGCTCGATGCGGACCCTGCAAGTTCGCAGGAGTTCACGGGCGTTATTCCTGTCCACCCGGAGACGTTGCATCTTTTTGAGAGGCTCTACCGCGAAGTCGCGGAGATCTTTCCGTCTCCTTATCTTCACGGCGGGTGCGACGAGGTGAATTGGGGAGGCTCCGCGCTCTCGCAAAAAGCGCTGCAGTCGAAATCGCGTTCCCAGATCTGGGCAGATTACCTGAACGGTTTAGGCCATATTTCCCAAGGCCTCGGGAAACAATTCATCGTTTGGGGAGATTTCGTTCTTCACAAGGATCCGGAAATTCTGGCAGGACTCGACAAGCGCATCATCGTGATGGATTGGAACTATTGGGATGCCGATACGGGCAAGTTTCGCGAGGCGCTGAAGGACGTAGAAACACATGGCGCCCGCGCCATCGGGGCACCGGGGTTGATCAGCTACCAGTGGGGAGCACGTGCTGGAACAAGCCAGCTGGCGAACATCGACGCATTCGCTGAAGCTTACCTGGGAAGCGACGATCCGGGGTCCCTGGGGGTGATTCTCACGAACTGGGTCCCAAGCCGTTACGTGCAGAGCTCGCTATGGGATGGGTTTGCGTACGCAGCCGTTGCGTTCAATGAAGGGCCGGCGGTGGCGCGGAAATCGGCGTTTCAGCGTTTTGTCGAGCAGCATTATCGGGCCGAATGGAGCGAGGCGTGGAGCCAGGCGTTCGAGCGGATCTACGACGCCGCTCCTGGATTCGGACAGCGATCGCACTCAGGATTGGGACTTCACATGCCGGTTCCGTGGAGCACGGACGTGGAACTCCAGGCCTCTCTTCAGAGAAGCACGCCGCCGGCGAATCCCTTTCCGCAAATCCGCCAGCTGCTGAGTTCTTTGAGGAATACGGTGCGCGCCAATCCATCCGATTTTCGCGCATTCGAGCTTTGCGCAGAGTATCTGGACGGGGTTTTCTGGCGAGAGTCGGTGATTCGCGAGAGAGCGGGCAAGAATCCTCTCAATCGAAAGGACGCGGCCGCGCTGATGGGTGAAATCGCGGAGCGCGACCGTACACTGGCAGCCGCTGTCTCAGCTGACTGGGACGCGGGGCGGTTCCCCGATTCTTTGGCCAAGACAGGACCGCTGTTCGGAATGCGCCCCAAAGACCAGCTGGTCTTTCAGTTCAATCGCGCGGCTGAGTATTCAGACTCTTTGTCGCAGCGCCCGGATCGCTTCTACGAACTATTGAACGCCTCAGGCCTCGCCGCGAGCGCTGTCGCCGGCAATCGGCCGGTTCTGGCATGAGCACTCTCTCTTCCAGCCCGCTTTCGGTGCACGTAGGCGCGTCGCGGTCAGCCATGGGCGCGCGAGCCGCCGCCGATATCGCCAGCGAGATCGGCCGTGTCTTAGCGAAAAAAGAGACTGCGCGTATCCTGTTTGCCGCCGCGCCCAGCCAGACGGAGATGCTGGTCTCGCTCCGTCAAATGCCGGGGATCGATTGGCCGCGCGTGTCGGGCTTTCATATGGATGAGTACCTGGGGCTTGCTGCGGATGCGCCGCAGCGTTTCGGAGTCTGGCTCCGCCAGGCAATCTTCGACCACGTCCCCATCGGGGCGGTCCATCTCATCGATGCGGGCGAGGATCCGGCTCGAGCCTCGGCGGATTATGCGGCGAAGCTCCGTGCGGCAACCATCGACATCGTTTGCTGCGGCGTTGGCGTGAACGGACATCTAGCGTTTAACGATCCGCCGGCCGACTTCGACGATCCGCTCGCGGTGAAGGTCGTGGCGCTCGACGAGCGCAGCCGCCAACAGCAAGTCGACGACAAATGCTTCGCATCCCTGAGCGAAGTTCCGACGCATGCGATTACCGTGACCATCTCGGCGTTTCTTGCCGCGGGCTCGATCTTTTGCACGGTTCCCGGAAAGCAAAAGAATGCTGCGATTCACGCAATGCTTCACGGACCCATCACAGGATTGTGTCCAGCGAGCGCACTTCGCCTTCATCCCCGCTGCGCGCTCTACCTCGACCCCGATTCGGCCGGCGGAATGTCTCTTGACCCATACCGCATGATTTAGAGATTGCCGCGTTTCCAGTCGCGTGGGCCAAGTCGAGCGGCGATCACGTACCATGGCCCTGTGGTGGACACGTTTTCAGGACGCAATCCGAGCACCGGGAATAGCATCTCGGTGCATTGCGAAGCCGGCCGGATTGTTCGAGTGGAAGAGGGTTCGGCGAACGAGGACGCTGATTCCGCACCATGGCTTGCTCCCGGCTTGATCGACCTGCAGGTCAATGGTTATTGCGGGCATGACTTCAACGCCAACGATCTCGACATCGACACAGTGCGCTCCTGCGTCCGAAGCATGCAAGCCACCGGCGTGACCACCTTCGTTCCCACACTGATCACCGCATCGGAACAGAAGCTGCTGCGCAATCTCAAGGTGATCGCCGATGCCCGTCGCTCCGATCCTTTGCTGCTCCACACGATTCCCTTCGTCCACGTCGAGGGCCCGCACATCGATGCAAGCGAGGGTCCGCGCGGCGCGCACCCGGCCGATCACGTGCGCCCGCCCGATATTGCCGAATTCGGGCGTTGGCAGGAGGCGTCTGGCGGTCTGGTCGGGATGGTGACGCTTTCGCCGCACTATTCTGGGGCGCCGGCGTACGTTCGCTTGCTGGCGGAGCGCGGAGTTCATGTTTCGATCGGGCACACCAACGCGAGCAGCGATCAGATTCGGCTGGCGGTCGATGCGGGAGCGCGCCTCAGCACGCACCTCGGCAACGGCATCGCGCAGTTGATTGCCCGCCATCGCAATCCCATCTGGGCCCAACTTGCCGATGAGCGTCTCTACGCCACGTTCATTGCCGACGGCCACCATCTTCCTGACGAGGCTCTGGTGGCGATGCTTCGTGCGAAGACTCCATCACGTTCCATTTTGATTTCAGATCTGGTGGCAACCGGAGGCCGCCCGCCGGGACGATACGCGGCGCCGGTCGGCACGTCGGTCGATCTGGATGCAGACGGAAGGTTGCGCATCGCGGGGACCGAGTATCTGGCCGGAGCGACCGCACCCCTGAAGACCTGTGTCGCGCGGGTGGCTTCGTTGAGGGGGTTCTCCCTGGGGGACGCGATCCAGATGGCGACCGCACATCCGGGGCGTTTCGCAGGCCGAGGGCGGTTGGCGGCGGGCGAGGCGGCCGATTTCGTGCAATTTCGATGGGCGCGTGGCGACTCGACACTCGAGGTGCAAAGAGTGATCGTCCATGGAACGCCGGTCCGACAGGCTGAACACGAGCTGGACTGAGGCGGTTGACATCTGAATGGCTCAAACGAGCAGAATGGAGAGGGGGGTGCAACCGCTATGGACGCTCGGGAGTATCACGAAGAATGTCAGGATGAGGTACGACGCCTGGAACCAACCCGGCGAGAATTCCTGACCGCGCTTGCCGGGTCCACACTCCTGGCTGGCATCGCGAGGGAAGACTCGTTTGCGCAGGGGCCCGTTGATGCGGTGAATATCGCGCGGGTAGCTATTCCCACGAGCTCCATCCTCAGCAGCGAGCACAAGATCTCGTCTTTGAACGATGGCATCACCCCGTCGGACTCGTTTGACCGCTCGCACGGGCTCTACGCGCTCTACATGAAACGCGGAGGGAGTGAACAGCCATGGGTGCAGCTGGAGTGGAGTCAAGCGGTCAGCATCAACAGAATCGAGGTGTACTGGGCGATCGATCATCCCCGTCCCGGCGCGATTCCCGGCAGTTCGTGGCCGAGCCTGCACTTGCCCCAGAGCTATCGTGTTCTCTACTGGAATGGCGCCGACTTCGTTCCTGTGACTCGACCTCAAGGGCTCGAGGCGGCAGCGGACGTCTTTAACGCGACCACCTTCGAGCCGGTGAAGACGAGCAAGATGCGGCTTGAAGTAGTTCCTCAGAAGGGTCAGCCGGCGGGAATTCTCGAGTGGAAGGTCTATAACTTCGGGGCTGCGCCCCCGCTTCCGCCGGTGATCGACGCGGGGGTGGATCGATCGGTGGTGCTGCACGCGCAGACCTATCTTGCGGGGAAGGTGACCTGGCTGAACGATTCGAGCAAGAACTCTGCGCGCTGGCTCAAAGCATCCGGACCGGGAACGGTGAATTTCGACGATGCAACGCAGCCGGTGACGAAGGCCGGTTTCTCCGCTCCGGGCGACTATGTGCTGACTCTGGCCGCCAGCGGGAGCAACGATCGGTCGCATACCATTGCGGTGCATGTTGTGGAAGAGCCTCCCAAGGACCGCCTGGACGTGGTCTACACGCGGAAATACTCCATCGACAGCCAGTTCTGGAACGCGCGCGCGAAATCTCTGATCGTGAATTGGATTCCGCATTGCATCGCAATGTGCGAGCGGACCGACATCCCGCCCATGCGCGGCGACGGCGGCATCGACAATTTTATCGAGGCCGGCAAGGCTAATCGGGGCGAACCCCACGGCAAGCACAAGGGCTACGTGTTCTCGAATGCGTGGGTTCACCAGACGGTCGAGTCGATGTGCATTGCCTTGATGGTGGAGGCACAGGGCGACCCGGAGATTGTGGAAGCGCAGCGCCACATGCAGGAAACTTTGGAGCGTTGGATTCCGATCATTCTTGCGGCCCAGATGCCCGATGGCTATCTGCAGACGGCTTACATTCTTGCCGATCGCAAGACGTGGCCGGAGCGCTGGTCGCCCGACCATCGCGGGAACCACGAGGGTTACGTAGCCGGCTATTTCATCGAGTCGGCCATCAACCATTACACGCTCACGGGCGGAAAAGATCTGAGACTGTACGAGGGAGCGAAAAAACTCGCAGATTGCTGGGTGGCGAACATCGGTCCGGGCAAGAAGCCATGGTTCGATGGTCACCAGGAGATGGAACAGGCGCTGGTGCGGTTCGGCAGATTCGTGAACGACCAGGAAGGAAACCATCGAGGAGACGCCTATATTGCCTTGGCGAAGTTTCTGCTCGATTCGCGCCGCGGCGGATCGGAGTACGATCAGAGCCACCTGCCGCCGGGCCAGCAGTACGAGGCTGTCGGCCATGCGGTGCGGGCCACCTATTTCTACTCGGGCATGGCAGACATTGCAGCCGAGACCCACGACCCGGATTATCAGAGCGCGGTGATTTCGCTGTGGGACAACATGGTCAACAAGAAGTATTACCTGACCGGCGGGATCGGAAGCGGGGAAACCTCGGAAGGATTCGGCCCGAACTATTCCCTGCCCAACGACGCGTACTGTGAGACATGCTCGAGCTGCGGGCTGGTGTTCTTCCAGTACAAGCTGAACCTGGCTTACCACGACGCGAAGTATGCCGATCTCTATGAGCAGACCATGTACAACGCCCTGCTGGGCGGCGTCGCGCTGGATGGCAAGAGCTATTGCTATACCAATCCGCTGGTGAATACCGAGCGGGCGCAGTGGCATGTTTGTCCGTGTTGTGTGGCTAATCTATCGAGAACGCTGCTGATGATTCCCACATGGAGTTACGTCAAGAGCAAGTCGAGTCTGTTTGTGAATATGTTTGTGGGAAGCCGGATCGACGTGGGAGAAATCGCGGGCACCGGTGTTGAGGTGATTCAGAAGACCGATTATCCATGGAAGGGATCTGTCGCGATCACTGTGAATCCTGAAAGGGCGCAGACGTTCAGCGTCTTTGTCCGGATCCCCAATCGAACGACGAGCAAGCTGTATCGCGACGATCCGACTGTCAGCGGATTGAAACGCTTCACGGTCAATGGAGAGAGCGTGACGCCCGACATCCGCAAAGGCTACGCGGTGGTGACGCGCGAGTGGAAAGCCGGCGACAGGATCGCGCTTGAATTGCCGATGGAGGCGCAGCGCGTCACAGCCGATCCGCGCATCAACGCCGACACAGCGACGGTGGCGCTGAAATACGGACCCCTTCTCTATAACGTGGAAACGGAGGATCACCAAGATATCGCGCGCAAGGCGGGAGATGCGCCGCTCCAGGTTGAATGGAAGCCGGAGTTGCTGGGCGGGGTGATGGTCATCAAGGGTCAGTGGGGTGACGGATCGGAGTTACTGGCAATTCCGAACTATGCGCGCATGAATCGCGTCGGGCCGCCCGAGCCTTATCCGAGCGATGAGGAAGAATCTCCCAGCCGTTCAAGCGGGCC
>DATJMC010000034.1:0-13210 GCA_035508975.1 Occallatibacter sp.
CCTCCACGCCGCCAGGAAATCGGCATCCGCCTCGCGCTGGGCGCCGAACGCGCCGACATTCTCCGGCTGGTGCTGCGTCAGGGATTGCTGCTCTCTGTCGCCGGCATCGCTGCCGGTCTCCTCCTGGCTCTGGCCTTTACCAGCCTGCTCGGCAGCTTGCTCTACCAGGTCGGCACGCACGATCTCACCAGGCTCCTCCTTGCACCCTGGCTCCTGCTTCTGCTTGCCTTGCTGGCCAGTTTTCTTCCCGCGCGACGCGCCATGCGGGTCAGCCCGATCGAATCCCCGCGCTGACACCTCGCAAGCCTCGCGCCTGATACATTCATAAGAAACGCCAACACAACGAATCCTTGTCGCGGCGTTTCCATCCCTGCCGATCATGTCGCGAAGACCCGCTATGTCTCAGGTCATTGAAGATCTCCGCATTCAACGAACCACCGTGGTTCTGCCCCCCGTGTTTCTTGAAGAAGAGCGCCCTCTCTCCGAGACCGCTACCGCCACCATCTTCAACACGCGCTTCGAGATCTGCCGCATCCTCGCCCGTCTTGATCCGCGCCTGCTGGTCCTCGTCGGCCCTTGCTCGATCCACGACGTCAAGGCCGCGCGCGAATACGCCGGCCTCCTCCAGTCCGCCATCGCTGAGTTCTCCCGCGACCTGCGCATCGTCATGCGCGTCTACTTCGAGAAGCCTCGCACCACCGTCGGCTGGAAGGGCCTCATCAACGATCCCCACCTCGACGGCTCCTACAAGATCAACGACGGCCTGCGCCTGGCGCGCAATCTCCTCCTCGACCTCGCCGAGATGGGCGTCCCCACCGGCACCGAGTTCCTCGACATGATCTCGCCGCAGTACATCGCCGGCCTCGTCAGCTGGGGAGCCATCGGCGCGCGCACTACCGAGAGCCAGGTCCATCGCCAGCTCGTTTCCGGCATTTCCTGTCCGGTGGGCTTCAAGAATGCAACCTCCGGCGACGTGCAGGTCGCCATCGACGCCGTGCTCTCCGCGGCCCATTCGCACACCTTCCTCGGCCACACCAAGCATGGTCAATCCGCCATCTTCGTCACCACCGGAAATTCCGATTGCCACATCATCCTGCGCGGCGGCCGCAGCTCGGTCAACCACGATGCCGCCTCCGTCGCCAATGCCGTCGCACAGATGGAAAAGACCGGCGTCTCCCCGCGCGTCATGATCGACTGCAGCCACGCCAACAGCCTCAAGGATTACCGGCGCCAGGCGCTCGTCTGCCGCGACGTCGCCGCCCAGGTCGCCGCGGGCAACCGCGACATCATCGGCGTCATGATCGAGAGCAACCTTGTTGCTGGCGCCCAAAAGCTCGTCCCCGGCCAACCCCTCGTCTATGGCCAGAGCATCACCGACGCCTGCATCGACTGGCCCGAAACGCACGCCCTGCTCACCGGGCTGGCCGCCTCCGTTCGCGCCCGCCGCGCCCTCACCGAAGCCATCCCCGCCTGATCCGCATTGCTTCGCCCTATTCCCTGCTCCCTGTTTCTTCTTCCTGCTCTTGCTCTGCGCCGGCCCCCAAGCGACAGGCCCTCGTCGTTAGGCTGACTGCACCCGCTATCATTGAGCAGGTGCCCGCATGCCCGATCCCGCACCCTCCAGCCCGGCTGACCTGACCATTTTCATCTCCGCCGGTGAGGCCAGCGGCGAAACCTACGGCGCAATGCTCCTTGCCGAGCTGCAAAGCCGCCTCAGGGCGCAGGCCCCCCATTTCATCGGGATGGGCGGCCCGCGCATGGTGGCTGCCGGCCTCCACCCCATCGTCCGCGCAGAAGAGATGGCGGTCATGGGCATCACCGAAGTCGTCCGCCACCTGCCCCACATCTACCGCGAATTCCGCCGCCTCAAGCACGCCATCGGCACGCGCCGCCCCGCGCTCGCCATCCTCATCGATTTCCCCGACATCCACTTCAAGCTCGCCCAGGAACTGCGCCGCCTCGGCATCCCCGTCATCTTTTTCGTCAGTCCCCAGCTCTGGGCGTGGAAGAAGCACAGGATCAAGCTCGTCCAACGCTATGTGGACCGCATGCTCGTGATCTTCCCCTTCGAGGAGCCGTTCTACCGCGAGCGCGGGGTCGACGCCGAGTTCGTCGGCCACCCGCTCGCCGACCTGCCGCTCCCCACCGTCTCACGACAGGAATTCGCCGCCCGCCACGCCCTCGATCCCGCCAAGACATGGATCGCCCTCCTGCCAGGCAGCCGCGCCAAGGAGATCCGCGCCAACCTGCCCACCATGCTTGCCGCCGCTCATAGGCTGCGCGCAACCAACCCCGATCTCGAATTCCTCATTCCACTCGCCCCTACGCTGCACGTCAAACACCTTGCCATGGTCGACCAGCTCGTGAAGGACCGCCCTTCCGGCCTCACGATCCGCCTCCTCGGCGAGGACAGCGCCGAGGACGTCTTGGGCCGAGCACCGCGCACGGCTGAATTGCTGACTCTCCCCACCGCGGGTGTTGCCCGCGCCACCCTCTTCCACTCCCGCGCGGCCATCGTCGCCAGCGGCACCGCCACCGTCGAAGCCGCCCTTATCGGCAACCCTTTCGTCGTTGTCTACCGCGTTTCGCCTCTCACCTACGCCATCGCCAAACGGGTTGTTTCCGTGCCCCATGTCGCGATGGTCAACCTCATCGCCGGCAATCGAATCGTTCCCGAGCTGATCCAGAAAGACTTCACCGCATCAAACATCGTTCACGAGCTTGCCGCTCTGCTACCCGATGGGCCCCCACGACAGTCCATGATTCAGGAGCTTCAGCGCGTGCGAGCGCTGCTGACGGCCGTCCGGGGGGGATCTCACACAGGAGCAATCGACAGGGTGGCTGCCAGCGCTCTCGCAGTCCTTGGCATTCCTTCCCCTGTCCGCCAATCCGTGCAATCCTGATCCGGAGAGGGGTTTCCCGATATCGTTTGAATGAAGTAGAACCGAGATGTACTGAAGAAAGGTTATGAAGCCCAACTTCTTCGCAACTCGCGCCTGGGCGTTCGCGCTCTCGATGGCCCTGTCTTTTGCCCCCTTGCCTCTCGCCGCCCAGCGCTCTGAGCGGTCCGCCCTCGACATCACCGGCTACGTGATCGACGCTGAGATCGACACCACAGCGCACCACCTCGCCGCCAAGACTCAGGTCACCTTCACCGCCCCCGCCTCTGCCGACGAGGTCAGCTTCGGTTTCCATCCCGCGCTCAAAGTCACGAAGATCACCGACGAAAGTGGCAAGCTGCTCACCGGCGAGCGTCTCGCCGACGGCACCATTCGCGTTGCGCCCGCAAAGCCTTTTGTCGATGGCCAGCCTTGTCACTGGACCTTCGAGTATGAGGGCGTGATCACCGGCAACGAAGATGGCCCCGTTGAAGGCCTCAAGCTGGCGGCTATCCAGGAGCCGATCACCTACCTGCTCTATCCTGCTCGCTGGTTCCCAACCACCGGCTACACCACCGACCGCTTCACGGCCGAGTTGCACATCAAGGTGCCGCAAGGTATGCGCGTCATCGCC
This sequence comes from Occallatibacter sp., assembly GCA_035508975.1. GTDB lineage: Bacteria > Acidobacteriota > Terriglobia > Terriglobales > Acidobacteriaceae > Telmatobacter. The sequence goes on from DATJMC010000034.1 coordinate 3,514, forward strand.
AGCGGTCCAAAGGACGAACCCCACCCCTCTACCCTGGCCAACGGCAAACCGGCCGATGAATACGACTTCAGCTGGGACAAGCCGGGATTCCCCGGAACCGTGATCGCCGGGCGCTTCGTCGGCCCGTTCACCGCTGGTCCCGGCAATATCAAGGTCTATCTCACCGTCAACCATCAGGCCTCGGGCAACCAGGTCGCGCAAACCGCGGCCCACGAGTACGACTTCTTCACCGACCGTTTCGGCGGGCCCGAAACCCCGCACCTCAGCGTCGTTGAGATACCCGACGATACCCTTCCCGCCACATGGGCGCCCGAAGTCGCCGGCATCATGAGCTCACGCATCGCCGACAAGTCCGGCGTGCGCCTCTTGGCCAACACCATCGCTCACCAGTGGTGGGGCTCGGAGATCAGCCCCCGCACCCTCAACGATGCCTGGATCACCAACGGCATGGCCCGCTACGGCGAGCTTATGTACCTCGAAGACGAAAGCGGCAAAAGCGCCCTGCATAACGCGCTGCAGGATGTCTCGGCCGGCGCTCTCGCCTACGACACCATCCCCCTCTCCAGCGTAGGACGTCTCAGCCCCTTCTCGCCTCAATTTCAATCCATGACCCTCGAAAAGGGCGCCATGGTCTTCCACATGCTTCGCGGTGAAATCGGCGACAAGGCCTTCATCGACACCCTCAAAGGCGTCCTCAGCGAATTCACCGACAAATCCGTCCGCTCCAGCGACCTCGTTCGCGTTGCCGAAGCGCAGAGCCAGCAGCAGCTCACCGCCTTCTTCGGCTTCTGGACCGACGGCACCGGCGCGCCCACCTTCACCGACTCCTACACTGTCTACCGGCTCGGCAACAACAAGGGCTTCCGCACCATCGGCTTCATCAAGCAGGATCTGGAGCTCTTCAACATGCCCGTCGACATCCGCGTCGAAACCGAGGGCAAAACCGAGAACAAGAAGGTCGACGTCGAGGGCACCAACACTCCCTTCGTCGTCGACACTTTCGGACGGCCGCGGCACATCGGCATCGATCCCGGCGACTGGGTCCTGAAGTCGTCGCCCGACCTCCAGGTCCGCATCGCGATTCTCAAGGGGCAGCAGCTCGTCGCCCAAAACGACCTGACCGGCGCCCTGTCCGAATATCAGAAGGCCCTTACCGCCAACCCCCAGAGCTCGCTCGCAAGTTACCGCATCGGCGAAGTGCTCTTCACCCAGCGCAATTACCAGGCCAGCGTGAACTCCTTCCGCGATGCCCTGCGCGGCGACGACGACCCGCCATGGACCGAGTGCTGGAGCCACATCGAAATCGGCCGAATCTTCGACATCACGGGGCAGCGCGATCGCGCCGTCAACGAGTACCGCCTCGGCGTCCAGACCAACGACAACACCCAGGGCTGCGTCAATGAAGCGCGCATGCTGCTGCAGAAACCCTACAAACGCCCCGACACCGACCAGTAGCCGCATGCCTCACGGTGCCTTCCCGGAAGGAGCCGGCAGCCTTTAGAGAGCACTTGATGATGGGGTGAGGCTACCGGCGGGAAGGGGTAAGCGCTTCACGGCGAAGGGTGCGGGCTTTAGCCCGTACAAGCACCAACGCCTCAAAACCCCGCGCCCTTCAGGCCCTGAGAGAGACCCGCAACAAGAAAGGCCAGCCCGAAGGCTGGCCTCCTGCTTCGGAAACTTTACCCTACTTCGCTGCAACCTCCGCCGTCGGGTTGAGCACTTCGATCGTCACCGGAGCCACACCTGCCTCCGTCATGCCGATCTTCTCCGCTGCCGCGTACGAGAGATCAATCACTCTCCGGCCGTACAGAATTCCCCGATCCGTGATCGTCACAATCACCGACCGGTGGTTGCGCGTGTTCTCCACTTTGACCTTCGTCCCGAACGGTAACGTCGGATGGCAGGCCGTCATGGCATTCATGTCATACGTTTGGCCGCTTGCTGTCTTACGCCCGTTGAAGACTCCGCCGTACCACGAGGCAAACCCATGCAGCAGTTTGCTCGCCCTGTGCTCCGGCTTCGGCGCTACCGGCGTAGGACCTAGAGCGGGTGACGGGGGAGGAAGCGTTGCGGGCGGCCGGGACAGAAGCGCATCCGCCTGCACGGTCCGCATGGGAAGCGTGAGGACCACGCCGGCAAGCGCAACACAGGAAGCTCCGACCAGCAACCAAAACTGGACAGAACCTTTCCGGTTCACGTTGTTCGCGTTTCGTCTCATAAGCAATTTGTCCATTTTACTAGTTCGACACTAGTAACCTCAACCATTGACTAGAGATATAACGGAGATCCAGGGCTGAAGCGGACAAAGGGAATGAGCTGATTTCTCTCGATAAGCCCTTAGTCTAGAAGTACTTCCAAAATGCACCAGATTCGGTGCTACCCGGTGGTTTCGCACTGTGAGATCCGCGGCGTCGTTTGGGGGATTTGACGCAAATTCCACGGTCTCCGGTGGCATGGCTCAACCCGCCTTTTGCCAACCAATTTTGCAAGGCTAGCACGCATCCCCATTCGCCGTACAGCAACATTTCGTGCTATAGACCGATCTTTTTTCCACAAGATGGAACCTTCATGTAAGCGAAGAAAAGATGAAAATGCCTCACTCTATTGGCTTTGGCTTAGGATGCCTTTCTCTTCCTCCTCTTCTCATCTTTGCCCGGCGGGCCGCATACCTCTCTCCGCCCCAACCTTTGCGGATTAATTCAGAGCACCTGCTAGCCTTGGGAATCGTAAAAGCTTTTCAGCACTTCTGAAGCTCCCGTAGAGTCCCACCGGCGGGTCCTGGCCTGCGGGCCAGAGGATTAACCCCTGCCAGAAATGCCCACGGGACCTTCTGGGTTCGCGACAATCCGCGCCACCGGGGGGGTGGCTTTTTCTTTGCTAGGAGAACGCATGCAACTCAGCGCAGCAGGCTTGGAATTAATCAAAACCTCGGAAGGCTTTCGCGCCAAGACCTATCTCGATCTCGCCGGCAACCCGACCATTGGCTACGGCCATCGCCTCACGTCCCACGAGTGCTACCCCAACGGCATCTGTGACACCGAGGCCGACATGCTCCTTCGCCGGGATGTTCGCGAAGCCGAACAAGCCGTCGACCGCCTTGTCCGCGTTCCTCTCTCTCAAGGTCAATTCGACGCGCTCGTCGATTTCGTCTTCAACCTGGGCTCCGGCCGGCTCGCCGCCTCCACCCTGCTCCGCGACCTCAACGCAGGCCGCCTCGCCTCCGCGGCCGACCAGCTGCTGCTCTGGGACCATTCCGGCGACCGCGAAATCGCCGCGCTTAAAGCCCGCCGCGCCGCCGAATTCCGCCTCTGGACATCTGCCCCCAAGCAACAACACGCCGCCTGAGACTCTAGGTTTCTCTGCTTTGATTCCCTGTTCCCCGCTGCTTATCCCCTTGGTCCCCGTCTGCCCGCACTTCCAGCGTCTCTTCCGCCTTCAGATATCCCTTGCGCCGGAACCAGTCTTCCATCGCCGCCTGCAGCGGCTCGAGCGGCACGCGATTCCCGGCTTCCATGACCCCGTCGCCCACCGGCAGCGTGTCGTCAAAAATAGCGTCGTTGGTGAAGTTGCGCATCGCGAAGTTGTCGATCCACTTCAGCGGGCAGGCATGGCGTTCTCCCGACGCGTCGACCCGCATGACCTGGAATCTGCGTGCAAACATGCCTTCACTCTAACGCGCCCTTACTGCGCCTTACCCGTCGTGGGCGCCTGCGCATCCTTGGCCTGTTGCGTCTCCACCTGGAATCGCTTGTAGTCGTAATCGCGCTCCACGAAGTGCTGGCGCATATTCTTCACCAGCAGCACACGCGCCTGCATCGTCCCTTCGCCGCCGGTCGGCAGCCAGAGTTCTTCATTCGCCCGCGCCTGCGGCGATAAATCCGTTTCTCTTGCGTGGGGCACCAGGGCCTGGTCGAAATAGAAATTCGACCCTTTCTGCACGTTCGCAAAAAGCCCGCCCGCCACGTGAAAGTTATCAACGAAGCGCACTTCCAGGTGCGCAACTTGCCGGTCCGCCTCGTCGATCCAGATCGTGCCTTCCAGTTTTTTCGAGGCGTCCTCCGCCAGTCCATGCGTCTTCGCATCTTTGCGGCCTACAAAATCAAATACGATCGCCGCCCGCCCGCGAAACATCACCCGTCGCTCGTTGCGCACGTCCATCAGCTCCAGGATCCGGCTGATGCTGATCGTCGGGCCCTCCAGCGGCTGCCCCGGCGGCGTCTTCTCGGCCTTCTCCACCAGCTTTGTCACCCGCTCCGTCTCCTTTTGCTGGTCGTGAGCGCTCAAAGGCTGGCCATTTTTCTTCACCGTCCGCTCAATCACATGGCTGTTGACGAAAAAATCCTCGTTCTCGGTCGTCTCCGTCTTCTTGATCTGTCCGTTGGAATCGATATCCTGCACCGTCTGCAACGAGGTATACGTGTAGGCCTCGCGGACTTTGTCCAGTTGCCTCTGGTGCGCCTGGACCTCCAGGATCAGCTGGCGTATATCCGGAAGCGCCGGAGCCGGTTGACCCTCGCTTCCAAGCGCAGTCACCGCAATTGCCAGCGAAACGACGATTCGCGCCACCATCCCTGGATTCCTCGGGTTGTCTCTGCCGGATGCCGGCTTGTTCAAGATCACTCCGGTTAGACTATCCCCAGCCCCGGCTCGGTGCGTGCCAAAAACATGGCGCCGAAACGGGCGCAATCGGCCATGATCGGGAAGTGCTGCCCCCGAAAACGACAAGGAAGTAACTGCGAAGGTCACGACCGGGCCCGCCGGGCACAATCCGCCTTCTCACCCTCTTGCCATACCGCTAAAATCAGAGCTTTACGATTGTCGCGCTGGAAAGGGACGCATCGATGTTTCGCATGTTGATTCACTGGGTGCTCTGCGCCATCTCCTTGATGGTCGTGTCGCGCGTCGTGCCGGGTTTCTTTGTCACAGGCCTGCAGTCTGCCATGATCGCCGCCGTGGTCATCGGGTTCCTCAACGCAACCCTGGGCTTCATGCTCAAGGTCATCACCTTCCCGCTGGCCATCCTCACCTTCGGCGTCTTCCTGATTTTCATTAATGCGGCGATGATCCTGCTGGCCTCGCGGCTCGTGGGCGGTTTCTACGTCTATGGCTGGACACCGGCATTCTGGGGTGCGGCCGTCCTCGCCGTTCTCGGCCTCATCATTCGCTTCTTCTCGACTGAGTAGCCGGCTCGATTGACTTTCGGCGGTCGCGCCACTATGGGGCGTTCGCAGGCTTCTTCGCCCGCGCGCTCTTCTTTCCCGCACGGGTGGGCTTTTTCGTCTCTGCCGCCTGCACCGCCGGCTTCGTCATCGGATGCGCCAGCACCGTGCCATCCACCGTCTTCGGCGTGCGCATCGCGCCCGCGCTTGAGAATCCGCCCGTGCGCGGCATGACCACGACATTCGGGGCCTCCGCGGGCCGAACCCGCGAGTACACTCCCCATCCGCCTCCCGCAACCACAAATACGATCGCCGCTGCAGCCGCGCTGCGCGCCAGCCCGCTCTCCATCCAGCGCGGCTTCACGGGCCACGACAAGATCTGGCCGCCCCTCGGCGCCTCGTGCAATGCGCCGCGCACGCGCTCTTCAAGTCCTTCGGGGGCGGGCAGTTTCGCGATCACCCGCAGCGTCTCTTCCGCTTCGCTGCTCGCATTCGAAACAAGGGAACTCGGTGTATTCATCGCAGCATCCTCGCGTGATTGAGCAAGTCAGCCATCAGGTTGCGCGCCCGGAACAGCCGCGACCGCACGCTCGATTCCGTCACGCCCAGCACCGACGCAATCTCCACGCTCGACAGCTCCTCGAACGCCGAGAGCACCAGCACCTCGCGTTCCTTCGCCGGCAGCTGGTCAACGCACTGCAGCACGTGTGCATGATGCTGCGCTGCCGCCGCGCGCTGCTCCGCGCTTAGTCCATCTGCGGGAAGAACTCGCGCCAGTTCGGCAATGTCATCGGTCTCGGGACGCGTCTTCGACCGCCTCTTGCGATCGAGCACAATGTTCCACACGATTCGGATCAGCCACACCCGGTGATCGCGAATCTCCCCCAGCGACGTCCGGTGTCGCAACACGCGCAGGAAGGTTTCCTGCACCGCATCTTCCGCGTCTGGAGCATTGCGCAGCACCGAGAACGCCACCCGGTAGAGAGTCGAAGCGTATTCGCTCACAAGGGCTGCGAGCGCTTCCTCTTCAGCGTGCTGGCGGGTTTCATCCTGCACGGCGTCTGGTGCGATCTCCATCCAACCTGCGAGAACTGACTGGCTCGCGCTCATACAGCACCAGACGCAGCCAGCCACGAGAATGCTCAAAACCAAATCGCGTAGAGCCGCTCAGGCGGCGATGGAAGCTACCCTACTGGCCCGAGAGCTTTTGTGCGGCGATGGACCCGGCGGCACCCTCTTTGTCCATATCCCGCACCTTGGCCCACAGCGCCCGTGCCATCTCCCGCTTGCCGTCGGCGGAGTAGAGGTCAGCCAGGTCCAGCTGCGCCACCGCTGCCGAAACCGTCACCGACGGCTTGGCGGCAATCGCGTTGTAGAGCTCGATGGCCTGCGCGTCGCGGTTTGTCTGGTGATAAAGACCGGCCAGGGCCAGCTTGGCTAGATTCGCCAGATTCCGGTCCCACGCATCTGCGGCGGTCTTCAGCTCGCTCTCCGCCTGGCTGTTCTCACCCAGCGAAGCGTAGGTAACCCCGGCAAAATAGTGCGCCTTCGTACTCTCGGGAAGCCAGCCATATTGCTGCGTCACCGCGACAAACTGCTGGTTTGCCGCCTTCGCTCGCGCCTCGGCTGTCGCATACACCCCCGGCATCTGCGGTGCTCCAGGAATCGCCAGCGGCGACGAGTAGGTGTCCAGGGCCGAACCCAACGCCGCATCCGCCTTTGAGGCCTCGACATCCCAAAAGATCCCTGCGCTCAGGCAAAGCAAAACTACCGCAACCCCGGCAATCGTCCAGCGCAGCACTCCGGTGCGGTGCCCGCTGATCCACGTCACGCTGGTCTTGGTGGCCTGCGCAAATTTGTCGCCCTTCAGGGCATGACGAGTCTGTGTATCCACTTGCTCTCTTTATCCTTCGTCGAATGACTTGCAGGCGGGTCCGTACAGGCGGGGGCGCAACGACTGCAACCTATCTAGTCTAGCAGCGCGCCGGAATCAGCGTCCACCGCCCGCGCCCTTCCCCCGGCAGCTCTGCCGCCGCGATCGCGCCTTGCCCCCGGCACTCCCTCTAGGCTACGCTCAAGCTATGTACGAGGAGTTCCACGTCAAGGACCGTTGGAGCGGCGAAGACCTCTATTGCCGCTGGAAAGCCACCATCGTCGCCATCGCCACGCGCCACGCCGACGCCGTCGATGTCCGCTTCGAGGTCAACAACCGGCCCATGTGGATCGCCCTGCCCAATGAAGCATGGGTGGAGCACAAAAAGCGCAGCGGCAAAGTCATCACCGACCAACTCGCTGCGCAGATCGCCGGCCGTTACCTCAAGCAGCTCGTCGAAGAAGGCTACGACGCGCGCCGCGAGGTCTATACCATGAGCGTCCCCGAAGTCCTCGAACACCTCGACGCCGTCGTCACCGAAGGGAAAGCCAACGGCGGCCTGCCCCAGCTTCCCGTCGGCATTGACGCCATCGTCTAGCCGCGTCACCTTTCCCGGAACCGACGACTCTACTACTGCGTACACCCCTTCGGAGAGATCGCTTGCGCTTTCCCATACCCGTCTTCCCGCTGGCCAGGATTCTTCCGCTCTGTCTTGCCACGGGCCTCGCCGCACAGCCGGCCAACGCTCCCCTGCCCGACCCGCAGCAACTGATGCAGCGCGCCCTCGCCAACGAAAAAAAGCTTGCCGACGAACAGGAACGCTACGAGTGCCGCGTCACCTCAGAAGGCGCCGAGCTCGACAAAGCCGGCAAAGTCAAGCACGAAACCGTCGAGGTTAAGGACCAGTTCTACGTCAACGGCCAGCAGATCGAGCGCACCCTCTCGCGCAACGGCAAAGACCTCACACCCGACGAATCCCGCAAGGAAGACGCTCGCGTCATGAAGGAGACGCTCAAGTACAGCGATAAATCCAAGGCCGACAAACAAAACGCTAAAGATCAGCAGGAAGCCGCGGAGATGATGTCCGCCATGATGCTCACCCACGGCCATCGCGAAATCGTCAACGGCCGCAGCGTCCTCTTCTTCGACATCGTCGCCAATCCGCAATTCCAGGCCAGGGACCTTATGCAGCGCTTCGCTTCCGTCATGCAGGGCAAAATCTCGCTCGACGAAGCAACAGGCGAAGTCGTCGATCTCAATATCCGTTCAACCAAGGATCTGAAAATCGCCGGCGGCATGGTCGCCTCGCTCCACAAGGGCTTCTGGCTGCATGTGCACGACACCCCGCAGCCCGACGGCGTCTGGCTCAACGACCTCAGTGAGGGAACCGGCGACGCCCGCGCCCTGCTCTTCGTCCATCCCTACTTCCGCTTCAAAGAAGTGACCGACAACTGCCACCTCTACACCGCTGTCGCCAACGATTCCGGCAAAGCCAAGCTCCTCAAGTGAGCGCCGGGAAGGTCCCTCTGTCCCCTCGTCCCCTCCCCAACGCCATCCGAATGCCGATCTCGTTCGTTCGCTGCGCAATCGAATACGCGATCAGGCCGTAACTGCCCATGCACGCCGGCACCCCCGCAACCACTGCGAATCCGCTCGTGAGAACCGCAAACAAGCGCTCCTGGCGCAGATTCGCATCCACCTGTTCGTCCTGCGTCCGTTCAAGGCGTGAATACGTCGGCTCAGCATCCTCGCGCACCCGATGGGACTTCGGTGCCCCAGCCTTGCGGCGCCCGATACTGCAGAGGGCACCAGGAGTCGCCGCAAACGCAAAAAGGCCATCCCCTGGGGGATGGCCTTTCAAGAATTATGCCGGCGATCACCTAATCTCCCACACAGTCTCCCGTGCAGTACCATCGGCCCAGCGAGGCTTAACTTCCGTGTTCGGGATGGGAACGGGTGATCCCTCGCAGTATGGTCACCGGCAAACTTAGGCGTCTTCAGGGCGTTGTTTGAGCCCTGAGCCGAACTTCCTGCGCGCATCGCGCCAGGAACCTCTCGCCTCAAATCCTGGATGGCGCTTGGCGGACTGGTTTGCCCGCAGCCGCCGCAGCATCTCAGCCTATCCGGATAGTTTTTCCCGGAACTGCACTGAGGAACGCGGCCGCAATCTGGCGCCACAAGGAACTTATAGGAGCAATTTGCAACGAAATTGATTGGAACTTACAAGGCTTTGTCGAAGAGTATCCGCGATACTTACTAACTGCGCGGAGTTAATTCTATGGACAAGCCGAACGGGCGATTAGTACTGGTAAGCTACGCGCATTACTGCGCTTCCACACCCAGCCTATCAACCAGGTCGTCTTCCTGGGCCCTTCAGGGAAATCTCATCTTGGAGCGTGCTTCCCGCTTATATGCATTCAGCGGTTATCACAACCGAACTTCGCTACCCAGCCGTGCCCTTGGCAGGACAACTGGAACACAAGAGGTTCGTCCATCCCGGTCCTCTCGTACTAAGGACAGCCCTCCTCAAATCTCCTACGCCCACAGCAGATAGGGACCGAACTGTCTCGCGACGTTCTGAACCCAGCTCACGTACCGCTTTAATAGGCGAACAGCCTAACCCTTGGAACCTTCTACAGCTCCAGGATGCGATGAGCCGACATCG
>DATJMC010000035.1:0-41249 GCA_035508975.1 Occallatibacter sp.
TTCTCCATCGGCGGTGGCAATCAGCGGCTTGGGGAGAAGTGGAATAAGCGGCAGGATCAATGCGTAGATGGCGGTGATGGCCATAACGCAATACAAGAAGCCGCGTGTGGGACTCAGGCCGAACAGCCACGATCCAAAGACATCTCCCACACGGGAGGACAGCGGATAGAGGGACATGGCAATCATCATCAGCGTTCCCTGCAAGCCGGGAGGGCAGACCCGTATTGCCAGGTCGACGACAGCTGCGTTGCCCAGTCCTCCTAGAAGACCGATCCCCGCCGCAGCAAAAAGAGCCTGTTTGCCATCATGGATAAAGGCCATGGGGATGAATTGCGGCACCCCGACGATCATCGACAACCACAGCAGCTTGCGGGCCCGAAACCGCGTGCAGAGGAACCCGTATAGAAACGTGGTGGGAAAAAAGCCGGCATAGAGAATTGCGGAAAATTCCGCGTAGACCGCATCGGAAGCGTGGAGCCGATTCGTGAGAAAGAATTGCATCGGCGTGTTGGCGCCGGGAGTGAAGAACCAGAGCATGGTGATCAGGATGACCGGGTAAATTGCGCGATGCTTGACCAGACGCTTGATATCGCCAATGAAACTACTCCCCTTGGCCTGCGGGTTCTCATAAGCATGCCTGAAAATGGCGCCCGGCTTCCAGAATCCGAAGACACCAAGCATGGCCGTCAGAGCCATCACGAACAAAAACACCTGGCGAGGCAAGAGTTCGGTGGACATCCAACCCGACGCGACATACCCCAGGACTGCCGCCACGGATATAAAAACATTCGACAAGGTGCTGAGCCTCCCCGGCATCAGTGCTTCCTGGCCGATGAGCGCGAGCAAGCCCTGAAAGGCAGCGGCGATAAAACTGTATGAAATCGTCGTCAGCAGCATCCCCAGCAGCAGTCCCGTATAGGTCGTTCGCGAGAATGCCCCTCCTGCGAGAGCGATCATCGTCAGCGGCACGAAGATCCGGAAATAGCCCGGGTCCCGCCAGCCAAATGGGTTCCATGAATCCCGCACCAGGCCGAAGATAAATCCGGCGTAAAGAGGAACCCCGGTGATCAGCCGAAACCACGAGACCTGGGAAGCGGTGGCATGCAGCAGATCCTTGAGCATGTACGAAGTGGGGATATCCAGCAGCCATTGGGGGCTGGTGATGTTCACAAGCAGCGCAAGCAGGCTGAAGTAGAGATAGAGCGGTCGCGTGCTTGACCTGGGCTCGGCTTCAGGCATAGGGAATGATGCAGTGTAGCACCGTCACTATCCCATCCTTCTGCGGTATATGAAGTCTCCATAGGGCTCGCGAGCAAGGAGCTCTCCCTGCGCGTACCGAGTCATTGGCGTCGCGTGGCTCATGCACGCAGCCTGGAATCTACCCCATCAACTTGTGGATCAACCGATATGGCCTTACGCGAAGACTTCCTCGCTGGGATGTACGATCTTCGATGCGATCATCGCGGTGTGGTTCCTGGCGCGCCTTCGATTCTCTGCAAATTTGCGGCAGAAGCTGCGGGAGGGCCCCACAACCCTTCGGCTCGCGGTGTGCCAAAGCCGGCATGACCCGGCCCGCTAATAGCCAAGGCGCTTGTTGACTGGATTCAACAGAGGCTCGTTCTTTTCAAACCTTGAATGCTGTTCCAGAAAGAACCGCATCGCATCCTGCGTCCAGCTCGCTGTGTGATCGGCACAATGAGGCGACACGAGAACGTTGTCCATCGCCCACAGTGCGCTCTGCTCCGGTAACGGTTCGCGCTCGAAGACGTCCAACCCGGCTCCCCTGATTCTCTCTTCGCGCAACGCGCGCACCAGCGCTTCCTCGTCCACCACCGCCCCCCGCCCCACGTTGATGACAACGGCCTGGGGCTTCATCACCGCAAATTCGGCGCTGCTGATCATGTGCCGCGTTTCCTCTGTCAGCGGAGCGGCAATCACGATGTAATCGCAGTTGGGCAGCATCTCATGCAGTTCAGCCATCCCGTAATATCTTTCCACCAGGGCATCGGAATCCGCCGGAGGGTGACGCCTTGCCGCCAGGATCCGCATCCCCAGGGCATGTGCTCGAGTCGCCGCTGCCCGTCCGATATCTCCGTAGCCAACAATGCCCAGCACCTTATCGGCAATCATCTCCACATCAAAAGGAGCCCACGTGCGCGCCAACTGGTTCCGGCGCATGCGCGGCAGATCTTTGGCGAAGTAGAGAATTGCGGTCAGCGCAAATTCTCCGAGCGACTGGCTGAAGACGCCTTTTCCGTTCGTCAGCACCACGTCGCTATTCACCAGCTCGGGAAACAGCAGACTGTCCAGGCCCGCCCACCGCGAGTGTACCCAGCGCAGATGTGCGCATTGCAGAAAGGCTTCGCGCAGCATCTCCCTGGTCCCCGACCAGTGCAAAATGGCGACAGCATCTCTTCCTGCAGTCCCAGCGGAACGATCGCTCGCCAGTACATACGGCAGGTTCTCAAGCATTGCGAACTCAGGATCTACCTGGTTTGCAACGATGAGTAGTCGGGCCTCCTGTGCCATGTTTCCATGTTGCCACGCCGCGGAGCTCAACTCCATTCGGGAATCCGATTCCTGGCAAAAGAAGAGCCTCGCGTTGAGCAATCCGCGGCGTGCGCGCTGCCCACAGCTCGATCCCGGAGCCAATTCAACAGCGGGCGCTACCTGTGATGTCCACCGCCGCCTTGATGTCCGGGGAGCGCGTGTTCATTGTTGGCAGAATGAGCTTCTTGAACCACGTGGCCTCTGCCGTCTCTCGCTTCGTTGCCGTGAAAGTTATTGTTTGGCTCTTCTCCGCGCCCGGGCAACGGCCCTCTGTATCCGTGATGCGGATCGAACCGGTTGTCAACATGGCCGGAAAAGTGGGCAGGGCCATGGAACCATGGGCCTGCTCCGATAAACACCCCGCCCAAAAACCAGTCGGGCCCGTAGTAGCCATACGGTGCGCAGTCATACGGAGGATACGAGAAGTACCCATAAGGGCACACGGGTGCCACTCCAATGTTGACGGAGACCTGGGCCGATGCCGTGGGCGCACAGCACAACAGGCCCAACGTAAGACTTGCGAAAACCAGAACCAAAACCTTCGACACGGTTCCTCCTCTTTCGGCTTGGCTGGAATTCCCGGACGGGAATGCCAGCGCACCCTGGTAGTTCATCCTTCAAGTCGCAAAATTGCGACACTTCAAAGTAGCATAGGGCGCCTTTCGACCCCGGTGATCCTGCGAAATTCCTGCGGCACTTTCCCGCTCACACTGCCGGTGCACGGCGCACGAAGGCCTTGATCGTGGCCATGTCTGTTGGATGCGCGGACCTCGGGCGAATGATGTAGGGACCAACCGCGGCGGGGACAATGAAGGTTTCGGCATAGTGCACTTCGAATGGCGCGAAAGCGCCCTCCGGGCTCTCCACCACCGCGGCATCTCCCTCCACCAGGTTGAGCACATTGACCGTGCCCGCCGTGTCGTGGGGCACGGGCGCTGTGAACCAGTGACGTCGGGTCTCGATGAATTCCAGGGCGTGCAGGCCGGTGCGTTCTTCACGCCACCCGGGTCCCGAGCCAAGCGGTTCGACGCGATTGATCAGGTTCTCCTCAACCCAGCCGGTGCGCCGCTCCCAACAGATGTTGGCAAACCCGTGGCTGAGATGAAGCGGCCGCGGTTGGCCCTCCAGATCCATCCGCGCCCAGTCCCACAACTTGAAGGTAAAGATGTAGGGCGTAGCGCTGATCTCCAGCACCATGGAGTTGCGCCCGGAGCAATGGACCGTGCCCGCGGGAATCAGGAAGTGGTCGTGCTTGCGCGCCGGAAATCGGTTGACGTGCTTCTCCGCGTCAAACTGCGCATGCGTCGCCATCGAAGCATCGCGGAGCTCCTGCATCATCTTCTCGGGTTCGACCGATTCGCGCAGGCCGAGATAAACGCAGGCGTCGGGAGCCGCGTCAAGCAGGTAATAACTCTCGTCCTGCGTGTAGGCCATGCCGAAATGTTCGCGGATGTAAGCCGTCCGGGGATGCACCTGCAGAGAGAGATTCCCGCCGCCCATCGTGTCCAGGAAGTCGAAACGGATGGGAAACTCGGCTCCGAAACTGCGCTCGATCTGTTCGCCCAGCAGGGCGCGCGTCTGCATCAGGACCAGGTCCAACGCGGGGATTTCGACCCGGCGCGAGCCGAACCCCAGCAGCAGGCTGTTCTCTTCGGGCACACAGTCGAAGCACCAGGCATAGTTGGGCTTGTTGCGCGGCAGATCGCAGATCTCCTCCATCCAATGCCCTCCCCATGGGCCGGGATCGAAGAAGGGCGTCACGCGAAAAGGTTGATGGGCGACGGTCGCGAGCGCGGCTCGAAGATCGCTGCCACGGATCATCTTCGGAGTTTCGGGCTGGTTGCAGTCCAGAAGAAAATCGATCGCGGGAAGCAGTTCCGCTTTCAGCCGGTCGGCGGCGCGCCAGTCAACGAAAAAGCCCCGCTTATATTGCAGCGAAGCCTTTTCGCTTCGGTTCTCAAGCCCGAGATTCGAGATTTGGTTGCGCCGGTATCGCTGCTGGATCTCCCAGCGAGCCAGGTCGGCATAGACCAGAGAATCAGGCCGAGAAACCAGAAGGGAAGCGCCGGTGCCGATCACAAGATGAAGACCGCCGCTGCCCAGGCGCCTGCGGGCCTGTTCAGCTTTCTGAGGGTCCAGGAATTCGTGCAGCGTTACCGGGCTCATCCTGCCAAACACCGGATCGTCCGTCAGCAGCGAGGCGAATTTTGCTTCGATCGCGTCCGGCCGCAGGTAGCAGCTTTCGGCAACCAGTACGTGATCGGGAGACAGTTGCGCCGTGAGGGCCTGGATCATCGGGGCCAGGATGCTGCCGGGATAGCACTCGACGCAGACAATGGCATTGCGGGTCTTCAGGTGCGCGCGCAGCGCGGCGCCGATCTCGGGCCAGCCAAGCTGGCAAAGCGAGTCATCCCCGCTCACCGCGATCCACGGGAACTTATCGTACATAGGCAGCGGAGAACAAACCACGCGCAACCGTGCCGGCCCGCTCTCCATGCTGCAGCACGTTCTGCGCCAGCGAGAAGGCGACGATTGCAAGCACCAGCAGGAGCACCCCGGCGATCTGGAAGAGAACCGGAGTTCTTCCGCTGCCGGCCCACTCGCCGGAGAAGATGCCCAGCAGTCCCGCGGTGATCACGATGACCGACATGAACGCGGGCCATCCAAGCACGACGCCCCACTCCCCCAGCCACTGCGCGGCGACGCCATAGAGAATGGTGCTGAAAAACCAAAGCACTGCCATCAGTGCGGCTAGGCCGAAATTGCGCGCTTGGCCCGGGCCGCGGTAAAGCTCCCACGTCTTGCGCCTGCCCAGAAGAAACCCGCAATAGCAAAGGTTCGGTATCGCTCCGCCCAGCAGCAACACCAGCCAGACCGCGAACATACTCCGCGTGGGGCCGAGATCCAGCGCCGCGCCGCGCTGCAAAATCGGGCCGGCGAATGCCAGGCCGACGTTCATCAACGACGCCAGGACTCCGCTTGCAACCGCCATCAGCAATCCTGGCGTAAAGGCCCGTGGCGCGATCGCCTGGGCCGACTGTGCAGCCTCCCGGCGCCGCCCCGCAAACGCGCAAGCGGCAATGCCAAAGCCCACCAGCAGCAATCCGAAGAGGACGCGAAGGTTGGCAGCCGCAGCGCTTGCCTCCGCCTGCATACGCAGCAGCGGCAGAACGGTGCCGCAGGCTGCCGAAAGTCCGAGCACGACCGAGAAGGCAAGCCCGATGCCGATCGCGTCAATCGCCTTGCCAAACAAAACCTGCGCGAGCCCCCAGCCTACCCCGAAGAGGAAGACAAGCGCGCTCGCTTGCAGACCGGGTCCCCGATAGATCGCAGCAAGCGACGGAACGCCCCCAAGTGCGAGGATTGCGGGTAAGACCAGCAGCGCCAGAACCGTCCACGCAGCCCAGGTGTTTTCCCACTGCCAGCGGCGCACAAACTTCATGGGCAGGCCGAAAGTGCCGTTCGCAGCGCCCGCGAAGAGGAGGAGCGCCCATCCGGATGCATCTGCGGCCATGCTTGTCGCTCCTGAAACGGAAGTGAGGCAATCTCGCGCGAGCAAGATCGACTCTACGAACCGGCCGAGAGTTTGTCAATGAAGCAAGCAGAAAATATGCGCTAAACGCGCGTTTTCACCAAGAATATTGACCGATATTGTCAGCTTCGAGCATATCCCGGCGACAAACGGCTGCACGGTCGTGTATCGTGGCTGGCATGACGGGCAAGTTCGACAACGTGGCCGCGCGCCAGGACTTCATCCTGCGCCAGGTCCAGGAACGCGGTGAAGTCAGCGTCGATGAACTCTGCCTGACCCTTGAAGCGTCCATGGCCACCGTCCGGCGCGACCTTGACGACCTCGAGCAACGCTCCCTTCTGCGCCGCACACGCGGCGGAGCCATCTCCATCAGCGCTCTCTTCTATGAGCCCTTCAAACATGACCTTTCCTTTCAGGACAAGGTCGGGACCTTCGCCGCGGAGAAGCGACGCATCGCTCAGGCCGCCGCGGATCTCGTGCAGCCGGGACTCACCATCGCCTTGAGCGGCGGCACCACCACAACCGAAGTGGTGCGCTATCTCAAGCTCCTGCGCGGCATCACCATCGTGACCAATGCCGTGAATGTGGCGATGGAACTCAGCTCGCTCAAGGACATCGACGTGATCGTCGCCGGTGGCCATCTGCGCGGCAACTGGTTTACCCTCGTCGGCCCTCTGGCCAATCAAGCGGCCCAGAGGGTCTTCTCAGATCTCATGTTCATCGGCGTGGATGGAATCGACGCGGAGCAGGGACTGACATGCGTGCACCCGCAGGAAGCGGATTTCCTGCGCGTGCTGGTCCAGCATGCCAAAAAAAAAGTGGTGGTGGCCGATCATTCCAAGCTCGGCGCGGTGTCTCGTTGGCTGCTGTGCCCCGCCGACGACGTGCAGATGATCATCACGGATCGCGATGCAGGGAACCAAGCGGTCGCGCCATTTCAAAACAAGGGCATTGAAGTTCGACAAGTCTGAGCGAACTCTCGGGGGCAGACATGAGCTGGAAAACCGCTGCATTGGCATTGGCGGCATTCTCGATAACCATGGCCGCCGCGGCGCAGGACACTCCCGTGTGGCGCGTGGGAACCTTTGATGGCTCTTCGGGAGAATTCGCCGACGGCGCGCCGACCGGGCAAGTCATCTTCCATGCGGGGCACGACGACCCGCAGAAGAATTGGTATGCTTACGCGCCGGTTGCGTTCGCGGCACACTCCGGGGAAGATGCCTCCGCGCCGAGAACGATTGCGTTTGCGATCGCCGGCGCGCCGGCCCGCAGCTATCACTTCCGGGCATCCATCCTGATCGAGCAGTCCAGCGTGCCCGCCCTGCGCGTGGGCATCAATGGCAAAACCGGCGTGTTCTACCTCCATCCCAGGCTCGATTACAAGATGGGCGACATGGTGGCCGCTTTCTATCCGGCTTATTCGCGCGCCGAGGTGGAATTCGATTTTCCCGGCGCATGGCTGAAGGAAGGAAGCAACGCGATCACCTTGCAGGCCGTCGCGCTGGCAGAGAAGGAAGTGCCCGACGCCGGCTTTGTGTACGACGCAATTGAGCTCACCCGCGGCAGCGCCGAGCCTGGAAACAAAATCACGGCGCATGCCGAGCCCACGATCTTCTTCGTGAAACACGGCGCGGCTGTCGAAGAACGCGTGGATGTGTTTGTGCAGACCATGCAGAAGGCGATACCCGGCACGGTAGAACTCACCCTCGCCGGGCGCACCCTCACCAAGCCGCTCGCAGCCAGCGAGGACTTCGGCCAGCAGCGCGTCCAATTCTATGTCCCCGAGTTCGCAGCGGGAGCGCGGGCGCAAGTCAAGGTCACCCTCAACGGAGTACCCACTGAGGTCACCGAGACGCTGAGCCCCCGGAAAAAGTGGACCCTCTACCTCGTGCCGCATGTGCATCTCGACGTGGGTTACACCGACTATCAGGCGAAGGTCTCCGCGATTCAGAGCCGCATCCTCGATGAAGCCATGGATCTCACGGCGAAGCACCCGGACTTTCGTTTCAGTACCGATGGCGAGTGGAACCTCGACCAGTTTTTGAAGTCACGGACGCCGGAGGAGCGAGAGCGTGTTCTTGCGGCCATCCGCAATGAGCATATCTACCTTCCCGCGCAATCAGCCAATCTGCTCACCGGGTTTCCCACCGCCGAGACCCTGATCCGCTCTCTCTACCCAAGTGCGAATTTCAGCCGCGAACATGGGACGCCGTTCAACTACGCCAACATCACCGATGTACCGTCGTATTCCTGGTCGTATGCGTCGATCCTCGCCGCGGCGCGCATCCCCTACTTCTTCGCGGGCAGCAACAACGATCGGGCGCCCGTGCTCCTCCAGGGTCATTTGAACGAGAACACCCCCTTCTGGTGGCAGGGGCCGGATGGGGGCAAGGTGCTGATGTGGTATTCGCGCCACTACATGCAGATGCAGTTCCTCTTTGGGCTGCCTCCCTTGACCGAGACCGGCGAAGAAGTGCTGCCGCTCTTCCTTCAGATGTATCAAGGCCCCCACTATCGCGCCGACAGCGCAATCCTCTTCGGCACCCAGGTTGAGAACACAGACCTGTTCCCGCAACAGGGCGAACTCGCCGGCCAGTGGAATGCTCTCTATGCCTATCCGCATCTCCAGGTCTCGGGATTTCACGATGCGCTCGCAGCCATTGCGCGCCAGTTCGGCGATGCGATTCCCACCGTGCGCGGCGATGGCGGCCCTTACTGGGAAGATGGGATCGGCTCGGATGCCTTCTACGCCGCGATCGAACGCGAGAACGAGAGCCGCGCGCCTTCGGCTGAGAAGCTCGCCACCCTCAGTGCGCTCCTCAATCCCCGGCTCGCCGTCGATCGCAACCTGCTGAACGCCATGTGGGAAAACATGGTGCTCATGGATGAGCATACGTGGCTTTCGTGGAACAGCGTGTCCGACCCCGAGAGCAATGAAGCCGTCGAGCAGTTGCGCGTCAAGGACTCGCGCGCCACCGACGCGGCCGCGCAGCGCGATGACATTTTACGCAGCAGCATGGCCGCACTGGCAGATTTGACTTCAGCCGGTGTGAACAGTCTCGTGGTGTTCAATCCGCTCAACTGGACGCGCAATGGCCAGGTCGCCATAGACCTCGAGAACGGCATGGAGATTGCCGATCGCGCCACCGGCCAGCCCGTTCCCTGGCTGCTGCTTCATCAGGGGCCAAACTATCGCCGCGTGGAATTCCGCGCAGAAAACGTTCCGGCGATGGGTTACAAGGTCTATCTGCTCCGGCACGCGAACCGCGAACCCGCGACCGCGCAGCATGGCGATTCAAACACCCTTGAGAGTCCCTTCTACAAGGTAGAGCTCGATCCCGCGACCGGCAGCATTCGCAGCATCTTCGACAAACAGCTTGGAAAGGAGCTGGTGGATACCGGAAATGCGTGGCGCTTCGGCCAGTATCTTTACGTCAGCGGCGGCGATCGGGAGCCTAACAGCATTTTGCAATATCGCGCCATCTCGCCGAAACCGGAATTGCACGTGCATCCGGCAGGGAACGGACGCCTGGTTTCGGTCGATCGCACCCCCTGGGGCTGGCGCGCTGAGCTCGAGTCATCAAGCGACAATACCCCCGCGATTCGTACCGAGGTGCGCTTGTTCGACGACGAAAAGAAGATCGAACTCGTCGAAGACATCGAGAAAAACCAAGAGCTCAGGAAAGAAGCAGTGTACTTCGCGTTTCCCTTTGCGATGACCCACCCGCAATTCCAGTACGAGATTCAGAACGGGGCCGTCGATCCGGCCAGGGATATGTATCCCGGCGCGGGCCACGAGTGGTTCTCGGTGCAGCATTGGGTCGCCGTCCAGCAGGACGGCGTTTCCGCGGCGGTAATCCCCCTGGATGCTTCACTCGTCACCCTGGGAGACATCAACCGCGGCCAGTGGCCGACCGAATTCGGACAGCGGCCGGGCAGCATCTTCTCCTACGTCATGAACAACTACTGGCATACGAATTATCGCGCCGCGCAAGGCGGCCACTTCCGCTTCCGTTACCTCATCACCAGTGCGGCCCAGACTGACCCGCCCGCCTTGAGCCGCTTGGGCTGGATGGAAGCAACCCCCATGGAAGAAGACGAGATCCGCTCCCAGGACAAGGCGCTCGATCTGCCCCGCAGCCTCGATGGAAATCAGCAGAGCTTTGTCTCGGTCGACGATGCCGATGTGCTGCTGGATACATGGAAGCCCGCAGAGAACGGGAACGGCACCATCCTCCGCCTGATCGACCTCGGCGGAAAAGCGCGCGATGTCAAGGTCGAGATACCGCTCGTTGCCCTCGGCAAGGTTGCCTTGACCGATGCGGTGGAGCGTGACCTGAAGACCATCGCGCCCGACGGTCCTCATCGCTTCACGGTGACCATGGGTCCGCACCAGATCGTAACCGTGCGGATCGTGCCGGTGCCTTCAAGCGCTTCGCGATAAGACACGCCCCCCACCCTCCCGCCGGAGCGTCGCGCCTTTGCCATCGGCGCCAGGCCGCAAGAGCCAGGCGTTCGAGCTCCCGTTCTAATGCTGCTCGTCTCCGGGTCGATATACGGTGCAGGATGCCGCTATGGATTTGGAGATCCTCCACGACTATCTCGTCGAATCAAAGGAGCTTTTGCAAAAGGCTCAGGAAGATACCTTGCGGCTTGAATCCGAGCCGGACGATCAGGAGGCATTGGCCTCGATCTTCAGGGCGTTCCACACCATCAAGGGCGGCGCGGCTTTTCTTGAAGCGGTTCACCTCGTGGAGTGGGCTCACGATCTGGAAGACCTGCTGGAAAAGTTGCGTTCGCACTGCCTGCCCGTCACCAGGGAACGGATCGACGCGATCCTTGGCGGCATTGATGTGATCGACAGCATGTTCGAAGAGCTTGCCAGGGAGCAGGCGCCGCGCCCCGGCCCGGCCGGCATGAGCGACAGGATTCGCATGCTCGCGATGGAAGGCTCGGGAACGGAAGCCTCCGAAGTCGACAGACAGATCCGACCCGTGCCCGTCCTTGTCGGGACCCGGCCGGAGCAGGCAGGCATCTTCGGCGCGGAAATCACGTCCAGGGCCGCGGAATCGGCGTCGGCATCGCCGGCGCGTATCAGCCGTGCCGTCGATCCGGTCTCCGAAGAGGAGCTCGGGGGCAAGCCTGGACAAGCCGCGCACGCGCCCGACCCATGGAGCCCGGTGCAGGGCGGAGCAGCGGCGCAGAAGGCTCTTGCCGGAGGCGCCGAGTCTGCGGAGAAGATGTTGCGCGTCGATGCCGCTCGTCTGGACGCGGTGATGAATCAGGTGGGAGAACTGGTTCTCTTGCGCAACCGTCTGACATCGGCGCTGGGAAGCATGAGCACCGTAGACGAGAACATGACGCGCATTGCACGGGAGATGGATCTGCGGGTCAGCGACCTGCAGAGCAGCGTTATGAGTCTTCGCATGCAGCCATGCCGGCGTCTCTTCCAGCAGCTGCCGCGCGTGGTTCGGGATGCCTCACGTCAGCTGGGCAAAACGGTTCAGCTTGAAATCGCCGGCGAAGAGGTCGAGATCGACAAGACCGTGGTCGACGCTTTGTCGGGGCCGATTGTGCACCTGGTCCGCAACAGCCTCGATCACGGGATCGAGCTTCCCGATCTTCGCAAGCGGGCCAACAAGCCGGTCGCCGCGACGCTGCGCATCGCCGCGGTCCACCTTGGCGACCGCGTGCGCATCGAGGTCTCCGACGACGGAAACGGCATCGATCGCAATCTCGTGGTCAGGAAGGCAGTCGAGAAAGGCGTCATTACCCAGGATGAAGCAGCGCATCTGTCCGACCACGATGCGCTCGAGCTGATCTTTCGCCCCGGCTTTTCAACCCGGGATCAGGCGTCGGAGTTGTCCGGGCGCGGCGTCGGCATGGACGTGGTGAAACAGACCACCGACAGGCTCCGCGGCCGTTTGTCCATCAATACACAACCGGGGCAGGGAACGACCATCTCGATGGAGTTTCCCCTCACGCTCGCGGTGCTGCCCGTGCTTTAC
This sequence comes from Occallatibacter sp., assembly GCA_035508975.1. Lineage (GTDB taxonomy): Bacteria > Acidobacteriota > Terriglobia > Terriglobales > Acidobacteriaceae > Telmatobacter. The sequence goes on from DATJMC010000035.1 coordinate 12,091, forward strand.
CTGCGCGTGCGCCAGGAGATCTACGCGCTGCCCATTTCCGCCATCGACAGTCTGGCCGACCTCGAAGAACACCGCGTGCATCGCCTCGCCAATCGCGTCAGCTACCGCGTCGACGGCACCCAGACCGTCCCGCTGGTTGACCTTGGAGCTGTCCTGCAAAATCGGCCGCTTCGTCTGGGCGCCGAAAGCGTCGAAGGCGTGCTCACCGAACGCGGGCTCTTTGCCGTCTCCGAGGTCCTCGGCAATGAGGACTCGGTCGTCAAGCCCATCGACTTTCTCTCCGCTGGGAACCTCTATCAGGGCGCCACCATCTCCGGTGCCGGGAACGTGGTCTTGATCCTTGACGCCGGAGCCTTGAGCGCCGCGGCCGGCGCCGCCGCCGAAAGGGGCCAGTGATGGATATTCAGCGAGTCATGGCCATCTTGGACGCGTCGCACCAGACACGGCGGACCATCGAGCGATCCTTGCGTGAGATTGACCGGCGGGCCCTCAACGCCATGGTGCTGGTGAAACGGCATGGCAATAAACTTGCCAGCTATGGCGTTGTCGCCCAGGCCTTCCGCGAGCAGGCATTGCTGCTGAAGCATGCCGCCGCTCCCCTGCAGCAGTCCATCGCTCCCCTTGTCCGGGTGCACATGCGCATCCTGCAACAGGCGCAGTTCAGCCAGATGTTCCTGCGCGCTGCCTGCACCGCCGGCGGCAAGAACAAGGCGGTCGAATTCCTGCGCAACTCTGCAGCCAACTGGCAGCGGAACGTCGCAGCCGAGCAGGCCGAGGGCCTGGCGATCCTCTGCACCCTCGTTCAGACCGTGATCCGGCTGCAGGAGGGCATCGCCGAGCAGGAGTATGTCGTCACCAACGGACGCATCGAGGCAGCGCTCTCCGAGTGCACCGGCGCGCCCTTGATGCGGGTATCGCACGAGATGGGACTGGCGGTGGCCAAGGTTCGCGAAGCGATCTGGAAATACCGCGGAGAACTGGAGGAGGTGCTGCATGAAAGCAGAGCCAGTATTTGAAGCGGGCAATCACCGCTGGTGGGTCCTGTTCGATCAGGATGAACGGCGGGTTATCGATTCCAACGTTTACATCGTGGAGTCCAGCGGCGAGAGCGCCGTGCTCGATCCGGGGGGCTTTGAAATCTTTCCCCAGGTGCTGTCGGCCGTCGCCGAGGTGGTGCCGCCGACCTCCGTGCGCAAGACATTCGTCTCCCACCAGGATCCGGACATCGCCTCCAGTCTCCCCCTGTGGAACGCATGCAACCACAAGATCCAGTGGCATGTGCCGGCATTGTGGGAGGGGTTCCTCCGGCACTACGGCGCGCTCGATGCCGAGATGATCTGCATACCCGACGAGGGTGGGTCGATGATGCTCGGCGACCGCAAACTCGAATTCATCCCCGCCCACTACTTGCACGCCTCGGCAAACTTTCATGTCTACGACCGCGAGGCGAAAGTGTTCTTTTGCGGAGACGTCGGAGCCGCGCTTCTCCCCCCCGGCCACGGAATCTGGGTGGGAGGCCGGCGTGGAGTGGAATCCGCCAAGGCATTCGATGAGCATATCCAGCACGCCAGGTTCTTTCACCAGCGCTGGCTGCCTTCAAACTCCGCCAAAAAGGACTGGATTGACCGGATTCGTGAACTCGAGATCGACATGCTTTGTCCTCAGCATGGAGCCATCTATGCCGGCCAAAACGTGGATCGATTCTTGAATTGGTTCGACGCGTTGACGGTTGGAACTGCAATCTCTCACTGAAGGAGATCGGACGATGGCCAGCATGGTTGTGAACAATCACCGGAAGGCAAGCAGAAGCTTGGCGTCGAGAGCGGCGGTTCAAGCCAGGCAGGGGCAATCCGCCGGTCGGCAGGGGAACGCGGCTGTTCCCCCGCCCCTCAAGCGGCCCCATCGCAAGCAGCGTGGCAGCACGCCCGAGAAGCAGACGCTCCTCGATCACGCGCGAGCGCTGCTCGAGCCCCTTACCAGCCTCGAAATGCTCTGCGATGCCGACGAGAAGATGGAAAATGCGATCTTCTACATGAATCGTGCGGCGCAGGAGACCATGGCGCTTAACCATAAGCGCCTGAATCCAAGCCTGCGCGGCGCCGATGTGCGACAGGCCCTGGGCCGTTCCATCCACCAGTTTCACAAGGATCCCGAACGCATACGCGACATCTTTCGAAAAATGATGGCCGATCCCTCCGGCCATCACAGCACCGAGCTCGCGCTTGGCGGCGTAACCTTTGCCCTGAACTTCACCCCGGTGCGCAGTCTGGAGGGGAAGGTGATCGCCTTCCATGCATCCTGGCGCAATATCAGCGATACCCGGCTCGCCGAGCAGGTGATCGCCGATATGAGCAAGGCTGCCTCGGAAAATGCCGATTCCTTGATGGCGGTGGCCGAGGAAACTGACCGCGCGATGAAGGCCGTTGGCGGCACGCTGGGCGGTCTGGCGCAGTCGGTTGGCGAGAGCCGGAATGCCTCGCAGGAGCTGATCACCCAGGTCGGCGCAATCGGCAGAATCGCTCAGACGATCCGCGAAATCGCGTACCAGACTAACCTCCTGGCTCTGAATGCTGCCATTGAGGCAGCGCGGGCCGGCGAACACGGCCGCGGCTTCGCGGTCGTCGCCGACGAGGTACGCAACCTGTCGAAACGCGTGCAAAAGGCTACCGAAGAGGTGCAGAGCAACATCACCGACATCGACGGTTCGGCACGGTCGATCGAGAAAACCAGTCACTCGGCAGAACAGTCAGCTCACGGAGCCGAATCGGTGACCCTCTCCCTGGGAGCCCGCGTCCACTCGCTTCACACCCTGGTCGCGCAGATGAATATCGAATCGGCCAAGAACGATACCAGGATCTTCGTGCGCAAAATCCTGGCCGAAATCTCAAGCCACACTCCGGCTGAAGCTCCCGACGAGATTCAGGATCAGCATCAGTGCCGCTTTGCCAAGTGGTTCGAGGGCATCGGACGCGATTCCTGGGCCCAGTTGCCCGTTTTTCAGGAGATCGAGGCGCCCCTGGCCTTGCTCTATCAGACGGCACGCAATCTCCGCTCGGCGCTGAAGTCCGGCGATCGTGAGACAGCCCTGCTGCAGGGCGCGGAGCTCTCGCGCACCGAGCAGGAGCTGCTCACCAGGCTGGATGCACTGGGCGCGGCAATCCGGGAAAAGCAGAGTTGAGGAGCCCGCAATGAGCGACGTGATGCAGGAAATCGAGGAGAGGTCCAAGTTAGCCGGCACCAATAAATTCGAGCTGCTGATCTTCCGCCTCGGGGAAGACAGGAATTCGAAGACCCGTGAGATCTTCGGCATCAACGTCTTCAAGGTTCGCGAAGCCCTGATGATGCCCCCGGTCACACCCATGCCGGGCTCGCCAAAACACGTTCTCGGCGTCGCCAACATCCGTGGCCAGATTATCCCGGTCATCGACCTTCCATCCGTAGTCGGCTGCGCGGCCCCCGCGTTCAACATCCTGCTCGTCACCGAGTACGAGCGGTCGGTGCAGGGATTCGCAGTCGAAGAGGTCGAAGAGATCGTGCGCCTCGAGTGGAGCAGGGTCGTCTCTGCCGAAAAATCCGCGGCCGGAGCGCTGGTCACAAGCCTGGCCCGCTTGGACGACCAGGAAGAAAACGCACGCCTGGCATTGATCCTCGACGTTGAATCCATCCTGAGAGAGGCTCTCCCCTTCCGGTTTAAGAGCGGCGAGGAACTCGGAAGTCTCCCCGCCGTCCACATCCCGCGGGGCGGTGTCGTCTTGTACGCCGACGACTCCAGTGTGGCTCGCCGCCAGATCGAAACTGTGCTCACCAAGCTCGGGCTGCCTTTCGTGGGCACGAAGACAGGCAAAGAAGCCTGGGAACGCCTCAAGCACTTCGCCCAGGAAGCACGTTCCGCCGGCGTCCCGCTGCGCCAAAAAGTGGCGCTGGTGCTCACCGACTTGGAGATGCCGGAGATGGACGGGTTTATCTTGACCCGCCAGATGAAAGAAGACGATGGAATGAAATCGGTTCCGGTTGTGATTCATTCCTCGCTCTCCGGATCGGCCAATGAGGCGCATGCCAATAAGGTCGGCGCCGATGGATATGTCGCCAAGTTCGTTCCTGAAGAATTGGTGAACGAGGTGGTCAAAGCCCTGGCTGTGCCGGCCAAATAGCCGCCCTCCGCCGCATCAACGACACCCGGAGTTTCTACCCAAGGGCCGCCATCTTCCTGCGAAGAAACCGCCAGGGCGCGTGGCGTCTTCAGGAAGAAATCGCGCCGCCTGCGCCGGTTCCACTTGACATCCAAGTAGGCGTCGAGGCATCCTACTGTCGTTCACTAGGATACCAAGTGAAGAAAATGCCCGCTCCGATTTCGATACTCCAGGGGACCCTCGACCTCATGATCCTGCGCACCCTGGCCACCCTCGGCCCCCGGCATGCCTATGCCATCGCCACACGCCTTGAGCAGGTGTCCGACGAACTGCTCAAAGTCAACCAGGGCACCCTGTATCCCGCATTGGTCCGCCTGGAGCAGAATGGCTGGATCAAAGGCAGCTGGGGAAAAACCGAAACCAATCGGGAAGCCAAGTATTACTCGGTCACCAGGCTCGGATTGAAGGCCATGGAAGACGAGACGCAACGCTGGCGGCAAATCACGGGAGTCATGGACAGGCTGCTCGCAGAGGAGTCGTGATGCGCGTCCTTCTCGCTCGATTCGCGGCGAAACTCCGAAGCCTCTTTGCGGGCAAGCCTCGTCCCCGCCATCCGGGCTGTCAAGGTCGATCCCATCGTTGCTCTGCGCTACGAGTAAGGCACCCCGCCAATCAGTTGGCGCGCCTCATCGCTCTGTCCGGAATCACGGGCGTGCGATACAGTACAGCCCGGGGCGCGAAAACGTAATTCGGTCCGCGCCAGGGGTGCCCGGCATGCGATGGCCGAAAACACCGTGCGGCAATGGTCCTTCCTCGCGGGCGCTGCGGCCCCGAACTGGCGCGCCGCCGTGGATCCCTGGGTCTCCAACGAATACACCGACGGCCGCAAGAATCCACGCATATACAATCAGTTCGACAACTCTGCCGGCGGCAGGGAACTGGTGCAATGGCTGCTGCAACAGCATCCCCACGAACGTTGGTCGCGGAAAGAAGGCCTGGCCATGAAGACGGTTTTAATGGCGGATCCCGTCCGCTATCCCCGCATGACGACTCAGGAACTGCGGGATACTTTCCTCATCGGCGGGCTCTTCCACGCCGGTTCCATCCAGCTTGCGTATGTCGATCTCGACCGCGCCGTCGCGGGAATGGCCGTTCCGCTCGATGCCCCGCTCACCTTGCCGACAAGCGCCGAGTTGCGCGCAGAGTTTTTCACCGAGCGTCGTGAACTCGGGGTGCTCAACATCGGCGCCCCGGGAGTGGTCCACGTCGGCGCATCTTCCTACCCCCTCAACAACCTTGACCTGCTCTACATCGGCCGCGGCAATGCGGAAGTCCTCTTCGAGTCCAGGTCCGGCGGCTCGCCGGCGGCATTCTACCTTCTTAGCTATCCCGCGCACGCGACTTATCCCGTCACTCTCGTCAAGAAAGAAGAAGCGCAGCCCGCCGAGCTCGGCAGCGTGGAGACCTGCAACCGTCGGACCGTCTACAAGTACATTCACCTCGCCGGCGCGAAGAGCTGCCAGCTCGTGATGGGAGTGACTCACCTCCAGAGCGGAAGCGCCTGGAATACCATGCCCGCGCACACGCACATGCGTCGTTCTGAAATCTACCTCTACTTCGACGTCGCGGAAGGCGCCCGCGTCTTTCACTTCATGGGGCCTCCGCAGGAGACGCGCCACATCATCATGGCCAATCGCGATCTCGTCGTCTCGCCCGGATGGTCCATTCACGCCGGAGTCGGCACCCAGGCCTACAAGTTTTGCTGGGGTATGGGCGGCGAGAATCAGGACTATGCCGACATGGACCCGGCTCCGCTCGAAAGCCTGCGCTAGTTCAAGGAGTATCGATGAAAACTGCGGCAATCGTTGCAACAACATTCGTCCTCTGCATGCCCGCATGGACGCAGAGCGCCGGCAAATCCGAGGTATTTACTTCGCAGCAAATTCGCGAGCAGCTCAGCGCGCTTCCTGCTCAGGCGGCTGCCTCCGGCGGCTCGGGCGTTGTGCTCGCCGACTATGGAAGCCACAGGGTGCAGATCTCCGTGCGCACAGCCAGCGGTGGCGCGGAACGTCATGCCCATTGGGACGACGTCATGATCGTTCAGCAGGGAAGCGCCACGCTGATCACGGGCGGTTCGATCGTCGGCGCCAAAACCAGCGCGGATGGCGAGACGAAGGGTACCAGCATCCAGGGAGGAAAGTCGCAGGCCATAGCGCCCGGCGATGTGATCACCGTCAACGCCGGAGTGCCTCACCAGATCCTCGTGCCTGCCGGCGTCACCTACAGCGCTCTGGTGATCAAGGTCAAGGAATAATCTCCGGCGGCAGGCAGCCGACTCGTTCGCTCATATTCTGCCAGGGCAAGAACCATCGCGTCCGTTCGCATGCTCGATTGCTCAACGCTGGATGCGCGCCGACCCGCCTTGCGCGAACGCGCGCACCTGCTCCAGGGTCGCCATCGTCGTGTCGCCGGGAAATGTCGTGAGCAGCGCGCCGTGCGCCCATCCCAGCTTGACCGCGGTTTCCGGCGATTCTCCGCTCAACAGGCCGTAGAAGAATCCCGCCGCGAATCCGTCTCCGCCGCCCACGCGATCATACACATCGAGCTCCGCCGTCGGAGCCGTGTAGGTCTTGCCATCCATCCACGCCACCGCGCTCCAGCTGTGCCGGCTCGTCGAGTGAACTTCGCGCAGCGTCGTGGCAACCGCCTTCACGTGAGGATGCTTCTTGATCACCTTCTCAATCATTTCGAAAAATACCCGTGGATCCAGCTTCGACTTTGACGCAACCTCCGGCCCCGCGATCCCCAATCCCTTTTGCAGATCCTCTTCATTGCCCACCAGCACATCAACGTTCTCGACAATGCGGCCGATCACTTCCACAGCATGCTTGTTCCCTCCGGATATCTTCCAGAGCTTCTCGCGGAAGTTCAAATCGAACGAAGTCACCGCTCCCGCCGCCTTGGCCCTGCGCATCGCTTCCACCGCCAGCTCCGCTGTGGTTGGCGACAATGCCGCAAAGATTCCGCCGCTGTGGACCCAGCGCACTCCGCCGGAAAAAATCTCCTGCCAATCGAAATCCCCCGGCTTCAGTTGTGCGGCCGCCTCGTTCGCCCGGTTGTAGAAAACCACCGGCCCCCGCACCCCAAAGCCGCGATCGCTGTAAACCGTGGCCATGTTCGGCCCGGTCACGCCGTTATGCTCAAACCGCTTGTAGAACGGCTTCACCCCCATCGCGCGCACCCGCTCGGCTATCAGGTCTCCCAGCGGATACTCCACCATCGCGGTCGCGATCCCCGTCTTCATCCCGAAGCAGTCGGAGAGATTCGCGGCCACGTTGAATTCGCCGCCGCTCACGTGAATGGCGCACTCGGTCGCTTTGCGAAAAGGAATAATCCCCGGATCAAGCCGGTGCACCAACGCTCCCAGCGAGAGAAGATCCAGTTCCGCGTCTTTGCGAAAAGTCAATCCATTGGCTGCAGCCTTGCTCATCGAGAAAGCCACCTCACCTTTTCATGCAGAGTCGAATTCGGGCGCGCCCCCGCCTCTTGAGTTTGCGCCTACTCCACGATACACACCTCGGCTCCTCTGCCGCCTACCGCCCCATCCATCCCCCATCGACAACCAGAATGTGCCCGTGCAGATAATCGCTCGCGGCCGACGCCAGGAAAACAACCGCCCCGCCGAGATCGCTGGGCTTGCCCCATCTTCCTGCGGGAATGCGCTCGAGAATCTGCCGCGACCGCACCGGATCCGCTCGCAACGCGGCCGTGTTGTCGGTCTCCATGTACCCCGGCGCAATCGCGTTGACATTCACCCCCCGCGACGCCCATTCATTCGCAAAGGCTTTGGTCAACTGTCCCACGCCGCCCTTGGCCGCTGCATACGACGGCACCAGAATCCCGCCCTGAAATGCCAGCAGGGAAGCAACATTGATGATCTTTCCCGCGCCCTGTGCCAGCATGTGTTTCCCCGCCAGCTGCGAAAGCCGGAACACGCTCGAAAGATTCGTTTCGAGAATGGCCGTCCAATCTTCCCAGGAATATTCCGAGGCCGGCGATCGGCGTATGCTCCCGGCATTGTTCACCAGGATGTCGATCCTTCCAAATTCCGTGACGACATCTTCAATGATTCTCCGGCACGCATCAGGATCGCTCACATCGCCCGACACCGCCATCCCTCCGCCTGCTTCCACCTGCTTCAGCGCATCGGCGGGAACAGACTTCGACCCGTGCAGCGCAACCCGCGCTCCGGCCTCCGAGAGCGCCGTGGCCATCCCCAGCCCAAGCCCGCGCGAGGAGCCGGTCACCAATGCGGTCTTTCCATGCAAATCAAACTGGTCTAAGATCAAAGCCGGCCTCGTCTCTCAAGCCACCATCGCTTCCGCGTCCCATGTTTCCCAATCCTCATGAGCTGCGCTACCGACCGCTCCTTCTCGCTCAACTCCAGAAATTAAAATACCTCACTCGCGCGGCGTTCTTAGAGTCCGATTGGACCAATCGCGGCCTCGCGGTGCAAAGTGGACGAGTCTGAGATTTCGCCGAATCCCGACCCCGAAGCAATTCGCTCAGCCCCACCCAGACCCATGGAGGTTGTTTTGATGGATACCGCGCAGTGGTCTCGTCGCAATGTCTTGAAAGCAACAAGCGCAACAATGGTCGCTTTGGCAGCCGGCAATGCCCGCGCCCTGCCGCTTGCTGCTGGCCAGGCTCCGCAGTCGTCCGCAGCACCCCTGCCCGGAGATGCAACCCGCGCCGAGCGTATGAAGTGGTGGAAGGCCGCGCGCTTCGGCATGTTCATCCACTTCGGCGTCTACTCCACCATCGGCCGCCACGAGTGGGTCATGGAAGACGAGGCCATCCCCGTCGTCGAATATGCTCCCCATGCAACCACGTTCCATCCCCGCGAGGGCTCGCCCCGCGCCTGGGCTCGCCTCGCAAAACAAGCCGGGATGAAATACGTTGTCATGACCAGCAAACATCACGAGGGCTTCTGCAACTTCGATACCAGGCTCACCAATTACTGCGCGCCAAAACAGGGGCCGGGCCGCGATCTGGCGCGCGAATACGTTGAGGCGGTGCGCGCCGAAGGCCTGCGCGTCGGCTTCTATTACTCCCTCATGGATTGGCATCATCCCGACGGCGCGCTTTGCGCCACCAGCGAAGACGCCCGCAAGCGCTTCGTCGACTACACCCACGGCCTCATCCACGACCTGCTCTCCAACTACGGCAAAATCGACGTCCTCTGGTACGACGTTGCCTGGCCGCTCGATGCCGCCGGGTGGGAATCGACTCGCATGAATGAGATGGTCTTCCAGCTTCAGCCCGAGATTATCGTGAACAACCGCAACAAGCTTCCCGGCGATTTCTCCACGCCCGAGCAGCACATCGTTGCCGAAACCGGCGACCGCGCCTGGGAAGCCTGCATGACGCTCAACGACAGCTGGGGCTACCAGGCCGCCGACGACAACTGGAAATCCTCCCGCACCGTCCTTCGCAACCTGATCTCCTGCGTGCGCGATTCGGGCAACTACCTCCTCAACATCGGTCCCAAAGGCGACGGCTCCATCCCCGAGCCTTCCGTCCGCGTCCTGCGTGAAGTCGGCGACTGGATGGCCGTCAACGGACACAGCATCTACGCGTCCGATCCCTGCCAGGTCCGCCGCTCCAACTACGCGAGCTTTACCCGCATCGGCAATACCCTCTACATGCATGTGCACTTCTGGCCCGGCGAATACGTCGCCATCTCGGGACTCATGACCAAGGTCAAATCGGCCACGCTCGTCAAAACCGGCGCGCCCGTCCCCTTCAAGCAAGACGACTTTCGCGTGCGCTTCACCGATCTTCCCGCCGAGGCGCCCGACTACCCCATCACCACCATCGCCATTGAGTGCGAGTCTGAACCCAGGCAGGACACCGACTACGTGCGCAGAAACAAACCCCGGATGGGCGTCTAGAAAAGCAGAATGATGCGCAAGCCGACCGATTCTAAGCCCGCTCGCCGCCGATTTCAGTGTTTTCGATTACTTTCTTTGGTACTCTCCAGGGTCCATAAAAGGTTGTAAACCCCCGCAAAGGACCGGGTATATTGGCAGGTACCAGAGAGGCCAAATTGGAAGACATCCTCCATATACAAGACTTTCGCAAGACCGAACACATCGCAACCCCCGATCATCGACCCCGCCATATCTCCGAAGTTGGCGTCCGCGAATCTGTCCTCGAAGACATCGCCCTGAAGTCCCTCTATACCTCCGGCCCATTCTCCGTGCTCGACCTTGCCGAGCACATGCGCCTCAATTTTGACGTCGTCAATGAGCTCTTTAACCGCCTCCGCGGCAAGCTCCTGTGCGAAGTCACGGGCATGACCGGGAACATCCCCTACATGGCCATCACCTCCCAGGGGCGCACCCGCGCTCTCGAGCTCCTGTCGCACAGCCAGTATGCCGGTCCCGCTCCCGTCTCCCTGTCAAGCTATGTTGCCCAGGTGCGCAAGCAGAGCGTGCGCAATGTCGAGGTCCACCCGCCTGAGGTGGAGCGCGCCTTTGCCCACATGGTTATCGATGCCGAGAAGCTCCGGCAATTCGGGACTGCCCTGAACTCCGGCAGCGCGATCTTCCTCTACGGCCCTGCGGGAGTCGGCAAAACCGCCATCGCCGAGATCCTCTCCAGCGTGCTTGCCGAAGATGCAGTCTGGATCCCCTACGCGATCGAAGTCGACGGCCAGATCATCACCGTCTACGATCCCGCGATCCATAAAAGCACATGGGAAGGCGACGATGACAATCGCGACCTTCGCTGGGTCCGCTGCCATCGCCCCACGGTGATGGTCGGCGGCGAGCTCACCGTTGAGATGCTCGACCTGCAATACAACCCCATCAATAAGTTCTATACCGGCCCCATGCAAATGAAGGCCAACAACGGCGTCTTGATCATCGACGATTTGGGCCGGCAGCGCATTCGCCCCGACGAGCTGCTCAATCGCTGGGTCGTTCCCCTCGATCGCCGCATCGAGTTCCTGACTCTCGCCGGCGGACGGAAAATTGAGATCCCCTTCGAGATGCTCGTCGTCTTCGCGTCCAACCTCGATCCCTCGGAATTGCTCGATCCCGCGTTCCTGCGACGCATCCAGACCAAGATCTACATCGGCGCGGTCACCGACGATCAGTTCTGCGAAATCTTCCGCCGCGTCGCGCTCGAACGCGACATCGAAGCTGACCAGGTGCTGCTCCGCGAACTCATCACCGTCATCCGCGGCACCCTGAATCAGGAGCTGCGCGGCTGCTTCCCGCGCGACCTCGTCAATCAGATTTGCTGGTCGGCTCGCTATGAAGGCAAAACGCCTCAAATCGATCACGCATCCCTGATGCGCGCCGTCGAGGCCTACTTCCTGCCCAACCAAAGCAGGTCCCAATCCTGATTCGCGTGCGTCGTCGGCGCGTCGAGGAATCCAGGTGGCTATTCTGGCCCTGACGTCTGCACGGTCATCCTGAGCGCCCACACGCTTGGGGCCCCACAAAGCGATGCAATTCACCTGCGGGGTAGCGGGGCGATCCGCTTCTCAACTTTGGGTGCCCAGGTCTCGCCTTTGAGACCTGGGCGGAAGCGCATGCGCCGACCTCTGCTGGCCGGTGTCCCCTAAAACAGGTTCCAAAGCGACTGGTTATAAACCGCGTGGTGGAACTGCACTTCGGAGCCTTTCACAATCCCTCCCAGCTCCCGCGGCGAACGATTGGCCACCGCCTGCTTCAAATCCACGTAGCGGCCTTGCACATCCGCCCCCAGGATCTCTCCAATCCAGGCCGATCCTTTGAAGTCGTCAATCGCCTGCTGGATATTGTCCGGCAGGTACTTGCCGCCCCCGCGCAGATCGGTCGAGCCGATCTTTCCGTCCACGCCCGTTTTGAAGATGCCGTAGAGCGCAAGGTACGGGTTCGCATCCGGCGCTACAGCGCGCACCTCTGTCCGCATCGACCTGTGGTTGCCGATCGGGATGCGAACCATCGCCCCCCGGTCCACAGCCGACGCGCGAATCTGGTTCGGCGCCTCGAAGTGCGGGTCAAGACGGCGATAAGCATTCACGCTCGAATTGAAGATCAGGCAGAGATCCAGGGCGTGCGCCAAAATCCGATCGAGAAAATCCCATCCGAACTTCGACAGCTGCTCCGGTCCCTTTTCATCCCAGAAGAGGTTGGTTTTGCCCTGCGAAACCGAGACGTTGGTGTGCATGCCGCTGCCGTTGACGCCCACCACGGGCTTGGGAAGGAAGCTGGCCGTATAACCCATATTCGTCGCGATCTGCCGGCAAAGCAGCTTGTAGAGCTGTATCTGATCCGCCGCCGCCACCGCCTCCGCGTATCCGTAGTTGATCTCGAACTGGCTGGGCGCCACTTCCGGGTGATCCTTCTCGTTCTGGAAGCCCATCGCCCGTTGCACTTCGGCCGCCGTGTCAATGAACTGGCGCAGCGGGTCGAGCGGCATCGAGTGATAGTACCCGCCCGAGCTGATGAACTCGAACTTCCCGCTCTCGTGATATTTCTGCTCCGCGTCGCGGCCCGCAAACAGAAACCCTTCGATCTCCGTCGCCGCGTTCAGCGTGTACTGCTTCTCCTTGAACAGCTTCTCCGAGTAGTTCTTCAGAACCCCGCGCATATCTCCCGCGTACGCGCTGCCGTCCTTGTCGATCACGTTGCCGAACACCAGCACCTTCCCGGTGCCGAACACATCGGCGGGAACCCAGTAGAACGAGCTCCAGTCGATTCCCAGCCGCAGATCGCTTTCCTTCTGCGCGGTAAATCCGCGAATCGACGAGCCATCGAACGTCAGGTTCTCAAATGAGTTCAGCAGAAACTTCTTGTCATAGTCGAGCAGGTGAAGACGCCCCTCCAGGTCGCTGAAGAGCACCGTGAGAGCCTTGATCCGCTTTTCATCGGTCAGGTATTTAATCCGCTTCTCGCGAATCTCATCGATGGCGGTGCGGCCCAAGCGCTCAGCCTTCGCTTGCAGGTTCAGCTGTTCCAGTTCGTCATACGAGAGGGCAAGAAAATTGCGATACTCAGTCGACATCGATCTCCTTTGCTGTTCCTTTAAGGATAATGTGTGGCAGAGCTGCCCTTGCATCCTGAAGACAGCCTCTGGCTCCTGCAGCCCGTTCCAACTTCGTCGGAGGTTCGGCCTGAGCGACATGCGCGCCGGAATGCACGAACATCCCTCGGCCTGACCGAACATTTGCAGTAACCAGAAAATCTATCACCGGCCCCCCATCGATGCAAAACCCAAGCCAAACGGGCATGAGCAGGAAAACTCGCCGCCACGGCGAAATTCCCTTGCCCATGCCCGTACGTCCTCTTGATCTTCGATCGAGCCCGCGTCCACCGCTGCCTGCTCTGCCTGTCGTGTGGGCCCAGGTTTGGCCTTACGCCGGTGTCAACTGCGGCACCGCCACCCCGTTCACTGTTTTCAGAATGCGCGAGACAATCTGGTACGGATCCGCTTCCGAATTCGGACGGCGATCTTCGAGGTAGCCGCGGTAGCCGTTCTTGATGAAGTTCACCGGCATGCGGATCGACGCCCCGCGATCCGAAAGCCCGTAGCTGAACTTGTCGATCGCCTGGGTTTCGTGTTGCCCCGTCAGGCGCAGATGATTGTCCGGCCCGTACACGTCGATGTGCGCGCTCACATTCTGCTCGAAAGCCTGCATCAGCGACTCGAAGTACTCCTTGCCCCCCGTCTCGCGCATGTGCTTGGTCGAAAAGTTGGTGTGCATGCCCGACCCGTTCCAGTCGCCGCGAATCGGTTTGCAATGCGTCTGGAAATCCACCTCGTAGCGCTCGCACAGCCGCGCCATCAGGTAACGCGCCGTCCACAGGTCATCCGCGGCCTTCTTCGATCCCTTCGCGAAAATCTGGAATTCCCACTGCCCCTTCGCTACTTCCGCGTTGATACCCTCGTGGTTGATTCCCGCCGCCAGGCAAAGCTCCAGGTGCTCCTCCACGATGATGCGAGCCACGCGCCCCATGTACTTGTAGCCCACGCCGCAATAGTACGGACCCTGCGGCGGTGGAAAACCGTTCTCCGGGAATCCCAGCGGCCGTCCATCCTTGTAGAGGAAGTACTCCTGCTCAAAACCAACCCAGAAATCGGGATCATCTTCGATCGTCGCCCGCGCGTTCGTCGAGTGCGGCGTCCCGTCCGGATGCATCACCTCGCTTAGCACGATGTAGGCGTCTTTCCGGCTCGCATCGGGATATAAGGCCACCGGCTTCAGAATGCAGTCGGAGCTCTTTCCTTCCGCCTGCATCGTCGAGCTGCCGTCAAATCCCCACAACGGCAAATCGGCAAGCGTGGGCGCCTTCACAAAATCCTTGATCGTGGTCTTGCCGCGCAGTTCAGGCACCGGCTTCTTGCCATCAAGCCAGATGTACTCGAGTTTGTATTTCGACATGGATCTCCTTCGAGCGAAAAATGTTCTCTATGCACAAAAATCCTAGAGCTTCGCACATAAGGAATCCGTGAAGATTTTCGCCCCATCCCGGCTTCACCGGTGGCGCGCGATCAGCACCATCAGCAGCAGAATGGCCACCGGAATCAATGCGATCGCGGTGTAGTAGAGAACCGCCCGCGGCAGGTGCGCTTTCCGTTTTTTCCAGTTGTGGATTTCCGGTCGATCTTCGACCCCAACCTGATCCAGATGCTGCAGATCCTGTGCAAAATCCCGCGCCCGCGCGTACCGGTTTCTGGGATCCCGCTCCAGCGCGCGATAGAGCACCTCCTGCAACTGCGGCGAGATCGCCGGATCGGCTACCCTCGGGGGCTCAGGAAAATTCAGAAGCCGGTCGTTCATCACTTCCAGCGGCGTCGCTCCGTTGAAAGGATGCTTCCCCGTCAGCATCTCGTAGAGAATGATCCCCATCGCATAAATGTCCGACCGCCCGTCTCCCCGCTTGCCCTTCACCTGCTCGGGAGAAATGTAGTCCGCCGTTCCCAGTGTCGCGGAGAAGTTGGCATACGTCAGCCGCCGCGCTCCCGAGTCTCCCGCAATCCCGAAATCAATCAGCTTGATCCTGTCCTCCCCGTCCACCATGATGTTTTCCGGCTTCAGGTCGCGGTGAACCACCCCGTTGTCGTGGATGTAATCAAGCGCTTCGAGTACTTCAATTCCAATTCGGATCGCCCTCTCCTGCGGCATCTTCCCTTCGTCCATGATGCTGCGCAGCAGGCGACCTTCGCACCATTCCATCACCATGTACACGCGCGAGCGTTTTTCCCCGCCAAAGACGCGCATCACGCCCGGATGATTCATCCGCTCGCCAATCCCCGCCTCCCGCTGAAAGCGGTCAAAAAGAATCGCGTCGGCTTCCATCTCCGGATGAGGAATCTTCAGAGCCACAACTCGGTCGCTGCGCACGTCCGTGGCGCGAAAGATCGTCGCCATCCCGCTGCGCGCCACGGGTGCGTCGATACGATACCAGTCGATCTGCGCTCCAGCCTCGACGCTGTCGAGAAACCCCATGGCGAGTCTTACTCCCCGAATGTATCGATTACTCTACCGGCTGACCCAGATCGTTCGGCAAGCTCATCAATAAGCGCCGCGCTCGTGCGTCGGCAGGCTGTAGGGGCGACCCCGGTACATGCCCACTTGCTCCACTGATCGCACCCGGATCACCTGCGCGCTCGTGTTGTCGTTGCCATCCATCTCCACGGCATGCGCCACAAGTTCGCGCGCAATCTCGTCGATATTCTTCGGCTGGCTCACGATCTCCGCAATCTTCGTCGAACTCATCTCGTCGTGAAGACCGTCGGTGCATAACACCAGCACGTCCCCGGGTTGCAGCGTCAGCGCCGTCGTCTCCGGCGCGACAAACATCTCCGGCCCAAGCGACCGGATCAGCATGTGCCGGGCCTCCGACTCCGCGATCTCCTCCGCCGTCAACAGTCCCAGTTTTCGCTGCTCGTTGACCCAGGTGTGGTCCTGCGTAATCTGCCTGGCTGTCCCATCCCGCACCAGGTAACATCGCGAGTCGCCGACATGCGAGATGATGGCCTGGTCGTGGCGCATCGCGCACGCCACCACCGTCGTCGCCATCTTCTTTCCCCGAAATTCCGGGAGCAGGGTCCGATCGTGTACTGCCGCGTTTGCCGAGTGGATTAGCCTCGGCAATAGGCTGATCAGCATCGCGCCCGGTTGCGCCTTCCCGAACTCCTCGGTCAGCACTGCGATTGCCGTCGCCGATGCAACTTCGCCCAGTTCCAGCCCGCCCACCCCGTCCGCCACTGCAAATAAATAGCCATGCGACCGGGCTTGATGACGCGATGCGGGAATGAAGGCCCCCATCGCATCTTCGTTGTTCGTCCGCACCTTGCCCGGATCGCTTGCCTGGCCGAATTGCACTTCCAACATGAGCGCCGCCCGATGTTCTTGCCGCGCTTGCGCGGGGGAGTCTTCTTCCTAAGCTTGACCCAAATGCCGACTGGGTGGCACCCCGGGCATCGCTCCGCTCCCAGGTGTCCACCCAGTTTTCACAATGCCTTCGCCTGCCTCCCAACCCTCAACTGAGAGCCTTCTTCGATTCCAGAAATACCATCTTCCCCTTGCTCTTCGACGACCGGAGAAAATAGATCGCGCCATACAAACCCCACACGCCCGCAATGCCCAGCGCAGTCAATGGCTCCATCTTCGTCCCCAGGCTGAAAAACGGGCCGATCAGGTAAAACGCCATGCAAATCAGGTTCGCCAGCAGACCAAACCCGGGAATCAGCGTGTGTAAAAAGAAATTGTGATCCGGTCGCTTGTAATAGGCCACCAGGCACAGAAAACAACTCAGCGCGTACAAAATGAACGTGCCGAAATTCGAAGTCAGGGTAATAGTCAGCAAAGAGTTTGGCAAGGCAGCCAGCTTGTCGTGGCTTGAATAGCCGAAGCTCGAAAAGATTCCCTTGGGCAGCGCCGCAATCGTCGCATCCGTCGGCGCGCTCGCGTCCGCGAAAACCAGCGAGACGGCAACCGTCCCCAGAATCGCCGAAATCAACGCCAGCGTCCAGATCGCCCGCCGCGGTGTCAGCGAGTCCGCGTGCAGAATCCCGAAGTGTTCCGGTGCCTCATCGTCCTTGCCCATCGCGTAGGTCACCCGCGCCCCTGTGTTCATGCAGCTCAGCGTCGTTCCAATCAACGCCAGGAACACCGTCACCGCTTCCGCCAGCATGAAGTACTTCCCGTGTCCCTGTCCGAGCAGCGCATCGCCCACCATGATCATCATGTCGCCGATCGGCGCCGCTGACCCCGCCGCGCTCTGCATCGTGTAGCCGGAGTTGAGAAAATAATTCGCCGCGAAATACTCGAAGAGATAACAGATCAATCCCTGGATCAGAAGCGACGCAATTACGGCTACCGGTATATGCTTGCTTGGGTTTTTTGCCTCCCCACCCATCGCCGTGACCGATTCGAATCCAACCAGAATCAATATCGCCACCGTCGCCTGGATGAATACCCAGCTGATCTTGTGAATCCCCACAACCGACGCCGCGTTCGGGTGCGTCAGCAGATTGCCGCTCGCATCGGTCGTCGGGTAATCGGCAGTGAAGGGAACTGGCTTGCCCGCCTGATCCAGCATCGGCAGCGGAACGCCGCTCGCATCGCGAACCACCGAGTTGTCTTTTGGGTTGGTCCGGAACTGGTAGGTGTACGTCGCCAGCGTCTGCCCGTCATAATTGAATGCCGGAGCGCCCGCCGGATGGTTCATACGATACCCGAGCGCCAGCACGCTGAAAACGATGAGCGCCGAGATCTGCACAATATTGATCGCCAGGTTCACTGCCGTCGATGTCCCGGCTCCCTTTTGCGCAATCCACGCCACGAAAAATGAGAAGGCGCAAGCCACCAGCGCCATGAACACCGGCCCCGGGTTCGATCCGCTGATGAAATTCGGATACAGGAATCCCACCACGTACCCGACAAAAATCCCGGTCGTACCCACCATCACCCCGGGATACACCCAGTAATAAAGGTGCGAACCCCAACCGACAATAAACTTCGCAACACGCGCGTACCTGAAGGCTTTGTCTTTCGAGAGCAGCGCCTGTTCGGCGTAATAGTAGCTCGACCCGGTTCCCGGGTAGAGCTTCGAAATCTCCGCATAGGCTACGGCCGTTGCGAGGCACAGCAAGAGCGCAGCAAGAATCCCGGCCCACATCGCCGGCGCCGTCGATGGCTGGCCCGCCACGCCCGTCGTCGCCTGGATGAAAAACGTCAGCCACAGAAACGCCCCGGGAGCAATCAGAGCCATCGCGTTGCTCGTCAGCCCGGTGAGACCCAGTGTGGCTCGCATCTGAGGCGCTTTCTGATCTGCCATGCCGCGTTCTCCTGAAGATTGCTTGGATTTTTGGGTCCGCTGGGGATGAGGCTTTTCCGGCTCTTTTATGACTCGCCTGGCCTCGCGTTCTTCTGCAGGCCGGTGATTGTTCGTTAGATAACTCAAAGGCTAGAGTTGCGCCGATAAAGATGAAATGAAGAAACTCAACTCCAGGCGCCCCGCCAGCCCCATCGGCCCGATTCCACCCCAGGCAAGAAAGACGTGGCAATGCTGGTAAAATTCAGTCACAATCCTCAGTTGAGAGAAACTTAGCTGCCGGTGTCGAGTCGTAGCCTTACAGGCGCTCCTCTCCACGCGAAACATCTTCTGCAGCGTACGCTCACGAGGGCAAGTTGAACCGTTGCGAGAAGTCGCTCCGAAGGAGGCATTCGGCGGGTGTCGGGTACCTACATTCCGCTGCGAACCATGTTCACTGTGCGGCGCGCCCGAGGTAGCGGTTCGCAAACGCTGTTGTTCATCCTTGAGAGCACGCTGGGTGTCGCCGTGGTGTGTTTTCTCGGCGTCCTCGCGCACTGGTTCCAGTGGTTGCTTCCCGTCTCCGTTCTCCTCAGCTTGCTCGTCGTTGTCCCCACGGCTTTGCTGTGCGGTTTCTGGCAGGCCGTCATCGTTTCCCTCTCCGCGGTCGTGGTGCAAAGCTACGTAACCGTGCGCGCAACCGAGTTCCTTCGTGCCGCGGACCCGGCCAACACCGTCACCCTCGTCGCCTTCGTCCTCACCGCCCTTCTCGTCAGCCGCCTCTCCGCCCGCGTCAACCAGCACGCCAAGCAGGCTGAATCCTGGGGCGGCCAGATGCACGACCTCTACGAATTCACCCGGCGCACCCTGCAGATGAATCTTCACGTCGAACCGGGCCCCGAACTCGCCGAGCTGGTCCATGAAATCTTTGCCCTCGAAGGCGTCGTCGTCTTCGACGCCGATCTCCACGAAACCTACCAGGCTGGCTTCTGGAAAGAAGATCCCCAGGAGATGGCGCAGAACGTCTACTACTTCGAAACCTCCGACGACGATCCCGCAACCGGCATCGGCCGCCGCGTCGTTCGCTTGGGCACCGTCCCCATCGGAAGCCTGGTCGTCCGCGGCGACACCACTCCCCTCACCAACAACGCCATCGCCTCCCTCATTGCCATCACCTTCGATCGCTATCGCGCTTTCGCCAACGAGAGCCGCATCGAAACCGAGCGCCGCACTGAGCAGTTGCGCTCCACCGTTCTCGACAGCCTCGCGCATGCGTACAAAACACCGTTGACCGCGATCCGAGCCGCCAGCACCGGCCTCAGCGAGATGGGCCACCTGTCCGCATCCCAGTCCGAGCTCGTCTCCCTCATCAATGAACAGGCCGGGCAACTCAGTGAACTCACCACCCGTCTGCTCACCACAGCCCGCCTCGACGCCGGCGAAGTCGCCGTCGATGCCGTCCCCGTCGTCGTCGGTTCCCTCATCGAAGAAGTCCTGCTGAGTCTCAGCGAGCGCCTTGCCAGCATGAAAGTCGTCGTCACCGTGCCCGAAGATGACCTCGTGCTCACCTGCGACCGCCAGCTCATGGCCATGCTCCTTACCCAGTACATCGACAACGCCTGCAAGTACTCGATCCTCGGCACTCCCATCACCATTCGCGCCGAACAAGCCAAGACCGAAGTCATCTTCTCCGTTCACAGCTTCGGTCCGGTCATTCCCATGGCCGATCGCGAACGCATCTTCGACCGCTACTTCCGTTCCTCCACTTCCTCCAATCGCGCCCCCGGTACCGGCATCGGGCTCTCCGTCGCCAAGCGCGCAGCCCTCATCCACGGCGGCTACGTCTGGGTCACCAGCGACGAGAGCGAGGGCACAACCTTCTATGCTTCCATTCCCGCCCCGGCGAAAAAGAGGACAAGATGAACCAACCTGCCATTCGCGTGCTGATCGTTGACGATGAGGCAGCCATTCGCCGCGCCCTGCGCCCCCCGCTCGCCGAGCTCGGCTTTCAGGTGCATGAAGCATCCCGCGGAGAAGAAGCCCTCCAGTTGTTGCACGCCGCGCCCGTCGATGTGGTCCTGCTCGACATCAACATGCCCGGCATCGGCGGCATCGAAACCCTGCGCCGCATCCGCGCTTTTGCCCCCCGCCTGCCCATCCTCATGCTCACCGTGCGCGACGGCGAAGAAGAAAAAGTCGAGGCTCTCGAGCTCGGCGCCGACGACTACGTCACCAAGCCCTTCAGCACCCGCGAACTCATTGCCCGCATCCGCACCGCCCATCGCCGCGTGCATGCCCCGGTTCGCGTCGAAGACGCGCCCATCGAGATCGGCGAAATCAAGCTCACACCCGCGCGCCGCAGTGTCACCAAGCGCGGCCAGCCCGTCCACCTCACGCGCAAGGAATACGATATCCTCTATTGCCTTATGAGCCGCGCAGGCCGCGTGGTCACCTATGCTCGCCTGCTCACCGCCGTCTGGGGCGCCGATTGCCGCGAAGAAGTCGAATACCTTCGCACCTTCATCCGCCAATTGCGCAAGAAAATCGAGGACGACGCCTCCCGCCCCATCTACCTGCTCACCGATGTCTACGTGGGCTACCGCTTCGCCGACGCACAGATGCTCCTCGAGAACAGTGAAGCGGGCACATCGCCTCCGCCGTCGCCCCATGGCGCGGCGAACGATCTCGGCGAGTAATTCCCTTTCGCTCTATGTCTGGGAATCAATTCAGACGCTGGATCGAGCATGCCTCGCTGCATGCAACCTTATTCGTCGTAGTGAAGCAGGCTGAACACGTCGTACTCCTCGAAGCGATCGCGGCCCTTCAGAAAATCCAGCTCCACCGCGAAGCCCAGGCCCGCAATGTGTCCGCCCAGTTGCTTCACCAGTTTCACCGTCGCTTCCATCGTGCCTCCCGTCGCCAGCAGGTCGTCGACCAGCACCACCCGCTGTCCGGGCCTGATCGCGTCCATGTGAATCTCGAGCGTGTCCGTGCCATATTCCAGGTCGTAAGTCACGCGCGCCACCGGCGCCGGCAACTTCCGCGGCTTCCGCACCGGCACGAACCCCGCGTTCAGCCGGTAGGCCAGCGCCGGGCCAAAGATGAACCCACGCGCTTCAATGCCCAGCACCAGGTCGATCCGCTGCTCGATGTAGTGCGCCGCCAGCGCGTCAATCAGCTGCGCGAATCCGGTCTTGTCTTTCAGCAGCGTCGTGATGTCGTAAAAAAGAATTCCAGGCTTGGGAAAATCCGGCACCGTGCGCACCAGTGCTTTCAGTGCTTCCACATTCACCGGCTTGCTCTTCTCGGGCATGCTTCTGCTCGCTCCTCCAAATCAATTCAACCTGTGGCTTGAAAAAATGCGGGAAGGGAACAGGTGCCGCAGCGGTTCGTCTTCCCCACCAATTATAGAAGGCCGGTTCCAGAGACCATCGCGGTCGAGACCCAGAGCCGAGGGCTGATGGCTAAAGGCTGGCAGCGGAAAGCTGCTTCTTCACCACGCCCCTTCGATGCGGAATGCCTGCAGATCTTTCCCTTCGCTCTCTTCCAGGTGATGCTCGAGCACACGATCCACGCGGCTTCCGCGCGGTCCCTGCTTCAGGCTGGCGCGAAGATCCGCCAGGTCCTCCGCCGTTCCCGCGGCCACAACTTCCACGTCGCCGTCTTCGGTGTTACGCACCCAGCCGCGAAGCTCCAGTTCGCTGGCCTCGCGATGCACAAACCAGCGGAAGCCCACTCCCTGCACGCGTCCTTTGATAAGAAAGTGAAGAACCATCGCCGCTAGTTTTTCACTTCACCGCGCGCCTGTGCAAACGCCCGCCGCTTGTGCTTCTCTCCGATGCGTCCAGTAGGATGCGCAACCGCCGAACCGCTTCGGCGATGACCGCTCGCTCCGCCGGCGCAGCCCGCTCCAGCGCCGCCTCCAGGGGTCTGCGGCTCAGGGTCGGAATCTGCTCCCGCACAAATTCCGTGACCGCGGCTGTCGGAAATACCAGGCTGATTCTCCCGTCCACGGCATCGGCTTTCCGCGCAACCATGCCGCGCTTTTCCAGCCGATCCACGATGCCGCTCACGGTCGAGTGCGCAAGACTCACCCCCCGGCTCAGATCCTTGAGGCTGATGCCCTCGCTGCGCACCACTTCGCGCATCACGCTGATCTGCGGCGCCGTCAGTTCGCCCTTTGCCACCGCAGCCTCCAGCGGCTTCCGCAGGGCGCGCCGAATCTGGCCCAGATCGCGCTCGATGCCCTCGGCGAGCCCGCCCACGTCGGTCCCTTTGCGGCGCGTCTTGTTCGTCTTCGCTCTCAAAATACGCCCGGGATCAGCGCCTTCACCCGGCGCCGGTATTCCGGATACGCCGAGGGAAAAGTCTGCATCATCATCTTCTCTTCCTGCGCCATTTTGAGCACGAACGCCATCAGGATCACGGCCAGCGCCACCATCCCGCGCCACTGCCCCACGGCCAGGGCCGTCCCCAGGATCGCAATCAGAAAGCCCGTGTAAATCGGATGTCGCGCAATCGCATACGGCCCCCGCGTCACCAGCTCATGATCGGCTTTCACCGTCACCCTGCCGCTCCAGTTCCGGCCCAGCGTCAGCCGCGCCCAGATCGCAAACCCGCAACCCGCCACGGTGAGCAGCACCGCCACATCGGCAATCGCCGCCGTGTGCGGCGCAAACCTCCCAAACAACCAGCCGTAAGGGAACCACTCCCGGCAATTGCCGCTCAGCAGCACAAAACCCAAAGCCGCCACCGCGGTTTGGAAAAGCCTCGTTCCCCATGTCTGCGCCCGCACGGTCTGCTTGGTAAACAGCAGGCCCAAGATCCATACCACGCCCAGGATGATCCACGCATACTCGATCGCCGAGTCGGTATTCAGTGCCATTGGGTCCAACCTCCGTCGTATACGATACGTCGCATACGACACATATTGCGCCTGAACCTCTCGGACTGTCAAGTCATCTCCTGGCGTTCCTCGAGTCCGCCCCCCCGGAACAGCCGGCGCGCCCCGCGCTACACTGGAGTGGATGGTCTTCGTCCTCGACAACTACGATTCCTTCACCTACAACCTCGTGCAATACCTCGGCGAGCTGGGTGCGGAGGTTGTCGTGCGACGCAATGACGAGCTCACTGTCGAACAGGTCGAAGCCCTGAAACCCGACCGCATCCTGCTTTCCCCGGGTCCCTGCACGCCCGGCGAAGCGGGCATTCTCGTTCCCCTCATTCGCCGCATGGCGGGCAAAGCGCCCATCTTCGGCGTATGCCTCGGCCACCAGGCCATCGGCGAGGCCTTCGGGGGCCAGGTCGTTCGCGCTCATCATCTCATGCACGGCAAAACCAGCTCCATCACCCACGATGGCGCCGGCGTCTTCTCCGGGCTCCCTACGCCCCTCACCTGCACCCGCTATCACTCGCTCATCGTTTCTGAAGACACTTTGCCGGCCGAACTCGAAGTCACCGCGCGCACGCCTGAGTCCAACGGTGCCGGCGCGCCGGGCAGCACCGTGATCATGGGCCTCCGCCATCGCAAGCTCCCTGTCGAAGGCGTGCAGTTTCATCCTGAAAGCGTGCTTACCCAGGGCGGCCGCCAGATGATCCAAAACTTTCTGGAAATGTAGCGTGAAGTTCTGGGTCAAGGCACGCAGAATTCCTCCTTTCCGCAACTGCGCGGGCCTCGCCATCGGCGCCGTACTGATCGCGCCTCTGCTCTCCGCGCAGACTGCCGCATCGGTCGTTTCTCTTCCCGCTCCCACCCTGCCATCCAATCCCATCGCCGTCGTCTCGCTCGACAGCAAGATTCCCGGCAGCGCGGCCGTGGTCACCGGAGCGTTGCAGGTCATGGGCGGCAAAGCCATCATCGCTGCCAACGGCACCGTCACCGCGGGATCGACCACCACCCAAGTCGACCTGCCCCAGCGCGGCACCCTCAACGTCTGCGCGTTGACCACCGTAAAGCTTGCCGCCGACGCCGCCAGCGTTCCCGCCGGCGAGAAACCCGGCATCCTCATGGCCATGGATCACGGGGCCCTCGAAGCGAACATCACCACCGGCCGCAACGCCGACATCGTGCTCACCCCCGATTTCCGCATCCTTATCAGTGGTCCCGGTCCCGCCAACGTGAAGGTTCGCCTCGGCCAGGGCGGAGACACCTGTGTCGACAATCCCATCAACGCCTCGTCCAAGGAACCCGGCGCCGTGGCGCCCTATGTGCTCGTCACCAGCGTCTTCGACGGCAGCTTGTACCGCGTCCAGCCAGGCCAGCGTGTCATGTTCCAGCATGGAAACCTGAACGAAGTCGTCGATCAGGAAAAGGAACCTTGCGGGTGTCCGCCCGCTCAACCGCAGGGCAACGACTTCCCCCTCGCCCAGAGCGAAGGCCTTGCGCCCCTGAAACCAGCCGCACCGGCCGCAGCGCACACCGCCGCGCCTGCCCAGCCCCTCGTGTACAACGCGGGTCAGCCCAAAACGCCGGTCCCGGCGCAACCCGCGCCGCCGGTCCCTGCCGCTGCATCTCCAGCGCTCCCGCCTTCGGCTCACGCCCCCAAGCACGGCTTCTTCTCGCGCCTCGGCCGCTTCTTCCGGCGCATCTTTGGCGCCGACTAGCCACCTGTCGCACCCTGCTCCTCGCCCCTTGCCGTCTGCCTCCCGTAAATCACCTGGCCGTATTCGAGAATCGTCACGAGTCCCACGCCTCCGCAGATATTGCCCAACACCGCGGGCACAAACCACTGCGGATAGGCGATCCACGGCGCGCGATGCCCGAGGATCGCGGTAAACACCTCGCAGGACGTCGCAATGCAGTGCGCAAAATCTCCTAGCCCGATGACAAACGTCAGCATCCAGATCACCATCACCGATCCCGTGATCGAGTGCGATCCCGACACCAGCCACGCCGCCAGCGCAATAATCCATCCCCCGATCACTCCCGACCAGAAGATTGTGCCGGCCGAGTGCCCGATCGCGCCGACCCCCAGTTGCTCCAATGCGGAAGCAAACGCCGGGTTCAGCGCCGGTGTCCGCGCCGTCAGCAACGCAAATGCAAACGCTCCTGCCACGTTGGCAGGCAGTACCACCGACCACAGCCGCAGCGTGTTCCAAAGCTCGCGTTTTTCCGCCAGCACCAGCGCCACCGGGTACAGCGTGTTCTCGGTGAACAGCTGCGACCGCCCCACGATCACCACAATGAACCCCAGCGGATAAAACATGCGCGACACAAACCGCGCCTCCGGCAAGTCACCCAGCAGGCTCAGCGCGATTGCCGTTCCCAACGCCGACAAGCCCATGAACGCTCCGCCGCCGAACCCGGAAAGGCAAAGCGAGACCGTCGTGCGCTTCAGCTCCTGCCGCGCATTGGTCGACACCTGCTGATAAATGTCTTCAGCCGATGGCCGCGCAAGATTCTTCTGGTGCGGCTTTTCATCTGGACTGGGAGCCTGCTCTTCAACGCCTGATTGCATAGACATTCTTTCGCGGTCTCCACGCCCGCGTGCTGCGCCAAAGCGGGCAGCTGTCTACGCATAGATGCAGATTGATTTTCGTGCGTCGGATCGGTGCCCGTCAGGGTGACGTCAGCCCCGGCCCGCTGGAGAGTCTTTAGCCCTTCGCTGTCAGGGGATAGCGGACGGCTGAAAGCGCATCGCTGAATTTACAACTCCCGCGCCTGTTCGATTGCGTGGATCACGGCCCGGGCCTTGTTCAGCGATTCCTTGTATTCCAGCTCTGCAACCGAGTCCGCCACGATCCCCGCGCCCGCCTGCACAAACCCCTTGCCGTCCTTGGCCAGCAGCGACCGGATCGCAATGCACGAATCCAGATTCCCTGAGAAGTCCGCGTACAGCACCGCTCCTCCATATGTCCCCCGCCGCGCCGGCTCCAGTTCCTCAATAATCTCCATCGCGCGCACTTTGGGCGCCCCACTCAGCGTTCCCGCAGGGAAGCAGGCCCGCAAGGCATCCACCGCCGTCAACTCCGGCCTCAGGCGCCCCTCGATCGTGCTCACAATGTGCATCACGTGGCTGTACCGCTCTACGTACATCAGCCGGTCCACCTTCACGCTGCCAAACTCGCTCACGCGTCCCACGTCGTTGCGCCCCAGATCCACAAGCATCACGTGCTCGGCGCGCTCTTTTTCGTCGTGCAGCATCTCGTTTTCCAGCGCCAGGTCCTCGGCTTCATTCGCCCCGCGCGGCCGCGTTCCCGCAATCGGCCGGTATTCAACCTTCCGGTTGTGCACCCGCACCAGCAGCTCCGGCGACGATCCCGCCAGTTCCATCACACCCGCGCGTTCTGCTTTCCTCTTCGCAGCCTTTCCTTTCCCCGCTCCCTCTGTCTCCTCGGGCGTGAATCGCAGGAAAAACATGTATGGGCTCGGATTCACCGTGCGCAGCGCGCGATATACCTGGAAGGTGTCCAGCCCCGGCTGCATATCGAATCGCTGCGACATCACCACCTGGAAGGCATCTCCCGCCGCAATATACTCCTTCATGCGCTCCACTCCCGCCAGGAAGTCCTTCTTGCGCGTGCGGTGATCTACCTCCAGCTTTCCCTTCGTTCGTGCGCGCGGCAGTTTCGGCAGCGGCCCCTCCAGCCGTCTCTCCAGCTTGTTCAGTCGACGCACCGCGTCCTTGTACGCCGCGCTCGGATCCGCCAGCGTCACATCCGCCGTCACCATCAGCCAGATCTGCTTGCGCACATGATCGAACGCCAGCACCTCGTCAAAAAACAGCAGGCACGCGTCCGGCACTTCCAGCTCGTCTTTGGCTCGTTCCGGTAGTCTCTCAATCTGCCGCACCGCGTCGTACGCAAAAAAACCCACCGCCCCCGCCGTGAACGGAGGCATGCCCGCCAGCCGTGCCGGCTTGTGCCCGCTCAATGCGTCGCGCAGCACCGCAAAAATGTCGCCCTCGATCCGCGCCGTCCGCTTCCCCTCCGTGATCGCCAGGTTGCGTCCATGCGCGACAATCCGCTTGTAGGGATTCAGGCCGATAAAGGTGTAGCGGCCGATCTGCTCTCCCCCTTCGACCGACTCCAGCAGGAAGCACTCCCGCTCCGTCCACGCTGCGCGCAGAAACGCCGACACAGGCGTCTCCAGATCGGCGGTCAAGGTTCGATAGACAGGAACCAGCGTGTGCGCCTTGGCAAGCGCCAGAAATTCACTTCTGCTGGGATGAATGCGCTCCGAGGAAGAACTCACAGGATTCAGTGTATCGCCGAGGGGCTGCGCTACCGCACCCGCCCCGCTTCATACGTCTGCAGCCATTTGCCTAGATCCTGCGCCGAAAGCGCCCTGCTGAAGAGATAGCCCTGCGCGGCATCGCATCCCTTGGCGCGCAACAGGTCGTACTGCTCCTGCGCAATCACTCCCTCGGCGATGACCTCCATCTTCAGCTCGTGCCCCATTTCAATAATCTTCTCCACCATCACGCGATCGCTGTCGTTCACGTGCATGGTTTCGATGATGCTCTTGTCGATCTTCAGCTCCGTGGCCGGCACCGTCTGCAGCTGCCGCATCATCGCGTAGCCTGTCCCGAAGTCGTCAATCGACAGCTGGAATTTCTTCATGCGCAGCCGCGTCAGGACATCGAGCGTGTGCGAGATCTCGCTCATCAGCCGCGACTCCGTAATCTCGATCGCAATCGACTGGGCAGGGAAGTCGTACCTCTTCGCCAGGCTCATCATCGAATCCGGAAAATCCAGCTTGTGCAGCGAGTGCATCGAGACGTTGATCGACACGCGCGGCAGCAGGCCTTCCTTCGTGACCAGCGTCCTGACCTCGGAGAATGCGAGCTCGGCCGCGCGCCAGCAAAGCTCATCGATCAATCCAAGATTCTCGAGCCGGCTGATGAAGTTATCCGGAAGAATCACCCCCAGCTCGGGGTTTTGCCACCGCGCCAGCGCTTCCACCCCAACCACCTGCCCCGTCTGCAGGTTCACCTGGGGCTGGTAGTAGTTCACAAACTCATTGAGCTTGATGGCGCTGCGCAGCTGCTCGTCCGTGATGTGGATCTCTGGAGCTTCCTGCAGCAGTTCCGGCGTCTCCAGCACCGCCAGCGACGAGAGCACATCCTTCAACTCATTCAACGGAAACGGCTTCTGCAAGTGCCCTACCACCGGCAACCCAAGGCTTTGCGCCAGCTTTCCCGCCGTCTCCAGTACCCGCTTGTCCATGCCGCTCATCAGCAGGATCCGTGCCTTGCACTGCCGCTCCCCCAGCAGCCGGAGTACCTCGATCCCATCCATCTCCGGCATCATCAAGTCAAGCAGAATGATCGATATATCCGGTGTCACCCGCTCCAGGAAGGTGACCGGGTCCTTGGTCGTTTCACACACAAGTCCCATCGTTCTCGCCAGCGCGGAGACGAGTTCGCAGACCGTTGCGTCATCATCGATAACAAGTACTCTATCGGCGTTTGCCATCGCTTCTCCGGAGCTTCCGCGGGCAAATCTCGGGTCGGCACTGCGTTTTTAAGAAATCGCGGACAAAAGAACTAAAACAAAACTGCAAATATCATGTTGAGTTTAGCTTAGCCCGACACCCACCGCCCGCCTTTCCGGCCCCACACCGGCATCTCCAGTAACTAGTCAGGTGCTTCAGCCTTCCTTGACGAGCGCGCATTCTTCAGGTCCGGCGCACGCGCTTGTCTCGCCCTGCCGACCAATCCTCAACACGCCAATGCCGGCAAAAGCCACGGAGATTTGCGTCGCACCTGGG
>DATJMC010000036.1:0-34424 GCA_035508975.1 Occallatibacter sp.
GGACCTGTTGCGCGGGTACGGCGGCCATATCGACGCCTTTTATTTCTGCCCCCACGACAAGCAATCCTGCCGCTGCCGGAAACCGCTCCCGGGCATGTTTGAGTCGGCCAAGCGCGACTTTCCCGACATTGAAGCCTCTGAAAGCGTGATGGTCGGAGATTCCCTCTCGGACATCGAATTCGGACAGCGGCTGGGCATGCGGACGATCTTCATCGAGGGGGATGCCACGCGGCATAAGCCGGGAGCTGGTGCGGCATCCGAGAGGGCAGATCTACGCTTTGGCTCCTTGGCCGGCGCCGTAGCGGCTCTTCTTTCCGAGAACTGAACTAAAGCGGCTAACCCCTCCGTCAGGCGTTTCTTCGTCGCTCTGGCGACGCCTCAGCGGGCTCGTTTGTTCCGCCCGCCAGGGACAGGGCGGATTGGGCCGGCTCAGTAGGCCCGCAAATCGCGGATCGCCTTGAGGATGGTCTCAGGCTGGGGCAGGATCGCATCCTCGAGCACCGGCTGATACGCAACGAAGGTGTCCATGGCTCCAACCCTGCGCACCGGCGCGTCGAGGTCGTCGAAGAGTTCCTCGGCAATGCGCGCCGCGATCTCCGCGCCGTAGCCCCAGCTCAACATGTCTTCGTGCGCGACAATCACGCGGCTGGTTTTGCGCACTGACGTAGCGATCGCCTCCCAGTCATAGGGGTTCAGGGTGCGGAGATCCAGAATCTCAACGTCGATGTTATGTTCGCGCTTGGCCTTCTCAGCGGCTTGCAGGGCGCGGGGCACGACCGCTCCATACGTGACCAGCGTGATCTCGGTTCCGGGGCGCACGATCTTCGCCTTTCCGAAGGGAATGGCGAAGTCGGGGCCCGGGTAGAGGGCGCGGCCGTAGGACTCGCGATAGAGGCGCTTGTGCTCGAAGAAAAGCACCGGATCGTCGCAGCGGATTGCGGTGCGGAGCAGGCCGTTGGCATCCAGCGCATTCGAGGGGAAGACGACCCTGAGGCCAGGAATGTGGGTGAACAGGCTTTCTCCGGATTGCGAGTGGTAGATGGCACCGCCGGTGAGGTAGCCGCCGATGGGAACGCGGACAACGGCGGGCGAAGCCCAGGCGCCATTCGACCGCCAACGCATCAACGAGAGCTCGTTGTGAATCTGGTGCATCGCCGGCCAGATGTAATCGAAGAACTGGATCTCGACGATGGGCTTCATGCCGCGCAGCGCGTAGCCGACCGCCCGGCCAACGATATTGGCTTCCGCAAGGGGCGAGTTGAAGACACGTTCCGAACCAAAGGCAGTCTGCAGGCCGGCCGTGAGTTTGAATACGCCCCCTTTGCCCTTTACTTCAGCAAGCGCGCCCTCGCGGCTCGCATCGGCTACGTCCTCGCCGAAGACAACGATACGCGGGTCGCGACGCATTTCATCGTGGAGACAGGCGTTGATGAGATCGGCCATGGTGCGCGGAGCACTGCCCTTGGCGCCTGCCGCTTTACCCGGGGGCGTAGCGCCCTTGGCGGGATCGGTGGCGATCGACGCGCTCGTCGGGTCGAAGTCCTCCGAGTAAACCTGGCGTGGAATGGAGGCGACTTCCGGAAGCGGAGCGGCGAGCGCGCGATCGGCGGCTTCGGCAACCTCGCGATCGATCTGCTGCTCAAGGGCATTGATCTCATCCGCGCTGAGGATCCCTTCGCGCAGAAGGCGCATCTGCATCTTGGCAATCGGATCGCGCATCGCATCGGACTCGCGCTCTGCCGCAGAGCGATAGAGCTTGTCATCGTCTGAGAGCGAGTGCGAATAAGGACGGATGCAGTGGCCGTGGACAAACGCCGGACCGAGGCCCGCACGACAGTGCTCGGCGGCTGCGCCAAATGCGCGCAGGCAGGCTTCTGCGTCGGTGCCATCGATCTCGGCAAAGTAGAAGTTGGGAAAACTCGCAACCAGCTTGGAAATATTGCCGCCCGGCGTATTCACTTCCACCGGCACGCTGATCGCGTAACCGTTATCTTCAATGCAGAAGATCACCGGCAGCTTTCTGTTCGACGCGGTATTCAGCGCTTCCCAGAATTCACCCTGCGATGTAGAGCCTTCGCCCACGCAGGTCAACGCGACCTCGTCCCCGTTGAAATCAATGTCGTGGAAGGCCCGGTAGTCTCCAGAAGATTTTGCCGCTGCTTCGGGAGTGCGGCTCAGGTAGAGCCCGGCCTCGGCGCAACCCACCGCATGAAGCACCTGCGTGGTGGTGGAGGACGAGGTGCTGACAATGTGCAGCGAGCGGTTGCTCCAGTGATTCGGCATCTGGCGTCCGGCGCTGGCCGGATCGGTCGCGGCGCCGACAGCCTGCAGAAACATCTCTTCGGGCGTTACGCCCAGCGCCAGGCATAGCGCCCGATCCCGATAATAGGGAAAGAACCAGTCATAGCCAGGACGAAGTGCCAGGCCGGCCCCAACTTGAACCGCCTCGTGGCCCGCGCAAGAAACCTGGAAGAAGATCTTCTGCTGCCGCTTGAGCAGAATCTCCCGATCATCGATCCGCCGCGAGAGAAACATCAAACGGTAAATCTCGATCAATTGTTGAGGGGTGAGCGGGCCGGAGTCGGGTTGTGTCACCGGCACACGCGCTGTAGATACTGCAATTCCCATTCGTCCGACCCCCGAAAGTGCTCACTTCCACCAAGATTGTAGCAACGACTTCAAGCGCCTTTGGTACCGGGAATGCCGGGTACCGGAGATTACACCAGCGGGCACTTTCGGACCAGATTCTTACCGGATTATGGGAGGCCCCGGGTCATGATACGATGGTCCTCCCACCAGCGACGTACTCATCTTTTGCTTTACATCTCGTGCTAGTTTCTCGACATCGGCGATTTTGCGGAGTTCGGCGGGCGTGAAGGCACTTGAGTTGCCGGAACCTATATCGGAATTGATCTCCTGAGCCAGTTTCAGAATTCTTTCCGTGTCCGTCACCATCGCTTTCTGGCGTTCTGCATTCAATGCGCGCAGCTGTCGCTCGACGAGCTGCGGATCGAGCTCGGAATTATCAAAAGGGGAGCGCTGTCGCGGATTCTGGCTCATGGGGTTAGGCGGATTAAAGATCGGCGCCTGTCCCGCCGGCCGCGCGTCAACCGCCCCGACAAGCAACCCAAGCGCAACGCACATCACGGCGAATGATCGACCGGCAAACGCGCTCCACCGATATCTGGCCGATCTGTCAGCTCGCCACATCTGCTGTGCCACCTCGTTAAGACGGCTGCCAGACATGCTATCGAAAAATATGCCACCAAGAAAGTGATTGGCGCAGAATCCCGGAAATCGAGGACAGGCCCTCGTTTTTCTGCGTTCGTCCATGGAGGGCTACCGCGGGTTTATACGTTCAGTTGCTCTTGACGAGCGTCATCTTGGTCTGCACATCATGGGCAAGCAATTCGATCACGGCGGTCCAGACTGAGCGGGCTGGCTCGGCGTCCGCGTGCAGGCGAGATAGCCGGGCCCGAACGCCAGGAGCAGAAGGCAGGCGAAGATCAGGCGCGCTAGAGGCTCAAAAGCACCGGCCGCGGGCCGCACGGGCGCTTAGAACGGAAATCATGCTGCCTGATAACCCCCAGGGGCGGACTTGCGGTTTGGGTCGCGCAGGGAAGTTACGCGAGGGCATTCGGTGTGGATGCAGAAAGATCAGCTGCGGCCGGCGCTGAGCTTCATCTTCTCTTTCACGTTGTGCGCAAGCCTTTCAATCGCGTCGGATTTGCGGATGACGTTGAGCGAGAGCATATCCTTGTTGGTCTTGTCGACCTCGGCCTTCAGCGCCATGGCCAGGAGCTGGGCGCTTTCATCGGACAGTTGCTTCTTCCGTTCAGCGGTTTGGGCGTCGGGGTTTTGTTCCTCGGCTTGCTTGTCGTGCATTTGGATTTGCGCGTTCGCGTCAGGCAGGGCCGGCCTCCCCGGACTTTGGGGCAGCTGCCCCGGGTCAACGGCGCCGATCAGCAGCGCCATCACTCCAAGAGAAAGGAGCCCGCCGGCGAGAGAGATTCCGCGGTGGCGCGGTGATTTGTCGTATGGGAGAGAGACTGTGGCGGTCCAAGGTGCTGCATTCAGACCTCCCGTTGTACCCGTTGGATGTCAAATTGGAATCGGCTGGGGTGGGGCTCAATCTCGGCCAGTTGGGAGCCCGCCGATCCATCTGCGCACAGTATAGATAGAAAAGGAGAATTCTAATGCACCCATTTTTTGGGGCAGCGAGAACAGGGTTGTGGGCCGGGGACCGATTCATGGGCAAGGTCCTCGACGAATGGGTGGTCGATGTTCAGGAATTCATACGAGGCAAGCTTCCGCACCTGATCATGGTGGCGGCTATTGCCTTTGTGCTCAATCGCTTACTGCGCCTGATCACCGCCAGAATGATTTTCATCGCCGAGCAGCATGCAGCGAATCGGGGACGCGTCGCGCAGGTCAAAACGCTCGCCGGGGTAACGCGAACAACCGGCCTGGCGATCATTGGCGCCATTGTCAGCCTGCAGTTCCTCGATGCCATCGGCGTGAATCTTGCTCCCCTGCTTGCTTCGGCAGGAATCGCCGGAGTCGCCATCGGGTTGGCCGCGCAAAACATCGTCAAGGATATGCTCAATGGCACGTTGATTCTGATTGAGGATCAGTTCAATGTGGGCGACGTAGTCACGCTCGCCGGGCTCACCGGAACAGTGGAGTGGATGACGCTGCGCAAAACCACGGTGCGGGGCGGCGATGGCACGCTGTATGTCATCCCCAACTCGCAAATCACGACAGTCGCGAACCAGAGCGTCGACTATTCGGTGGCAACCGTCAATGTGAGCGTCGATTTTTCGGCCAATCCCGACAAAGTGCTCGAAATCCTGAAGACGATCGCGACCGAGATTCGTACCAGCCCGCAGTTCCGCGACCTCTTCATCGCCGATCCGCAAATCCTGGGCGTGGATTCGATGAAGGGGTCGCAGCTGATCTTTCCTGTGGTCTTCAAAACCAAGGCCACACAGCAATACGGACCGATGCGGGAGTTTCAGCGGCGCGTGCGCATTGCCCTCGAGGAGAATCACATGCTGCCGGGCGACCCCAACCGCGTGTTCAATGCATTCTTCGATGCCGGCTCGGGAACTCATGAGAACGCGGCAGTCCGCGCAGTGCAACACGAAGCGCCTCCACCGCGCGACCCAACGACCATCAAGCCGCAAGAAACAAACCCCTTCGGCGGTGGGTAGATTGTTGCGGGTCAGCGATCCTTCTGCACCAGTGCGGAGACCAGCGTATCGGCGTCGGAGATCGGCGGAAGGCAGGTTCGCCCCGTACAGACCAGCGCCCATGCCGGCGCGTCCTTCGGCGGGGGAACCTGCAAAACCGTTTCGGCCAGCGCATCGGGAAGGTTGCCGGCAACAAGCTGGCGGGGGACAAGGCGAATGACCGTCTTGTTCACCGCGAAGCCCGAGACCGCAGTAGCCTCAAGGCGATCGGCCTCGGTGCCCTCGCCGACAATCACGACCTGCACGGGATCGAGCAGAAGCCGCGTCAGCGCCAGGCCATAGCTGCCCGCGTAAAGCCCGAATTGCTCCACGATACCGGCGAACGACTCCAGCGTATCTTCGGCAACTTCGCGGTATTGGGTGCGGTTTGTGAGCGCCTCCAGCCGCAGCAGCGCCGAGGCCGCTGTGGGATTGCCCGCAGGTGTCGGCGAATCTTGCAGGGGCTTGCGGCGGGCGCTTAAGGCGCCCAGCGGAGCCGACCCATCCGCGGATGCAGCCGCGTCGAAGAAGGCCCCCGAGACCGGGTCATGAAAGCGCGCAATCATTGTGTCGGCAAGGGTAAGAGCCGCTCGATAGAAGCGCATTTCTCCCGACGCCAGCCAGCCATCCACGCAGGCGTGAATCGTATGCGCGTAGTCGTCCAATGTCGCCGCAACTGAATGGGCAACCGGCGCTTCGTTCGGATAGGCGATTACGTGCTGCAGCGTTTCCGCTCCATCCCACGCCTCGGCAAGCAGGCGCCGCAAAGTCAGCAGCGCAAATTCGCGGGCCGTGTCGACACGGAGAACGCGAGCAGCCTCGAGATAAGCCGTGATCGCCATCGCATTCCAGCCGGTATAAAGAGTCTGATCGATAAACGGCGTGGGCCGCTGAAGCCGCGCACGAAGCAGTTTTCTGCGAGCCGAATCGATCAATGCCTGCACGTTTGCCGGGGTCTTCTTCGTCCTGGCGGCAAGCTCCTCGATCGAGAATTTGCGATGAAGAACGTTGCGCGCCGGGTTGTGGTGCATATCGCCCAACTCGCCGATATCCCAGTAGGGCTCGGCAACACTCAACTCTTCAGCGGAAAGAACCGCGCGAGCTTCCTCCTGCGTCCAGGTGAAGTAGTCTCCATCGTCATCGAGATTAATGTCGGCATCCTGCGAAGCAAAAAAACCGCCAGCCTGGCGGTCGGTCATAGTCGCATCGAGCCAGGCGATGATTTCAAGCGCCGTCGCGCGGAAGTCCTCGCGCACGTAACTCTGGAACCCATGGACGTAATTGCGCAGGAGCTCGGTGTTGTCGTAAATCATCTTCTCGAAGTGCGGGACGACCCAGCGCTCATCCACGCTGTAGCGATGAAAGCCGCCGGCAATCTGGTCGTAGACGCCGCCGCGCGCCATCTTCTCGAGGGTGACGGTGAAAGCCTCCCGTGCTTCGGTATTGGCGCGGTTGACGGCCAATTGCAGCAGCAGATCGAGAGCGGAAGAGTGGGGAAATTTGGGTTGCGATCCGAAGCCTCCATTCCGTGGATCAAACTGCGCGATCGCCGACGCCGCAATCTTGTCGGCCAGCGCAAGCGATAGTTCCCCTCCCCGCCCGGAAAAGCTCTCGCTGTGCTCGATGGCCGCCATCACGCTGGCGGCAGACTCCAGTGCTTCTTCGCGGCGTTCGCGCCAGACCTGCGCCATGGTCAGAAGCACCCGGCCAAATCCGGGCCTTCCATAACGATCGTCGCGGGGGAAATAGGTCCCGCCGAAATAAGGCCGGCCATCGGAGGTGAGAAAGGCAGTCAGCGGCCAACCGCCCTGTCCCGAGATTGCGGAGACGGCAGACTGGTAGCGTGCGTCCACATCCGGCCGCTCGTCGCGATCCACTTTGACTGCGATGTAGTGGTCGTTGATGATGCGCGCGAGCTCGGGATCTTCGTACGACTCCCGGTCCATCACGTGGCACCAGTGGCACCAGACCGCGCCGATGTCGAGAAGGATCGGCTTGTCCTCGGCCTGAGCGCGGACAAAGGGCGCTTCGCTCCACGCGTGCCAGCGCACCGGCTGATGGCGCGCAGACCGCAGGTAGGAAGAAGCAGAGTGCTCGAGTTGGTTCGGAGAACCGGCGGACACTTCGTGCTGCATGGGGAGAGGATACAGGATGCGGCGCCGAACTTTACGAGCGCCGGCGCCCGCGATTTTGGCTTCCCTTTTCGATTGCCGAGCTTCTAACTGTCTTTGCTGAGTTCGGCCTCGAGGGCAGAGACCAATTCCGGCGCATCGGGTTCGGTGTCGGGTGAGAAACGCTTGACTACCGTTCCCGAACGGCTCACGAGAAACTTCTCGAAGTTCCACAGAATCTCCGGCTCGGGGTTGGTCTCGATGCCGTATCCGTGAAGCTTGGTTGCAAATGGAACTTCACTGCTGCTCTCGGCTTTGGGCTGGGCGGCGATGAGTTGGGCGTAGAGGGGATGCTTGTCGGGCCCCACCACGTTGATCTTGCTGAACATGGGAAACTTGACCCCGTAGTTCATCGTGCAGAAGCTCTGGATCTCGGTATCACTCCCGGGTTCCTGGCTCCTGAAGTTGTTTGCCGGGAAGCCGGCAATCACCAGCCCCTGTCCCTTGTAGAGCTCGTAGAGCTTTTCCAGGCCCTCGTATTGCGGAGTCAGCCCGCATTTCGAGGCGACATTCACAATCAGTAGAACCTTCCCCTTGAATTCGGCGAGTGACGCGTTGTCGCCGGAAATCTTGCGAACGGGAATGTCGTAGATCGAAGCGGTCATCATGTTCTCCTTGGGGATGAGATTGCAAGCGGTCAACGTAAGTTGCCGGTTCAGGCCAGCAACTGGCGCGCTACTTTGATATATAACTCAACCGCCTCGAGCAGCTCTTGCTTGGCCACCTTTTCATAGGGCGTGTGGGCCACGTGGATCGATCCCGGACCGAGAAGCAGCGGCTCACCCCAGTTGGAAAGCTGCGGGATGTCGGTCGTGAACTTCGCGATCATCGTCGGAAACCCACCCAGTGCGCGCATGCGGACAAAAGGAATTTCCAGCGTGAAATCCACCTCGGCCAGATCCGCGGCCGCTTCAAGAACCGCGGCGCGAACCGGGGCAGAGTCGCCCACCAGCCGGATCAGTACCTGCGCTTCCGCCTGATCGGCGATCACATTGGGCGCGTGGCCGCCGTGGATCTGCCCGATGTTGAGGGTGCTGGGACCCACATCTTCGGTAACCGGCAACGGGATCGCCAGTAACTTGCCAAGCGCCAGCACCAGCTTGTGAATCGCGCTATCGCCGAGCTCGGGATAAGCCGAGTGCGCCATTTTTCCGGTGGCCCGGAGTACCGTCCGCAAGGCACCCTTGGAAGCCAGCGCAAGACGATTGTCGGTTGGCTCGCCATTGATCAAAAAGCGGCTACCCCTGGGGGCGTCGTTGGCAACCTTCGCGCCTGCCGAGTCACGCTCCTCACCGGCCACAAACAGCAGTCCAACACGCTTTCCTTCTCCGCGCAGCTCTTCCGCAGCCACAATCTGCGAAGCAAGGATGCCCTTCGCATCGCATACCCCGCGCCCATACATGAAGTCAGCATCTTCAGAAAAAGGGATGTAAGGCGGAACCGTATCGAGATGGGTAGAAAAGACCAGGTCTGGAGCTTCGGATGAAGAGCCGGCGAAGACATTCCATCGCGGCTCGCGTGACGCGCTCTCACCAGGTTGAGGAACAGGCGTTTTTTCCACATGCCAGCCCCGACCCGCCAGCAACTCTGACAGAAAATCTCCAATTGCGGCCTCGTGATACGTGGTCGATTTGATCTCGACCAGTTCGCGGGTGAGCCGAATGGGATCGAGCGATTGCGGGTCGGTCATGGTGCTGCCAGAATACCTTACGGACAAAGCAACCCCAGGTAACCCGAGCGCCTCTACAGTACCCGGGCTTCCCGGGCAGCAGGATCCTTGAACGGTTTATTGCGTATGAATGCGGGATAGATGCTCGATCAATTCTGCGCGTAGAATAGTGTGTGGTATGACCGCCGCAAGAGCGCAAGATTTTCCGGCTCTCACCCATGGAGCGGGAACAGTACGAAGTCTCGAGTTGAAGGGCCCGGCTGGAAAGTTAGAGGCGATTCTCAACGAGGGATCGCCCGATGCTTCGTTTGCAGCCCTGGTTTGTCATCCCCATCCCAAAGGCGGCGGCACGATGCACAACAAGGTCGTGTACCACGCCATGAAGGCGCTGAACGCGCCCCAGTTTGGGCTGAACTTGCCGGTTCTGCGGTTCAACTTCCGCGGGACGGGCTTGAGCGAGGGCAAGCATGACGGCGCCGCCGAGTCGGAAGACGTTGTTGCAGCTCTGCGCTGGCTTGAAAACGCATACAAGCGTCCCGTAGTTGCCGCCGGCTTCAGCTTTGGGGCAGCGATGGTTTTGCGCGCCTGCTGCGCCCCGGCGCTGAATGAGCCTGCGAGGAACCTGCGCGGGCTTGTCGCTCTTGGCCTTCCGACACGCGCGGAGGGACGGCAATACCAATATGCATTCCTCACGCATTGCTCTCTTCCCAAGTTGTTTCTCAGCGGCGAGCATGATCAGTTTGCTCCTGCTGCAGATTTGCGATCTGTGGCCGCCACCACGGCCGAACCCAAAAAGTTGGTGCTCCTACCCGGCGCCGATCACTTTTTTGACGGCCGGCTCGGGGCGATGCAGAACGAACTCGCCCGCTGGTTGAAGGAGCTCGTCCCATGACGCCAGTGAGCGACACCGCACTTGACTCTCTGCACGCGGAGGCAGCCCAGATTTTTACCGGTGCTCTCGACGCCTGCAACATTGAATCGGCCTTTGACAGGCGGCTTCGCTTTGAGGGCAACCTCGTCCGGCGACTGATTCCCGATGGCAGCGGACCCGATTCCATCAATCTTGCCCAATACAAGAAGGTTTTCGTCGTCGCGATCGGCAAAGCCGCAGCGCCCATGCTGGAAGTTTTGATGGAGCGAATGAAGCGACGCCAGGGACTGCGGGGCATCTGCTGCTCAAAATATCTGCCCAAGAAGCGAAACTGGCGGTTCCGATACTTCGAGGGCGGACATCCGCTGCCCAACGAGGAATCGTTTGAAGCGGCGCGCGCCACCCTCGCCATGCTGAAAAAGGCGAAGAAAGATACCCTGATCTTCTTCCTGATCTCAGGAGGCGGCTCCGCGATGTTTGACCTGCCTCTGAATCCGCACATCGGGCTTGAAGACACCATGGCCTTCCACGATGCCCTGCTTGCCTCCGGCGCACCTATCAACGAGATCAACACCCTGCGCAAGCACTTCTCTGCGGTGAAAGGGGGGCGCCTGGCGATCGCAGCTCCTGAGGCCACCAAGGTATCGCTGCTGCTTCCCGACGTTCCGTTGCGCACCCTCGACGCCCTCTCATCGGGTCCGACCACGCCCGATCACACCACGGTCGATGATGCGCGCAAGGTTCTCACGAAATACGACCTGAGCAGAAAACTGCCGACATCGGTTCGCGAGTTCTTTGAGCGTGGCGACCTGCCCGAATCCCCGGGAAACAAAAGCTGGCGCCAGACGCTGCTTCCAAAACTGCCGCGGGTCAGCGATCCGGGCCCCAGAACCTTCACGGGGGCCATGGCGCTTTCGGGCGAACTGGAGGCGTTTCGCGACTCGATCTTCGAGCTTCTGCTTTCGAGCCACGACCTCGTCGAGTCGGCGCGTTCGCTTGCCGAAAGAGCGGGCTTCTTCGTGGCTGTGGACAATTCTTGCGACGATTGGGATTATGCTGATGCGGCACGCTATTTGCTGGAGAGATTCCACGAAGTGCGCGGCGCCCACAGGCGTTTTTGCCTGATTTCGGTTGGCGAGGTGACAGTGACGATGGACCGGACGCCGGGAGCGGGCGGGCGCAACCAGCAATTTGCACTGCAATGCGCGCTGGAGCTGGCCAAGCATCCGGGCGAGTTGCTGACCGTCTTGAGCGCGGGCTCGGACGGCATCGACGGCAACACGCAAAGTGCTGGAGCCATTGCCGACCCGACGACGGTGGAACGGGCTCGGGCATTCGGCTTCAACCCCGAAGACTCGCTGCGTAGATTCAATGCCTGCCCTCTGTTTACTGCCTTAGGTGATTCGATCGTAACCGGACCTACGGGTCAAAACTTGCGTGATCTTCGCCTGCTGATGGCCGATAACGCCTGAGGCAGAGCGAGAAGCAAGGCTAGGTCCGCTTCTTAAACGGATGACGTAGTTGAGGTATCGCAGCATTCGAACCAAGTTTGTAACGTTCTTTATCTCTCTTCCTTTAGGATTGGTTCGTGGCAAGAAGAGGAACGCGCAAGGCGGTCGACAAAACGCCCGATATTCGCGCCGTGGCAGCGATGGCCAAAGTGTCCATCGCCACGGTTTCGCGCACCATCAATGGCTCTCCCGTGGTCAGCGACCGGCTGTCGAAGCGCGTCTGGCAGGCCATCGAACAGCTCAACTACTTTCCTAACACCCATGCGCGAAGCCTGGTTTCCGGCCGCAGCCGAATCCTCGGCATCATCGTCGAAAACATCACCAACCCCTTCTTCCCTGAGTTGATCCAGTGCTTCGAGGAGATCGCGGTCGCGCATGGCTACGAGATCCTCGTCAGTTCGTCGAACAGCGACCCGGCGGTGCTGACCACCTGCGTTCGGCGCATGATCGAGCGAAAAGTCGAAGGCGTCGCGATGCTCACTTTCGGCGAAGAGGAGCCCATCCTCGATCAACTCGCGTTTCACGAGATCCCGCTTGTGCTCGCCGAGTTCAAACTTCAGGACCCCAAAGCCAGCACGATTCTGCTCGATTACGCTACCGGCATCCGCGCAGCAGTCGACCATCTTGTGGAGCTTGGGCACAGCAAGATCGCTTTCCTCGCCGGGCCGCACAAAATCCACTCGGCCACCACGCGCGAGAACAACTTCCGCTCGGCGATGGAAGCGGCTGGCCTTCCCATCCAGAAAAAATGGGTGGTCGAGTGCGACCACACGCTGAAAGGTGGAGTGCTAGGGTTCGAGCGGCTCCAGGCCTTGGCGATCCCGCCGAGCGCCATCCTTTGTTCCAACGACATGACCGCGATTGGCGTGCTACGCGCTGCCTATCACCGCGGGCTGCGCGTTCCCCACGATCTCTCCGTCGTGGGCCTGGACGACATCGATTTCGCCGAGTTCACTCTGCCGCCGCTCACCACCATCCGGCTCTCGCGCGCCGACTTGGCTCGCGCCGCATTCGAGGCATTGCGCCAGCAGGCGGAGGAGACGACAACTTCGAAAATTCAGCGCGAATTCCTGGTTTCGACCAGCCTCGTAATGCGCGGGTCGACCGCGGCGCCCGCCCCCGAGAAACGGAACGGCCTCGCCTAGCAGGGCGGACGGATCTCGCTCGATGTGCCACCCGCCGCCGGCACATAACACTTCGCCGTGTAGTCCATCACCATCCGGTCGGCATTGAAACGCCAACCGAGAGTGCGAATGGTGCGCTTCATGCGCTTGATCCAGCCGCAAGGCAGCCCGTCGCGATCGCGCTGGTAGAAGAGCGGAATGACCTCATCATTCAAGGCTTTGTAGAGATCTTCTCCGTCGCGGCTGTCGTGGACGTCCATTTTGGAATGCGTACGGCCGGTGCCAATCGCAAAACCGTTCATGCCATCGAAGGCTTCGGCCCACCATCCATCGAGCACGGAGAGATTCAGCCCGCCATTGAGCACGACCTTCTGCCCGCTCGTGCCCGAGGCCTCCAGCGGACGACGCGGATTGTTCAGCCAAACGTCCACTCCTTGCACAAGGAACCTGCCAACGTTGATGTCGTAGTCCTCAATGAAAACGAATTTGTCTTCGAAGTTGGCCTTGCGCATCATCTCGGCAACCTGCTGGAGGACCTTTTTTGCGGGCTCGTCGTGCGGATGCGCCTTGCCCGCGAAGACAAACTGGACAGGCCTTTTGGGGTCGTTGACCATGCCCGCGAGCCGCTCGATGTCGGCAAGGACGAGATTCGCGCGTTTGTAGGTGGCAAAACGGCGAGCGAAGCCAATCGTCAGCGCATCCGGCGAAAGCAGCTTTCCGAGCCTCTGCAGGCTCTCCTGTGATTCACCCCGGCGCTCGGCCTGTTCGCATGCCCGGCGCCGAATAAACTGGATCAGCTGCGACTTTAACGCCAGGTGTGTCTCCCACAGCTCTGCGTCATCGACCGCTTCAATGCCCTCCCACGTGCGCGCGGCAGAGCTCCTTCCCTGCCAGCCGACGCCCAGGTGGCGATCGTAGAGCCGCGCCATCTGCGGAGCCAGCCACGAAGGGACATGCACACCGTTGGTTACGTGCCCGATCGGCACCGCGTCCTGGGGTTTGTCTGGATAAAGAGGCCACCACATCGCGCGCGAGACTTCGCCGTGCAGCGACGAAACCGCGTTGGCTCGGCGTGACAGCTTCAGGCCAAGCACGGTCATGCAGAACTGCTCCTGGAAGTCATTCGAGCTGACGCGGCCGAAGCCCATCAGATTGTCGGCCGACAGCCCCAGCTGGTCGCGCAGCGGCCCGAGATGCTCTTCGATGAGGTCGCCGCTGAACCGGTCGTGGCCGGCCGGAACCGGCGTGTGCGTCGTGAAGATGACTTCCCGCGGCACCTCGCTGGCGGCGGTCACGAAGTCCATGCCTTCTTCTTCCATGCGGCAGCGAATCGCTTCGAGAACGGCAAAGCCGCTGTGGCCTTCGTTCAGGTGAAGCACGCCGGGCGAAATTCCCATTGCTTTCAGCGCACGGTAGCCGCCAACTCCAAGCAGCAGTTCCTGGCGCACGCGCGTGCGGCTGTCGCCGCCATAGAGGCGCGATGTCAGCTCCCGATCCTCCGGCGCGTTGCCTTCCACGTTGGAATCGAGAAGGAGGAGATCGCAGCGGCCCACCTTCACCCGCCAGACCTTCGCGCGGATCGCTCCGCTCCGTGTCTGGATGGCGACGACGATGGGTTCGCCATTTTCACCAATCGCAGGCTGCATGGGACATTGGTTCACATCGGTTTGGACATACTCTTCCTGCTGCCAGCCGCTTCGATCGAGCCGCTGCAGAAAATAGCCCTGCCCGTAGAACAGGCCCACGCCCACGAGCGGGATATCGAGGTCCGAGGCGCTCTTGATGTGATCACCGGCGAGAACTCCCAGCCCGCCGGAGTAGATCGGCAACGACTCGTGCAATCCGAATTCCGCGGAAAAATATGCTACCGGCCGGGGACGGAGCACGCCGGCATGTT
Source organism: Occallatibacter sp. (assembly GCA_035508975.1). GTDB lineage: Bacteria > Acidobacteriota > Terriglobia > Terriglobales > Acidobacteriaceae > Telmatobacter. The sequence continues at coordinate 14,475 of DATJMC010000036.1, forward strand.
CGGCGCCCCATGTGTTGTCGGCGCTCAGATACTCCTGCTGCCGACGGAAGACGTAATTGATGCGGCTGTGCAGCGAAAGCTCGGCCGCGCGGCGCTCGATCTCCCCCAGAGGAAGCTCATTGAGCAGCGCGATGGGATTCTGGTTCAGCTCACGCCAGCGGGCCGGGTTCAGATCGCGAAACAATGCCACGCACTCATGGTCCCAGCACCACCACAGATTGCGCGCCAGCGCCCAAAGACGCTCTTGCGCGGGCGCGATGAACCGGTCGAGAGTGCGAGCCTCGCTGACCACCGGCGCCACTTCGCCGGCCGCCTCGGAGAGCATCCGAATCTCATCGTCGCGAAACAGCCGCGCATCTCGCGTTTGCACGATCAGGACGCCCTGCAGGACCCCGCGATCCACGATCGGCACGCCGAGAAATGACCGGTATTCCTCCTCGCCGGATTCCTTGAAGTACTTGAAGCGGGGATGATTGCGCGCATCGCTCACCGCAACGGGCATCACCTGCTCGGCCACCAGACCGGCCAGTCCCTCATTGAGCGGCATGCGCAGCGCGCCGATGCTGCGAGGGTGCAGGCCAAGGGTCGCGGCCAGCACGAGATTCGAGCGATCGGGCTCCAGAAGATAGGCCGAGCAAACATCGGTGTGGAAACGCGTCGCAATCAATGCAACAACATTTGCGAGGGTGTCGGCGGGCTTGCCGCCCTCTTCGGTCAGGCTGGTGATCTCTTCAAGGGTTAAGACACGGCTGGCTTCAGTTGCTTCATCGAACTGACTCATTTCGATTCCCCTGCAACACGATTTAGAATCCGTGCACTTACGCTCCCGCAAGACTCCGAAGGGATACGGAGTTCGGCCGGTCCGGGAACCGGCAGAGATCGGCCTGAATTGTTTACCTTTCCGGAACGATTGCCGCTCTCGACTTGCGAGATGAATACGACGATACCATCCACCCGACCGGGAAGCGAAGCAAATCTCGCGACCCGGAATCAGGCTCTCGGCTCTTCCAGCTTGGCAGCGCGCCTGCGACGACCGCTCAAAAGATAGATCGCTGCGCGCAGTTCAAGCAGCGGGTCGGCGGATGGTTCGATGCCGTCGACCCTCGGAATCGGATCGAAGATGATGTGCTTCTGCTCAGCCATATTGTCGGACGCGGGCGCCGCGACCTCGATGACACCCAGATTGAGCAGTTCGCGCGTCTCCGGCCAGTGTTTGGTGGAGTCGTCCACAATGTCAGCTGCATCGGCAACCTGCACCAGCAGTTCGAAGCGCACCGAGTCCTTCTTCAACCGCGTGATGACTTCTTCGAAATGGTAGTCCGCTGAAAGTCGCGCAACGGCATCTGTGCTCAGGTAGTCGTTTCCCTGCTCGGGAACAATGCGATAGCGACCAAATCTCTTCACTCCCGCGGCGTTCGTAAACGCAAAAGCCGTCACGCCGTAATACGTATCGCGGGCAAAGCTCGAGGGAAACGGCTTGGGAGCCTGCACGAAGGCCAGCGCGGCCGGATGCGAACCGAGAAACTGTTCGACTGGCTTAGGCGATGGAACGTCGGGTCCGCTCGCCGCGGCCGCGCGCAGAAACTCGAGAAATTCATTTCCGTCGCGCGTGGGAAATCCATCGGTGGAATGGCTCACGATGTCGGTATGCACGTGCTCCCCAAGATTGAAGCGGATGGCCATGCCGCGCGGATTGGCTTCGGGCGCGTTGTCGGGAATGAGCGGCAACCCGGTGGAATTGGAGAATCGCACCGTGATTGGGGTTGACTCGCGAGTAACGTGCGGCGCGCGCGTGAGACTCTGCGCCTCGCTGCTTGGCGTGAACTTGCCGGTCAGCAGCAGGCCTTTTGCATGAGCGGCACGAAAGCCGGAATGATATCCGAAGATCTGGTCGAACTGTTGGAGAAGATCGTTGGCAAGGGCGACGATGCGTTGATCCTGGGGGAGAGGCATAGGGAAGCACTCCTGGATGCGTGCGAGTTGACGAAAAACGAATCCGCAAGCTGAGCGGCAGAGCCCGGGCCACAGCAACAAGGCAATTATTGCAGGACAGGCTGGGTGTTGTGCATCGCATTGCGCATCGCCACGACTTCTGCCTGCGCTTCTCGGGCGGCAACCCGACGATCGGGATAGGTCCGGGTAGCACCGAAGCGGACCCCCGCGGTCAACCCCCGAGCCCCAAGTGTCTTCCAGAGATGCCCGACGAAGGTCTCGTCGCCGAACCAGCAAAGATCGCGCTCCGCTCCCCGGTCGACAAGGTAGCCAATTGCCGCCGCGGTGATGGGCGCAGCGGCTTCGACCGCGGGCTCAAAGAGGCGGGAATGGAAGCGCTGCACCGTACTCCCATCGGTGCTGGTTCCTTCGGGGAAGACGAGGATGGGGATATGCGCAGGAAGCCGGGCGGCTATTTGGGCGGCGACTTTCTCGGCACTGGCCATGCTTGCCCGATCGATGAACAACGTTCCCCCGGCACGCGCCGCTTCGCCAAAATAGGGCCAGCGGTCGATCTCTGCCTTGGCCACAAAAAAACACGGCATGGCAGCGGAAAAGATTGCGATGTCGAGATAGCTGAGATGGTTCGAAACCACCAGCCCTTGCGACGGCGGCGTTCCCTTCACCTCTGCCCGGATCGCGAGACTCGCAAGAACCCGCTTGCTCGCATCGTGCAGCCAAAAAGCGCGCTGCTCCAGGCTGAGCGGGCCTCGCATGCGAATCGCCCAGTAACGCACCACGCAGATTGCCAAAGCCAGCGCCAGCGTCACAGCCCGCCAGGCGGCGCGCAGAGTCACGAAGTGAGCGGAGCGAGGAAGTGATTTCGCGCGGAAGGCGAAAGCATCTTGAGGTCGAGCAGAGTGAGGAAATCGATGGTGCCGAATTCGCGATCCCATGCCGGCGGCGCGCAGATGCGAGCCCCGATGGCGAGATAGGTTCGAAGCAAGCGCGGGACCTTAGGAAGCGATGGCAGAGACGATCCGGAATTCTGGGGCGACGGCTGTGCAAACACGCCCTCTGGCTCGGTGGGACATGCGTACGCGGCTGTCGGCTCAGTGGCAAACTCCGGCGAGACTCGGAACTGCTCGAGTTGACCATACATCTGCCAGCCCTCGCGCGGGTCTTGCGAGTTGAGCGACGAGCATCCAATCAGGTAGCGCAGCCCCATGTCCGTAGCATACTGCGCGATGCCCCGCCAGAGCAGTGTCAGCACTTCCGGGGTGCGATGCTCACGGTCGATCGAGGCCCGGCCCAGTTCGAGAACGCCGCTGCGCAGCGGCTCATAGGGCGCAAAATGAAATTCCTGCTCCGAGTAATAGCCGAAGTGCCAAGCGGCGGTTTCGCCCGATTGCATCCGATAGGTGCCAACGATGCGGCGAGTCACTTTTTCTTCGACCAGCAGATGCTCGCAGAACAGATCGAACTTATCGGTATCTAGCCCCGTCTGGTAGGAGCTTTCGAGGCCCTCGCCCATCTCGATATTGAAGACTTTGAAGCGAAGCCTGCAGGCGGCGTCGCGATCTTCGAGCGTGTGCGCAAGGCGGAGCCGGTATCTTCCCACTTCGGCGTGGACGCGCGGCTTGCCCGGAAGACTCGGCTGCGGCAAAAGCAGCGTTGTCTCGGGAATGTCCACCACAGGGATGGAACCAGGTGATTGGACGAACGGAATTCCCTGCCCATCGTGCGTAATCACGGCAGCAGTATCCAACGAAAATTGTAAGGGGACGGTGAAGGTGCTGCAAATCTGTTGCAAAAAACACTCACGAAGCTGTAACGCGCCCGTAACAAAAAGGGCCTCCCCGAAGGGAGAGCCCAGAGATTGCAACTCAGTAGAAACTTAGCAGGATCCGCCTGCGATGGAAGGAATGACAAGGACTTCGTCGCCCTCTTTGAAGGCGTACTTGTCATTGCCGAGGAAGCGAATGTCCTCTTCATTGACATAGAAGTTGATGAATCGGCGAATCTGGCCGTCTTCTCCACGCAGGTGCTGGCGCAATGCTGGGAAGCGACCTTCGATATCAGTTACCAGCTCGGGCAAATTGGTCGCCGCGCTTGAAATTTCGCGCACGTTATTGGTGTGCTTCTGAAATGCGTTAGGCAGCAGTACTCTCACGGGCATTCCTCTTACCTCTCCACGAGCGCAAATTCCTGGTCGGACGAATTGCGTTCTTCCACAAAGTTTTCGAAGTCAGCGAGACGCGGTCGGATCGCCTGGCTCTGATCGTAGGCGCCCGTCAGCACGTCGGTTGTCTTCAGACCGTTGCCGGTGATGCAGGTGACGGTCAGCTCATGGGGCTTAATGCGTCCGTGGGCATAGAGGCGGGCTGTAACGGCAGTGGTAACGCCGCCGGCCGTCTCGGTAAAGATACCCTCCGTCTCCGCGAGTTCCTGGATGGCCGAGACCACCTCGACGTCGGAGACATCTTCGGCCCACCCCCCCGAATTGCGAATGGCTCGCGCGGCATAAAGACCGTCAGCCGGGTTGCCGATCGCCAGCGAGCGGGCGATCGTCTTCGGTCGCTGCGGCTCAATCACCTCGGTGTTGTTCTTTACCGCCTTGGCAATCGGTGAGCAACCCGTGGCCTGGGCGCCAAAGAACTTCACCTGCTTTTCTTCCACCAGACCCAGTGCGATGAGCTCATCAAACGCCTTGCGGATCTTGGTGATCAGTGAGCCGCCAGCCATCGGCACGACGACGTTGTCAGGCAACCGCCAGCCAAGCTGCTCGGCAATCTCGAACCCGACCGTCTTCGATCCTTCCGCGTAGTAGGGACGCAGGTTCACGTTCACGAATCCCCAGTTGTAGCGGTCGGCGATCTGCGAGCAAAGGCGATTCACGTGGTCGTAGTTGCCGTCGACGCGCACCAGCCTGGCTCCGTAGACCTGCGTGTTGAGAATCTTAGCCGGTTCGAGATCGGCGGGTACGAGGATGTACGTCTTCAAGCCCAGCCGCGCCGCATGCGCGGCGACGGCGTTCGCAAGGTTCCCGGTCGAAGAACATCCGACGGTGTCGAACCCGAACGCCTGTGCATTGGCGAGGGCCACGGCCACCACGCGGTCCTTGAAGCTCAAGGTCGGCATGCAAACCGCGTCGTTCTTGATGTAGAGATTCGTCGCGCCAATATGCGCGCCAAGTCGCGGCGCTTGCACCAGCGGCGTCAGTCCCGATGGCGTCTGGGGCACGTAGGTATCTGATACCGGCAGGAGCGCGCGATAGCGCCACATGCTCAGGGGGCCCTCGGCAATCGCCTGGCGCGTAAAACGCCTCCGCGCGTAATCGAGATCGAATCTCAGCTCGAGCGGGGAAAAGCATTCATCGCAAATCGAAAGCGGCTGCACCCCGTAGGTTTTGCCGCATTCTCTACATCGCAACTCATACGCAGTCGTCACAGAGCCCTCGCAGTCGCACGAGTAGCTGCGGAGATGCGGGCGCGTGACGGCTCAACGAAGAGCGAACTTGGATGGACTCGATCGAACTAGCGAGATGCTTTAGCTCAGAGTGCTATTGCATCCCCCGAATCTCATGTTCCCGGCCGAAGCCAGCGAGAGTTGACACCATACTCCTGGATTGCCCAGGCAGGTTGTCGTGGCGTCACAGGGCCCGTCCCTCAGCCACTCTGCATGAAATTCAGGCTTGCCCTTTGGAGGCAAACTTGAATGTCTTTCTTTTATCACAGCTTCCGCGCTGGTGCAAGCCGCCCCTCAGCGAACGGGGTTCCGCAGCTGCCCAGAGGTCATTTTGCAGGCCTGACATGCACTGCATGCCGGCTACTTTTCCGCCGGATGGATCCAGATCGCATTCCCGCCTCCCGAAACCATATGCACGTCGAGAACCGTACTACGGTCGACGGGCTGTTTTCGGAATGCAGTATGGGTCGGCTGCGCCCCGGCATCGGGGGCATCGGCGTAGATCTCGGCGACGTAGGTTCCCTCCCCGAGAAAACTCAGCGGCACCTTCGCATCGCGGGCGTCCCAGTTGGTGATGGACCCGACATACCAGTCGCGTCCGCTGCGCCGGGCGAGGGTGATGAACTCGCGTGGATTCCCGTCGAGAACCCGCACCTCATCCCAGGTGGTTGGCACCTGCTTGATGAACTCGAAATCGTGCTGGCCCTGGTAGTGCTCCGGATAATCCGAAACCATCATCAGCGGGCTCTCGAGCACCACGTACAGAGCCAACTCATGCGCCCGCGTGTTCGGCGCCATCGGCTCTTTGTCGCGGGCCACAAATTGACCGCGCGTCACGTTCCCGAATGCGCCCGGCGTGTAATCCAGCGGCCCTGCCAGCATGCGCGTAAACGGCAACGTTGTGTTGTGCAGCGGCGTCGTGCGAGCCGACCACTTCAGATACTCCTTGCCCATCACGCTTTCCCGGGTAATGAGATTGGGCCAGGTGCGCCGCAGTCCATCCGGCTTGAATGCGCCGTGGTAGTCAATCATCAGGTGGTGCTGCGCCGCAAGCTCGACTACGTGGCGATACCATGCCACCATCTGCTGATCGTCGCGATTCATGAAGTCGATCTTGACACCGGCAACTCCCCACTGCTCAAACAGCGGAAACGCCTGGTCCATGTACTTATCAACCGACGTCCAATGCGACCAGAGCCAGATGCGCACATTCTTCTCTTTGGCGTAGTGCAGCAGTTCCGGCATGTCGATCTCCGGCGTAACGCGCGTGATGTCCGCAAGGGCCGCATAATCGTGAGGTCCATTGCGGTCCGCCAACGCCCAGCCCGCATCGATCAGCATGTACGGGAAGCCTGAGGCCGATGCAAAGTCGATGTAGTGCTTCATGGTCGCGGTGTTCATGCCCGGCTTCACGCTCAAGCTTGGCGCTGCCTCACCCGACCACCAATCCCAAGCCGACTTGCCGGGGCGGATCCACGATGTGTCGGCGATCTTCGATGGCGGATTCAGAGCGAGGACGATGTTCGACTCGATGAGTCGTCCTGGGTCATCGCCGATCATCAACGCGCGCCAGGGTGTTCTGAAAGGAGCCTGGGTCTCAACAGCGATCGAAGGCTGATCGATTCTGGGGGAGAGCTCGGCATGCAGCGCGAACCCCGGCTTGTCTTTTCGCAGGTACATCCCGGCATAGTTGTCGATATCCGCCTCGGTCACTGCGACCCAGCCCACTCCCGGCACATTGCCGAGCAAAGGCAACCCGATCAGCCAGTCGGGATGGATTCCGCTCACCTGGCGGACTTGGTACTCATCTTCGTAGGGTGTCTGAAATCCATCGAGAATGAGCGGGTAGAGGGTCGCGTCCTTGTTGTAACGAAATTGTGTGAGCTCGTGCTCGATGCGGGCTGCGCGGATCTTCGGTTGGTCGGGAACAACGTAGCGAAACGCCACGCCGTCATCGAAGACGCGAATCTCCACGGTCATCTTACGACCGGAATCGTCGGCGAGGTCGACTTGCGCGGAGTTGTAATGGTCGCGCACATTGCTCGTTTTGCCTACCGGGATGGTGAAGGTCTCGTCGTGCTGGCCGGTCTCGACTTTGACCTGACGCATGCCCGGACCGAGCGCTGGCTGCCCTTCGAGTTTCAAGCCGAGCACCGATTCGTCCATCAGCCATTTGCCGCCGAAGTCGACCGCATAGCGCAGATCGTTGCTCGCAGGATCGACCACGTGCGTCTGCGCCGCGTCGGAAAGGATGAAAACAATTTGCCCATCCGGTGAGGTCACGCGCAAGCGCGAATCCGGGGCCTGTGCGAAAACGCCGTCGACAAGAAAGATCGGCAAAGCAATCGAGGCGATCAACAAAACGCGAAGGCGGTTCATCGCTTTCTCCAGGAACTTACTCGACATCAATTGGTATAAATCCGGACATAATCAACAAGCATTTCCGACGGAAAGGGCGTTGAGGCGTTGGGCGATCCGGGCCAGTCCCCGCCAATCGCCAGGTTCAGCAGAATGTAGCTGCCTTGACCCGCGTCAAACGGCCACGTCGCGCCGGGAAGGCTGCCGAGGTTCGAAGTGGCGTACGTCACATACGGGTGCGCCGGATCGTCGACATAGTACGCGATTGAACCCTTGGTCCAGATCATGCCATAGTTATGCCACTGTGCCGCCGTTTGGCCTGCCGGAAAATTGAAGACTGTCCCCAGCCCTGCGTTGCCGGTGAATCCGGGACCGTGCACGGAGCCTTCGTTCCAGTCCGGCGTCTTCGCGGCATCGACGCGTTCCAGCACATCCTGCTCACCGCATGCCGGCCAGTTCACAGTCGCGATGTTATTCCCCAGAAGCCACGCCGCCGGCCAAAAGCCCTGCGCCTCAGGCACGAGTGCTCGGAATTCGATCCGCCCGTATTGAAAGCTGAAGAGACCCTGCGACTTAAGCCGCGCCGATGTGTAGACGCCCGGAGAAGGCTGCTGCGCGACGATATGCAGATATCCGTCGGTGCCCACGTATGCACTGGGGCTTAATGTGGAACAGGGCGCGGTGCTGGATCCCGAGGCGCAATAGGTTTCCAGTTCATGATTGCCGAACCCCCCGTTACCGGTGTCATAAGTCCATGTATTTGGATTTGGTGGCGTGTTCGCTCCCGTCGCGTTGTTGAATTCGTCTGACCAGACAAGCGTGCCTGAGGGGATATTCGGAGCGAACGCCGAACTGTTGACGCGGCTCGATACGCCAGCTGCAACGGCAATGGCATTGACAGTTAGGTTTGAATCGACGAGGAACGGCGCCTGGTAGATCTGGGAAGCGGTCGTGGGATTGGATCCGTCAGTCGTGTAGTAAATGGTGGCGGCGGAGCTGGAACTCTCGATGGTCAAGATCTCAGCGCCGTTCTGCGCATTCGCGGTGAAAAACGTGGGAGGCGCGGGTTGCGAGCCGGGGGCGGAAGACGGCGTGAAAGTCGGGCCCTTTCCGCCACAGGCGCACAATAGAACATTTGCCAGCAGCCATGGGGCAATCATCGTACGGTATTCGTTCATTGCTCTTCAGCCTCGAACGTTAGCTAGAACCTCAAGCCTCGCCGCCGTTCATCTAAACACCGCCGGGAGATTGCGTCAAACCACTTTCCGGGGAAGGGATGAGGTGATTACCGGGGCCAAATCACGCTAGGAGACAGGATCGTAGTTGAGATTCGGCGCGAGCCAGCGCTCGACTTCGGCAATGCTCATGCCCTTGCGCTGATGATAATCGGCCACCTGGTCGCGGTCGATCTTGCCCAGGGAAAAGTAGCGCGACTCGGGATGCGCGAAATAGAGCCCGCTAATGCTCGACCCGGGCCACATGGCGAACGACTCGGTGAGTTGGATACCGGTCTTCGCCTCTACATCCAGCAGCCGCCACAGATTCCCTTTTTCGGTGTGATCCGGGCAGGCGGGATAGCCGGCTGCGGGCCGAATGCCGCGGTATTTCTCATGGATCATGTCTTCCGTGCTCAAGCATTCTTCGCGGCCATAACCCCATTCGTCGCGCACGCGCTTGTGCAGATACTCGGCGAAGGCTTCAGCGAATCGATCGGCAAGGGCCTCGGCCATAATCGCGTTGTAGTCGTCGTGATCGGCGCGAAAGCTTTCAGTCAATTCCTTCAAGCCGATGCCGCTGGTCACGGCAAACGCTCCGATATGATCGCGCAAGCCGGTTTCCCTGGGTGCGATGAAATCCGCAAGCGACCGGCAGGGTTCGCTGCCTTCGCGATTTGCCTGCTGGCGCAGAAAATGGAAGGTCGTCAACACCTTCGACCGGCTCGCGTCGGCATAAAGCTCCACGTCGTCGCCAACCGCATTCGCAGGGAAAAGCCCATAGACGGCGCGTGCGGTGATCCGCTTCTCGGCGATGATCTTGTCGAGCAGCGTATTGGCCTCGGTAAAGAGCTGCCGCGCCTGCGCGCCCTGCTTCGCATCCTCAAGAATGCGCGGATAAACACCCTTCAATTCCCAGGTATGGAAGAAAGGCGTCCAGTCGATGTAGTCGCGGAGACAGGCGATCGGAAAATCGTCGAGTACGCGAATGCCGATGAATTCCGGGACAGGCAAGTCCTCCGGCCGCCACTCGATCGCCGTGCGGCGCGCCCGCGCTGTCTCGATCGGCACTGTCTTCGGACGCGGGGCAGCGTGCGCCCTGCGAAGCGCCTCGTAGTCAGCGCGGTGCTGGGCAAGAAACTCAGGCTTGCTCTCTTCGCTCAGCAAGCTGGTCGTGATGGGAACGGCGCGGCTTGCGTCGAGTACATGCACAACTGGCTCGCTGTAGTGGGGCGCGATCTTCACCGCAGTATGCGCGCGGCTGGTCGTGGCGCCCCCGATCAGCAGCGGCACTTTGAAATGGAGGCGCTCCATCTCGCGCGCGACGTGCACCATCTCGTCAAGCGACGGGGTAATGAGGCCGCTGAGACCAATAATGTCGGCACGCACCTCTTTGGCCCGCTCCAGAATCTTCTCGGCCGGCACCATCACGCCCATGTCAATCACTTCGTAGTTGTTGCAGGCGAGCACGACGCCGACGATGTTTTTTCCAATGTCGTGCACATCGCCCTTCACCGTCGCCAGCAGGATCTTGCCGTGCGCTTTTACTTCCTGTCCGGTGGCCGCCAGAGCAGCCTTTTCCGCCTCCATAAATGGGGTCAGATAGGCGACTGCCTTCTTCATTACGCGCGCAGACTTCACCACTTGGGGCAGAAACATCTTTCCGGCCCCAAACAGATCGCCCACCACGCTCATGCCGTCCATGAGCGGCCCTTCGATCACAGACAGCGGGCGCCCAAGCTTCGCTCGCGCCTCTTCGGCGTCCACCTCGATGTAGTTGTCGATGCCCTTCACCAATGCGTGCGACAGGCGCTCTTCAACGGTTCCGTTCCGCCACTCCTCAGCCTTCTTCTCCGATGCAACCGTTTCCACGCCCTTCAGCGTCTCGCCAAACTCGACCAGCCTTTCGGTGGCATCGGGCCTTCGATTCAGAAGCACATCTTCGACAAGCTCTTTCAGCTTCGGCTCGATCTCTTCGTAGACCTCGAGCATGCCCGCGTTCACGATGCCCATGTCGAGGCCAGCGCCAATGGCGTGATAGAGAAACGCCGAGTGCATCGCCTCGCGCACCTTGTTATTGCCGCGAAAGCTGAACGAAATATTCGATACGCCACCGGAAACCTTGGCGTGCGCCAGGTTCTGCTTGATCCAACGTGTGGCGTTAATGAAGTCGACCGCATAGTTATTGTGCTCTTCGATGCCCGTCCCGACCGTCAGGATATTGGGATCAAAGATGATGTCTTCCGCCGGAAAACCAACCTTGTCGACGAGAATCCGATACGCGCGCTCGCAGACGCGAATCTTGTCTTCGTACCCTGCCGCCTGGCCCTGTTCGTCAAAAGCCATCACCACCACGGCCGCACCGTATTTCAGCACCGTTCGAGCGTGCGCACAGAAAACCTCTTCACCTTCCTTCAACGAGATGGAGTTGACGATGCCCTTGCCCTGCAGGCATTTCAGACCCGCCTCGATGATCGCCCATTTCGACGAGTCGATCATGGTCGGCACTTTAGCGACCTCCGGCTCGCTGGCCAGCAGTTGAAGAAAGCGTGTCATCGCCGCGACGCCGTCGATCATGCCCTCGTCCATGCAGACGTCGAGCACGTTGGCGCCGTTCTCCACCTGTTGGCGCGCGACCGAAACCGCCTCTTCGTACTTCCCTTCTTTTACCAATTTCGCAAAGCGCGGCGAGCCGGCGACGTTGGTGCGCTCGCCGATCATGATGAAGACTCCGGCCTGCTGGGTAAAGGGCTGCGATCCCGAAAGGCGCAATGGCTTCATCCCGCAACCTCGACAGGCAATGCGCGCGGAGCCACGCCTTCCAGCGCCTTGGCAATCGCCGCAATGTGCGCGGGCGTATTGCCGCAGCAACCGCCGGCAATATTGATGAGGCCGTCGCGCGCGAAATCGCCCAGCTTCTGCGCCATGTCCGCGGGTCCCAGATCAAAGCCGGTCTCCGCCAGCGGATTGGGCAAGCCGGCGTTCGGGTAGCACGAAATCGCGACGTCTGCCTTCTCGGCAAGCTCGGAAAGAAACGGGTACATCAGATCCGGACCGAGGGAGCAATTCAACCCGATGGAGAGCGGCTTCACGTGCTCCACCGCGTTCCAGAACGCTTCGGTGGTCTGCGCTGAGATGAGCGTCTCGCCGCCTCGTCCCACCGCAGCCGAGATCATCACCGGCAATTCTCTGCCGACCTCGTCGAAGACTTCGCGAATCGCCACCAGCGCGGCTTTTGCATTCAGCGAGTCGAAAATCGTCTCGACCAGGAGGAAATCGACACCCCCCGCGATCAGCGCCCGCACCTGCTCCGCATACGCCGTCTTCACCTGGTCGAACGTCACCGACCGGAATCCCGGATCGTTCGCATCCGGCGAGTTCGAGAGCGAAACCGTCAGCGGCCCGATCGAGCCCGCAACGAAACGCTGCCGTCCCGTCTGATTCCCTAGGCGGTCTGCCCACACGCGGCATTGGCGAGCCGACGTCTCGTTAACCTCCCAGGCAAGCCGTGCGAGCGATGGATCCTCGATGATCTTCTGGTAGAACTCCGGATCCTTGCGTCCTCCATGTTCGCGGGGATCGTCGACAAAGAACTCACTCTGCGCGATGCTCGTGGCGCCAAAGGTATTGGTCTCGATGATGTCGGCGCCCGCCTCGAGAAACCGGCGGTGAATGTCGCCGATCATTTTCGGCTGGGTCAGCGAGAAGAGATCGCCGTTATTCAGCAGGTCCTTCTTCGCGTCTTTGAAGCGCTCCCCGCGAATGTCCGCTTCTCTCATTCCGTAGGTGCGGATGGTCGTTCCCATAGCGCCGTCAATGATGGCGATGCGGGAGTGGAGAATGTCGACAATCGGGTGCTTGGGAAGGCTCATTTTGCGTTTAATCCCTGATCTTTAAGGATAAATGAGCCAAGTTTTCGGGGAAACGCCGGCTCAGGGAGTGGCAAGGAGCGGGGTCCAGGCGGGTCAAGATGGCAGGCGAATTGAGACGGCGGTGGGGAGAGCCCGGGCAGAACCGCGACCGGGCCCTTTCGTACCAACTACTTGCCTTGGCAGCAAGCAGCCGTGCAACCACCTTGGCAGCACCTGTCTCCGCATTTGTCCTGACAGCAGTTGGTGCAGCAGCCGTTGCCAGCCTTGTGCGTTGGGGTTTGCGCGAGTGCCGCGAGGGCGAAAACCAGACTGACAGACAGTAATGCAAACATGCGCTTCATGAGTGTCTCCTTGACGTTGAAACTGAGGATCAGCACGAACCTCGGGCCAGGCCCAAGGCGCTTCCGTTGCGATCGAAACGCCAGGAGGCCCTAGATCCTGAAAATCCGGTAGAGGATGTAGCGCGGAGGAGAACTCGCGGCAAACGAGCAGGGCCCAACCCACCCGCTGAACAACATGGGAGCGCCGCTCTCGCGGGCACAGGAAAGTACCGCATTCTGTGCGAGCGCCTCTGGTTTTGCGAGCGTCGCCCATTCCCTGCTCAACGCGGCTGCGGCATGGTCGCAGCAGCCGGGCGTGCAAGCATCGGCCGCCTGTGAGCGAGTCATGGGACAATTCGGCCCCATCTCGCTCATGCCCATCGAACAACCCGCATTGGCCTGGCAAGCAAGCGCGGCAATACTTGGCTGAGCCGCCAAAAGGCCTGCGAGCATCACAGCCGCAATCTGAAGCCGCTTCTTCATCCCTTCGTCGAGCGTAAAGGGCAGCTCAACTTTGCTCTGTGAGCAAGATCACGCGAGGCGAGGTCAGAAATGACTCGCCGTACGAATGAGAAGCGCTTACTTGGCCGCGGTCAGAGCCGACACCGGCACCAGCATGTCTTCTTTGCGCATCACCAGATTGGTGGCGTTCAGAGAAGCCAGTTCAAAGCCGTGGCCGTGGGTGATCGCATCGGTGGGACAGGCTTCAACGCAATATCCGCAGAAGATGCAGCGGTTGTAGTCGATGTTATAGACCTTCGCGTAGCGCTCGGAGGAAGAGATCCGCTTTTCCGCGGTGTTCTCTGCAGCCTCGATAAAAATGCAATTTGCCGGGCATGCGGCGGCGCAGAGAAAGCACGCAACGCATTTTTCCAGGCCATTCTCGTCGCGCTGCAGCACGTGCGCCCCACGAAAGCGTTGCTGGAGAACCGCGCCACGCGTGGGGCCCGGCCCGTCCGGGTAATTCTCCACGTGCGTCGGTTCGAGCATCTCACGAAACGTGATGCTCATCCCTTTCGCGATGCCGGCGAGATTGCGCACGATCGACATATGCTCAGTATACGATGGTTCGCGTGGAGGTTTCGGATGCGCTTTGTGAGGTTTTTTCTCGCTCTTGCCTTTGCGGTTGGATCAACATTCGCCTCGGGCCAGAGCCAGCCGACAGGCGCACCGCCGCAGGCCGCTTCGCAGATGCCGGAGGAGATGCACCACGCGACTGCTCCAGCCGGCCCACTGCAAATCACGTACGGCGATAAGTCCGCTCAATGGACTCCCACAACCCTGGCCCCTCTGCCGCACACCACCATTTCTGTCTACAACGAGCACCTGAAGGCCAACCAGACCTACACCGGCGTGCCGCTCATCAACTTGCTTGCGAAGCTCGGCGTCCCCACCAAGCCCCATGGGAAGGACTTCGAGCTCTACATCGTGGCGGGAGGCGTCGACGGCTATGAGGTCGTGTACTCCCTCGGAGAAATCTCGCCCGATGTGCACGACGGCACCGTGCTTGTTGCGGACGGCGTCAATGGCCACGACCTGGGCGACAATGGGCTGCTGCAACTCGTGGCCACCGGAGAAAAGCGCCCCGCGCGCTGGGTGCGCAATCTCATCGAGATTCGCGTGCTGTCGGCGCAGTAACCTTGTCCGATGCGCGCAGGATCGTCGTCCGACCGGCGTTGCTCGCGTAGGCCCATCCGTTGCTCTTTGTGTTACTTGTTGTGGCCGCTCTCGGATGGGCGCCTCGGGCCGCCTACGGGTCGAGGCGACTCATGCGGAGTTTCCCCTGGCCGAGTGGCAGATGGTCCCACGGGGTGCGCTCTTGGCGGCTGGGGATGCACGTTCGGATCCGCTTGGATCGGATGCGCGTCGGCTACATTCGGCGGCTGGCCGTGATTCACTGACGCAAACTGGCTTTTGACCGTGCGAAAGCTCTCCGCATGCTGCACCTGCGTATTCATGCGCGGTGCATAGGGCTCCTGGCGCGCGACCACCTCCTGCGGCCGCGGGCGCACCTGCACTCCTTCCCGGCCCCCATTGAAGCTGGTGTGCGAGACCTCGGTCACGCGCTTCACGTTGTAGCTGTAGGTGTTGTGAATGACGTTTCGATTCACATTGTTGTAAACGGTGTTGTAGGTGAAGTGATCTTTGTTCCAGTAGCCACCTTCGTACCCAAGCCCCACGTAGCCGAAACCGTAGTTGATGCCTCCGTAGAAGCCGATGTGCGTGCCCCAATGTCCCGGATGGAACGCGTAGCGTCCGCCCGCGGAAGCCCAATAACCGGGCGTCCAAAGAGCACCTTGGTACGGCGGGGCAACCCACGCGCCGGGAACCCAGTAGTAGCCCGTCGATGCGTAGTTCCAGTAACCAGGCGTCCAGATATACCCATCGCCGGGATCCGGTGGCTGCTGGTAATCGGGCAAAGGCGGCGGCGGCTCCATCGCGGTTTCGGTGGCCGGCTCCGAAGCATCGGAGCTGTCCGGCGATTCAGTCGTATAGCTCTGAGCTCCCGCCGGCGTACTGCTCGGCGAAGCCTCGGAGTCGGGAGCGCCGGTTGTGGTGTACGTCGCAGGCGCAAGGTTCGCTGCAGCCGGGTCTGTCCCCTGATCTTGCGGCGCGGGTTGGTTCGCAGCGGTCGTCTGATTCTGATTGCCGTGGCACCCGGCAACCAGGAGCGTCGCCGCAAGCAGAGAGCTGATCCATGGAGTCATGCGGGGGAGTGAGGTCATTGAAGTCTCCATTCGGTTTTCCTTCGATCTCGGCATGTCGGAGCGCCTGCCGCCAAAACAACCAGTGACGAACACGTGCCTGATCGAACACGAAGCATTCTACCCGGTCTGCCTGACCTGTTTACAACGCGATAGAATCTCGCGAGGAAGTCCCAACCCTGGCTACTTTGCCGGTTTGTGACTTGCACGGCGGGTCGCGGGTTTGGCGTTCTGCTGGCAGAGCGGCGAATCCTGCCCCCGCGCAAGGCCCGTCACCGCGTCCGAGCCCGCGCAGATTCTCTTCTTCAGCGCGTCAGCCGGTTTTCCATCCAGCCGCTGCGTCCGCTCCAACCCGGTGAGAGGATCGACGTCGTATTGGTACACGTAGTCTTCCGGCGGTTTCTCTGCGCCGTAGTCGAAGTGATTCCAGGTACCGATGATCTCGTGCCCGTTCTCGTCGGCGAGCACAGCATAAGCCTGCGACTCGGTCACATTTTGAGGAACACTCGCGTTCGTTAGGGGGATCGCCTGGCTGCCGCGCATCCACCGCGCCGCCCAGCTATGCTGCGTGATGTCGTAGTAAAACGCGGTGAAGTAGGTCGAGGCGTCGCACTCGTTGCAGTCGTCGTAAAGCGCGGCCAGATCGCGCGGCCGCCCCACCGCAAAGAGCATCCAGTCCAGCAGACGCAGGTTTGCGCCCTTCACCACCAGGTTCACTTTGTGATTCGTCAGCGAAACGCTCCACACCGAAAACGTGTCGAGAGCGGGCGGCGATTGCGGCGTCTTGCGCAACGTGGTCACCACCAGCGCCGCGTCATATTCCACGCCGATCTCGCGGATAGCCGTCCATTTTTCCGGGTCGAGCGCGCGGGTTACCCAGACAATCACATCCTGGTCCTGCTGCTGCCCGTGAAAATCCACCCAGCGAAAGTTGTCGGGCGAAGACTGCCCAGCCAGGGAAAGGGGAAGGGGAAGTGCGAGGATCGCTGCGGTGAAACAGCAAAGGATCCTGCGCGTTACATGCCGCATGAATTCAGGTATATCAGAGGCGCAAGCGCTCCCAGGGCCTCGCCTAGTGACGCTCATGGCAACCGTGCCAGGTTGGATTTGGCTTGCTGATGGGCTGGATCGATCCGCAGAGCGCGCTCGAACGCTGAGCGTGCCTCGGCTGTCTTGCCCGTACGGGCTTCCATCACACCAAGATTGTTCCAGCCATCGGCGTCGTTCGTATCCAGCTTCAAGGCGAGTTGTTGTTCTTCGATGGCATCTGGCAGGTCGCCTGTAGCCGCCAGCACCTGTGAAATGCCCGTATGAAGCGTCGCATCGTCGGGCTTAAGTTCGACAGCGCGACGCAATTCGGCAAGGGCTCCTTGAAGGTCGCCGCTCATGGCATCGGCGCGCGCAAGTTGCTCATGGGCGTCCAAAGATGAAGAATCGATGCCAAGTGCTCGCTTGAGGTGGTCGATCGCCTGCGCACCTTGATCCGCTGCGAGTTCGGTCTGCGCGAGGCCAACCAGCGCCGCCGCATCCGCGGGACAAGAAGCGACTTGTGCCTGGAAATCCCCGGCAGCCTCGGGTTGCTGGTGTCGCAACTCCGAGCTGGCCAGGTCGTAACGCGCATCGCATGCCGCGGACTTATCGCTGCCCGCCGCAGCAATGGCATTCTCATAACGCTTCTGCGCCTGCTGCCATTCTCCCGCTCCCTCGAGCGCCGCACCCAATGCCGTCAGCGTGCGCGGGTCGCGCGGGTCGAGGCTCAGTTCGCGGCCAAAATCGTCAGCCGCCTCGCGATACTTGCCTTCTCCAGCAAGCGCCGCTGCCAGGTTGTAGAGGCTCACGCGATCATCCGGAGACTTGCGCAGCCGGTTGCGCATCCATGCCTCTTCGAGCCAAAGGCGCGGGTCTGGCCCATTCGGCGGCGCGTTGACAGGCAGCACCTGCAACCACAGATGCGACATCTCGTCTTCCGACCGGTTCCCGGCATGCACGCGCACCGGCGGCGAATGCGGGTTGTGAATGTTCGCGCTTGAATTGTCGTAGGTGTAGCGCATGTGCAGCACAGATCCCTTCGGCAGGCGCAACGGTTCCTTGTAGCGGTATACCGACTGGCGATCGATATCCCAGTTGCGAATCCATACCAGCCACTTCTTCTCGCCATCCGGCAGCATCGCCCAGCCCTCGAGATCGCGCCCGAGATAATGTGCATGCGGATAAACTCCCAGCACATCCACATCCACTGGCAGCTTAAGCTCATCCTCAACCACAAAATGTGCATCCCCCGCGGGAATATCGAGCCCATCGTCGCCATCCAGTTGCAGCAGCATGGGCTGCTTCATTGGCGGCTTGTCGGTAAAGTAAAGCCCTACCTGTGCATCCAGCGTTTCGGGTTTGCCCGACGGCTTGAGGTGCATATTCAGGATGAGATCGTTGCCGGGGTCGAGTCGCCACGGCATGCCCTCGGGCTCAATCAGCGCGGGCGTGTCGGGTTTCCAGAAAAGAAAATGGCTGTCGGGCTCGAAGCGATTGCCCGAATCCACCAGCAATTCCATTCCGGGGACTCCGCTTTGCCAGTCATTCGGATGCTGGCGGCGAAAGCTTGCCGTGCGATCGATGATCACATTGGCATGGTGCACAACCTGTGGCGTACCGGGCACAATCTCCATGGCGCGGATGAAGTGCGTTTGCGCAAGCGGATACGGCAGGACAAAATTCCGAAACACATCGGTGCCGCCGGCTTCCAGCGTGAAAGGCTTGGCGACCTTCAGGATCAGATCCGGCTTCCCCAACGTCCATGTGGCATCGTAGTGCGGCGCCGCCGGCGTATCGGCCGCGTTTCCCTCCGGCATGCCGTCTTTCACCCACTGCCGGATCAGGTCGACATCGTGATCGCTCAGCCGCCGCACATCCGCAAAGTCGCCGTAGCCCGGCTCCGGCAGCCACGGAGGCATAAAGTGCGATTGCGTCGCTGCAACCATCTGCGGGGCCCAGCGCTTCGCGTCCGCATACGTGATCAGGCTGAACGGCCCGGCACCTCCCGGATGATGGCATGTAGAGCAGTGCGCGTAGGCAAGAGGTGCAATGTCATGCGACCAGGTCACAACGCCGGCTATTCGCCCCTGCGTGCCTTGATCTCTTCGCTGCCCATCTGCCCGAACCTCGTGCGGGCATCCGAAAAAAAGCGCCGCGGCAAACGCGGGGACTACAGCTGCAGTGGAAAAGGCCCTCATGGCCGCAACGGCTCGATCACGCATCCCACCGGGGGACCCGCAGGCGGCGCCGATCTCCCCGCAAGCGCAGCCGCAATCGCCTCCTCAAGCTCGTGGTGCTGCGCCGCCGGTCGCTCTTGTCCGAAGGCAAGGTAGCGGTCGTCAATGCGGCCGTGGTAGACCTCGCGCAACCCACCGCTCTCCACCACAAAGACCGCGGCCTCCGGTGTAATCCTTGCGTGCGCAAGACGCACCAGCGTCTGCTGCACATCGAGCACAGCCGGCTCGGCAATCGAAAACTCCCGATCGTGCTTGGCAACCACCGCAGCCGTGTCTTCAGGATTGGGAAACACCCACCAGAAGTGAACCCCGGACGAAAACTCACGGCTCAGCCGCGCAATCTCCGGAACGTAACGATTTGAAATGGGGCAATCACTCGCGGCGAAGATCAGCACCACCACACGCGATCCGTCAGGGGTGAGGTTGGTGATGGGGTGGCCGCCGAGATCAAGGCCGAAGGACTCCGCGGCCTCCGCCCGCGGCACGAGCGCCGAAAAAAGAAGCACGAGCGTCGCGGCGCAGTGGGTTAGGAATCGCAAGGTGAAGCGAGCGGTCGCTCGACTCGGATTCTATCAAAAATGGGCCAATGAATCGGACGACGATGCGCGCCTGCGCGGGATTGCGATTCTCGAGGTATTGGCTCGGACCCCTTACAGTCCCAACTTCGCCCAAAGCGCGTCTACCCTGGCCTTGGTCGCCCGATCCATCTCGATCATCGTCGGCCACTGCCTCCCGAACCCCTCGGCCTTCCACTTGCGTGTCGCATCAATACCCATCTTCGATCCGTAGTTCGGCACGCGCGAGGCATGATCCAG
>DATJMC010000037.1:0-5643 GCA_035508975.1 Occallatibacter sp.
CCACCGGTGGCGGAGGCAGCTCGATCCCGCCACCGCCATGAATCATCTGCTGCGCCTCAACATGGAAACCAAAGAAATGGAAACCAAAGAAAAAAAGCGCCGCGGCAATAGCCATCCGGCGCTCAAAGAAAGAAAAATTTCCCTTCTGCATGTAGATTCCTTCACGGCGAGAGGATGTGAAGCTCCATCCTAAAGCCTGCTCGCCGCCCTGTCCTTACAAATGAATCCAGCCCTCCACAATCGCCCACAGGGAAACGCTGCCCACCACCACCCACAGCAGTACGCCCTGAAACAGCGGCCTCGCGCCCACCTTCCGCAGCATCTCGCGGTTGATCCCCGTCCCGATCAGGAACAGCGTCACCGCCAGCCCCAGCCGTCCCAGCCTTGCCAGCGTTGGATACACCGGCCTCAGCCACGGCACATAGCTGTTCATCACCGCCGCCAGCACAAACAGCCCGATGAACCACGGCCACTGTACCCGCGCCTGGCTTTTCTTCGCCATCGCCACAATCAGCGCCACGGGAACAATCCACAGCGCCCGCGCCAGCTTCACCATCGTGCCCACCGCCAGCGCCACCGTGCCGTATTTCGCCGCCGCCCCCACCACCGAACTGGTGTCATGAATCGCCAGTGCCGCCCACAGCCCGAACTGCGTCTGCGAAAGGTGCAGCGCGCCGCCGATCACTGGAAAGATAAACAGCGCGACGGAATTCAGCACAAACACCGTGCCCATCGAAACCGCCATCGCCTCTTCGCTGGCGCCCGTCACCGGACCCAGTGCCGCAATCGCGCTCCCGCCGCAGATCGCCGTCCCCGCCGAAATCAGAAAGGACTGTGTCCTGCCCACGCGGAACAGCCAGCCCAGCAGCACGCCCAGCCCCAGCGCAAACGTAATCCCGATCGCCGTGTACAGAAATCCCGACCGCCCTACCCGAACCACCTCCGCCAGGTTCATCCCGAACCCGAGGCACACCACCGAAGCCTGCAGCAGGAACTTCGCCAGCCGGCGCGCATCGATGTGATAGTGATGCATCGTGAGCAGCCCGTACGCCAGTCCTGCGGCCAGCGCCAGCGGAGGAGAAAGTATTCCCGCCGCCGACAGAATGATCCCCACAAAGAACAGATTCTTCGTCATCACGATCAGCGTGGCACCTGCATCATAAGCAGTCCAGACGCATTTTGTGATGAGTTATAAGTTTCTCTTATCGCGATTCCCACCCTGCTCCGCTTCGTGCAGCGCAAACCGCTCGAACGCCCCCGCCGCACCCTCCGGCGAAGCACCAGCCCGCTGAATCAGCGTCAGGTCGCGCACAATCTCCAGCCCCGCCACGTGCACCGGCTTCAGTGTGCCCAGCCGCACCTCCTTGCCGATCGCCCACTGCGACACAAACCCCACGCCCAGCCCCGCTTCCACGCCGGAAACAATCGCCTCGGTCGAATCCAGGTCCATCGCCACCGTCAGCTGCCCCGGCTTCAGACCAGCGCGCTTCAGCGCCAGTTCAATCACCCGCCGCGATCCCGACCCCTGCTCACGCATCAGCAGCGGAACCTCCCTGAGTGCCTCCAGCGGAATCTCGCGCATTGTCGCCCACGGATGCCCCTTCGGCACAATCAGTACCATCCGGTCTTCAAGAAACCGCCTCTTGCGCAGCTCCCGGCTCGACGCCGGCCCCTCGATAATCCCCATCGCGATCTCGCCGCGCAGCAGCACCTCGACAACGTGCTCCGTATTCCCGCTCGTCACCGACAACGCCACCTGCGGATACTGCTTTTTGAACTCCCCCAGCATGCGCGGCAGAATATACTGCGCTACGGTCGTTGACGCCCCCAGCCGCAGCTCGCCGCGCGGCTGTCCTTCGATCTTCGCCAGCGCATCCAGAGCTTCGCGCGCCAGCTGCGCGCCCCGCCGCGCATATTTGAGCAGCACCGTGCCCGCGGGCGTCAGTCGCACCCGATTGCCGCTGCGATCGAACAGCGTCGCTCCCAACTCCTCTTCAAGCGCATGAACCTGCTGGCTCACCGCCGGCTGGCTCAGGTTCAGCCGCTCCGACGCCTTGCGAAAGCTCGCCTGCTCGGCCACCGTGCGAAACACCTTCAGCCGGAAATTCTCCATCCGCCCCCGCTAACTCCAATCCGTGCTTCCCACGTAAATTGTCTCCCCGGTCGCACAGGATTCATCCGCAGCCGCTTGAACAATCGCCGCAGCAAAATCCTCCACGCTTGGCAGCGAGCCCGCTTCCTGCCGCCGCGATTCGATCAAACCCGGGCTTTGCCTCTGCAGAAGCCTGGGCGTGATCGTTCCTTCGATCAGGTCTCCACTGACAACCACCAGCCGGATACCCAAACGGCTAAGCTCGGGAATCATTCTGCGAAGCGCCTCCTCGCCAGCCTTCTTGCTGGCAGCCACCGGCTCATAGCCGTCATATACAGGCTTCACTCCATAAAAGTGCGCAAGATGGCTGGTGACAAAAACAATGCGTCCTCCCTTAGGCAACAAGCGAAGAGCGCCCTGAACCAGATCCACCTGCGCAGTCATATTCAGACGCATCGCATATCCCGCGTCTTTACCTTTCTCCAGGCCGCCGCTGGCATTCAGCACCAAGATGTCCAGCCGCTTCCACTCCGACTCTATCTTGCTGAACATCGACCCAATATCGGTGACATTGGTGATGTCTCCCTGAAGAAGCAGGACCCTGCGCTTCAATGCCGCAATCTCATCCGCGACTTGCTGGGCGCGATTTGCTTTGCTTCGATAGTTGATGGCAACATCAGCGCCTGACTCTGCAAGCTGCCTGGCAACGCTGGCCCCGATTCCGCGTGAGGCTCCCGTAACAAACGCTGTCTTCCCGAAAAAGGGAAGCGCACCACCTCCGGGTTGATCAACAGCCACGACTGGATCGGGTATCTCAGCTTTCATATCGGAAGTTTATAAGTCCGCGAACCGCCGCAGCCGGCTCTTCCGCCGAAAGGTAAAATCAGACCATCCTTCATGGCCTCCACCTCAGACGCTCCGCGCTGGCAACGAGCATTCTCACTCTTCCGTCCCTCCCATCGCCACACCGCCTTCAGCGCCACGCTCGTCCTCGTCGTCTCGGCCATGCTTTCCCGCATCATGGGACTCGTCCGCGTCAAGTACATCGCCTGGCTCTTCGGACGCAACGCCGACGCCGACGCCTTCAACGCCGCCTTTCAGCTTCCCGACATGATCTCCTACTTCCTCGTCGGCGGAGCCGCATCCATCACTTTCGTCACCATCCTCAGCCGCTATCACGACCAGGGCCGCGACGACGAAGGCGACCGCGCCATGTCCGTCATCCTCACCACCATGACGCTCGTCCTCGGCGTCGCCATCCTCCTCGCCGAGTTCGCCGCTCCCTGGTATGTCCGCTGGTGGTTCAGCGGATTCTCCGTCGCCAAGGCGGCTCTCTGCACCCACCTCACCCGCATCCTGCTTCCCGCCCAGCTCTGCTTCTTTGCCGGAGGCGTCCTCGGATCCGTCCTTCTCGTCCGCAAGCAGTTCGCCGTGCAGGCCGTCTCGCCGCTCATCTACAGCCTCGGAACCATCCTCGGCGGCATTCTCTTCGCCCAAGCCATCGGCATCCAGTCCCTTGCCTGGGGCACCCTCGCCGGAGCCTTCTGCGGCCCGCTGCTGCTCAACGCCGTCGAAGCCCGCCGCGCCGGAGCCCGTTACCGCCCCATCCTCGACTGGTCAAATCCCGGCCTCCATGAATGGGTCCGCATGTCCATCCCCCTCATGCTCGGCGTCTCTCTGGTCACCGCCGACAACTGGATCATCAATCACTATGCCTCGCGCACCGGCGGAGCCATCTCCCTGCTCGCCTACGCCAAACAGATCTTCACCGCGCCCGTCGCCCTCGGCCAAGCCGCCGGAGCCGCATCCCTGCCCTTCCTCGCATCGCTCTATGGAAAGCTCGGCGACGATGGCCGGCCCAACTCCGCTCCCTTCGCCCGCGCCGTCAACTCATCCGTCTCGCGCATACTCGCCGTCTCCATCCTGCTCACCGCCTTCATGATCGCCATGGCTTTCCCCGCCGTCGATCTCCTCCTCCGCGGCGGAGCCTTCCATCGCGCCGACGCCGCCACCATGGCCCTTTACTTCGCCATCTTCTCCATCTCGCTTTGCCTCTGGTCGGCACAGGCCATCTACGCGCGCGCCTTCTACGCGGCCGGAAACACCGTAACCCCCATGGTCGCCGGAACCATCGTGACCCTCGTCTCTCTGCCCGTCTACTGGTCGCTCTACCGCTCGCTCGGACCTACCGGCCTGGCCGTCGCCTCCGACATCGGCATCTTCATCCAGACGCTCACCCTCGCCATCCTCCTCGACCGCCGCCGTATGGTCCCGCTCAGCAATCTCGAATATCCCGAGCTGTTCCGCTCACTCCTAGCCTCCATCGCCGGCTACGCCGCCCTCGTCGCACTCCGCCATCTCTACCCCGCCCCCACCCGCCTGCAGGAGTTCGTTTTGCTCCTCGCCGCATCCCTTCTCTTTGCCGCCATCAGCGCCGCCATCCTCAAGCTCACTGGCTCCGCCCTGCCCGGCCAGCTTCTCGCCCGCTTCTCGAAACCCAAGTCAGCCTGATTTTGTCTGATTACCTGTGTTTTGTCTGATTGCGTGGGTGGTGCCCCAGGTCCGGGATTTTCGGACCTGGGTCTACTGACCCGCGCTCAAAAAGCACAAAGGACCCCGGCATTCACCGGAGCCCTTCACGCCTTCCGTATCTGTTGCAGTTACACTTGCGCCGGAACCGGCTTCGCCGCCTCCACATTCGCTCCCGAATTCACCTGCGCGGAATTCGCCCCGGAATTCGCCTTCGATTCGCTGCCCGGCTTGCGAATGTCGATGCCGCCCTTGAAAAACGCGCCATCTTCAATCGAGATCCGCTGCGCCGTCACATCGCCGGTCAGCGAGCCCTCGCTGCGAATGTCCACACGATCGCTCGCAGTCATGTTGCCGCGGACTTTGCCCAGCACTACGATCTCGCGCGCCGTGATGTTCGCCGCAACCTGTCCATTCCGGCCCACGGTCACGCGGTTGCCCGGCAGGTTGATCGCACCTTCCACCTTGCCGTCGATGTAGAGCGATTCCGAGCCGCTCAGCTCGCCCTTCACCACCAGGCTCTTGCCGATCGTCGCCTGATCGGCCGAAGCGGGCTGCGCGCTGGCCGTGGGGGTGCGGGCCGGGGGTTCATAACTGGGGGTGGCAGGCGCTGCCGGACGAACCGGTTCGGTGGGCGTCTGCGAAGAGCTGTTTGGCTGATTCGGTTTCCACATTGCGTTGACTTGTCCTCTCTTCTTCAATGCTTGCCCCTGCCCGGCCCGCCGACGCCGTGGGAAACTTTCGCCCATCGCATCGCCGCTCAAACCCGCGGAGCTTCAATTACGTCGATCCCTCTTTGCCCAGGACCCCTTTTCCGGCCCCTTTGCCTGCCGCAAATCCGCACAATCGGCGCTGTGTCTCGATCTTATACACGCGCGCCGGAAAATTGCACCCTCCAGAGAAAAGTTTTCAACAGGTGTTCCATCTTTGAGTCACTTACCGAAACGGGAAGGAGCAGCTGGCGAAAACCCGCCAGGAATGAAACTGTCGGGGATGAAACGGCTGGTGGGCCGACTCGCTAA
>DATJMC010000038.1:0-35776 GCA_035508975.1 Occallatibacter sp.
GTTCGGGACCAGGGGGTCGGAGGTTCAAATCCTCTCTCCCCGACCATTCTGTCGATAATTAACGAGTTGCATCCTCTCTCCATCGCCTGGAGACAGACTACTGATCCAGCGCCGACCAATTCATTTTCAATCGCTTAGAGAGCCATTAGATAGGAGCCCCGGTGGCCTAGCGCGAGAAACCGCATGAACACAGGGTTTTCGTGAATGAAGAGGTTCCGGGGTAGCCACATTCTTATCTACAGCTCTGTGCTCGGAGCCAGACCTCTGTCCATAGAGAACTGCAACCAAGACCACTTGGTATAAGCCCAAGTGCCTTGGCGCGACCGCAGATATTCGCTGTGTTACCAGTGCGGCATCGATCCCGAGATCAAGTATTTTCATAGGCGAGGCGCATCGGTTCTAATTCTTCGGCTTCTTCATCACTACTCTCTGCAAACCGAGCAAACTTGTATCGGGCGCTGGGCTACGTGTGGCATCCTGTCATGACCATGGCATCAGGAACGCAAACGGTTCCGGGACAATCCTCACTTTGGCAAACCACGCCCGGCTGGTACACCGCGGGCTTCATTTGCGTCGTGTTCCTGATCTTCAGCAGCTGCGCATTCATCCAGGACTCCTCGACTTTGGGCGCTGGCGCCATCGGGCCAGCTGCATCAGCCCTGTTTTGGGCGATTCCAGCAGTCTGCTATTGCGTCTCCGTCTTCCTCCTCGGACGGCGATTCTGGATTGCCGCTCTGCCGTTCTCGCTCTTACAGATATGCGTTCTGAGCGCGATCGCGCACAGGTTTCCCGCAGCATCTGCACCTAAAGCGATGTACGGTGCGGCTATCGCGCGTTTGCAAAGCCGCCTTTCGTTTGACCGCACGGTGAGCATCTCGATGATTTGTATCGGGTTCGCCTGTATGGTCACTATCTCCATCGCCGCGGCTCGAAGGCGGGCCCGGCTGAATTTACAGAAGGCTACGCTGGAAGGCGAAATGGCGGCAGCTCGCGAGGTCCAGTGCCTCCTCGTTCCGGAGCGAATTGCGAGCGTGGTTGGGTATGACCTGGAAGCTGTCTATCGTCCAGCAGCCAGTGTGGGTGGGGACTTCTTTCAGGTCATCCCGATGCGTGATCAGCACACTTTGATCGTGATCGGCGATGTCAGCGGCAAAGGCCTTCGCGCAGCTCTGGTCGTCTCCATGTTGGTGGGCATCATCCGCACGGTCGCCCAGACCACCATGGATCCGGGCAGTCTGCTCAATGAGATCAATGCTCGTCTGCTTGAGCAATCGCACGGCGGCTTTGTCACCTGCCTAGCGGCTCTCCTGAGCTCGGATGGCAATGTGCTGTTCGCCAACGCCGGGCATCTGCCGCCCTGGATCAATAATCATGAGGTTCCCTTGGCCGGCTCGCTACCTCTTGGACTCGTGTCCCCAGCCACACCGGAATTTGCGATAGCGCAACTTGAGCCTTCCGATCGCCTGGTGTTGATGACAGACGGCATTGTAGAAGCTACCGATGCGCGCGGCCTTCTGCTTGGTTTCGATCGTGTCCGGGCGATGTTATGCGAGGGGGCCGCTGCTCCGGACATCGCCAACGCTGCTCAAGCCCACGGCCAGCATGACGATATCACCGTCCTGTCAATCCGGCGGTGACAACGATTTCCTGGCTAGGTGACGCCTTGAATGCCGCATTCCAAACGCACACATCGACGCCATTATCGACCGGGAATCGCTTGGCGAACCAACGAAACCAGCAAGGACAAGCATGTCAACAATTCAAAAGGCGGCGGCGTTGCTCGCCCAACAAGTTTGTAGTCGAATCTGTAGCGGTCAAAGCACTCAAAGACCACAGATCGCCAAAGCTTTCAACAGCGCATTGATTCCAAATG
The DNA here is from genome assembly GCA_035508975.1 of Occallatibacter sp. Lineage (GTDB taxonomy): Bacteria > Acidobacteriota > Terriglobia > Terriglobales > Acidobacteriaceae > Telmatobacter. Next base: position 1,874 of record DATJMC010000038.1, read on the forward strand.
AATGGCGAGCTGCTGAATTGACGAGAGTTAGCAATTTCGCCGAAATCTGGTTCGGGAGCAGGGGGTCGGAGGTTCAAATCCTCTCTCCCCGACCATTCCGTCGATCATCAACGAGTTGCATCCTCTCCCCATCGCCTGGGGACAGACGACTGATCCCCAGGATGCGACATGCGCCCATTCGCTGAATTTGTAAGAGAGCGCACCGACCTCAAGAACGTCTCTCCGCGAACCATCGACTTCTATTGAGATTGCCACAAGTCCGTCCTGCGCTTCGGCGACTTCACAGAAGCTGGGCTGAAGCGATGGATCATTGGCTCCCGCGAGGCTGGCATTTCACCTGCATCGATCAACACACGGATCACAGGGATCAATGCATACCTTCGTTGGAGCGAGGAGCGCAACTTGGTCGAGTGGGTCGACGGTTGCGACGCGCCGATCTGCTACAAGCATGTCACGCCGCTCGATGCAGCGCACGGAAGGCCGCTGACCACTGACCGGCTAACCGTAAAGACAAACGATGGTCGCCAATGCGCAGATTCCGACGATTTCCATGGCGAGATTCAGATCAACTCTCCGCTCTCTGCCGCGTACCTTGAGGACCATTGGCGCCATGCCGTTGATCGCCGAGCGTGCCTCCGTAACGGGATCGTCCGATGAAGGCCGCGAAGAATCCGATCATCGGCAGCAATGCGAGCATTGAGGCGAGGAAAAAGCGCTGCCTTTCAAGCGGCCACGGGGCGAATATCAGGATGAGTTCGATTACCGCGAGGAGGGCCACGGTCATGGTCTGCCAAACGACGTGAAAGCGGGCGTGTGCCGTCCACGCGGGATTTGAGGCGTGGGTCCTGCCCAAATCGATGAGCACTGTCGTGCCTCCCTGCAGCAGGCAGAGAAGGGCGAGCGAGAAGCGGGCAATCGAATGGTGTGTCAGCATGCTTTCACGATCCTGAAACGGAGCGAACGCGCAGCCCGGACCTATGAACCGCCGTGAGTGGCTGAGGCCAACTGGTTCTGGCTTTGGAGCGGGGCAAGTGGCAGGCTAACTCGAATCAGCGCTCCGCCTTCCTCGCGATTCAGCACCTCGACGGCGCCGCTGTGCGCTCGCGCTACTGCATCCACAAAAGCCAGGCCCAGCCCATGCCCAGTGGATGTTTTGCCTTTTACCCTGCGCGCGAAGAGATGCTCAAGGACTTCGGGTGCGAATCCGCTGCCGTTGTCTTCGAAGGTCAGAATGGCCATGCCGTCGTTTCGACGCAGCGATACAACAGCGCGCGATGCGGCACCGGGATGCTTCAACTCGTTGTCGAGGAGGTTCGCGATCATCCGATGCATGAGTCCCTCATCGCCCACTACTGCGACATGGCTGTCGGCGCGCAGCTTGACCTGTATGCCCTTTTCGGTCATCGACGGTTCGTAGAGGTCGACCATCGTTTCGACTAATCTGCTCAAGTCAATGTCAGCCACGCTGAGCCGGAGGGCGTCGGCCCGCGCCTCGGCGACATCGAGCGATTTGTTGAGGAAATCGGTGAGCTGATCGAGTTCTTCGATTGCCGAGACGATGGAGTCCGCATTCTGCTCGTTATGCGCCCCGGCCAGCGACATCTCGAGTTTTCCGCGGATCGCTGTCAGGGGGCTGCGCAGATCATGAGCCAGAGCGTCGGTAATGGTGTGCAGCTGATGCATAGAGCTTTCAATGCGATCGAGCATGCGGTTGAGGGTGTGCGCCAGCTGGCTGACCTCGTCGTTACGCCGCGTAGTCGGCACGCGTTCGCTGAGATCGGAATGGCCGATTCTCGATGCCGCTTCCGTCATTTTCCGGACATGGCTGAGCATGCGCCGCGAGGTGAGGAAAACGATACCGAAGCCAAGGAAGACGATCGACAGCCAAAGCAGCAAAAAACGAAGACGGAGCTTTGCCAGGACCCTGAGTTCGTCACGCTCCGAGAGCCCAAGGTAGATATGACTTCCATCATCGATGGTGATGCAGGCAACGCGAAACGGATAAGGGAAGCCGGGAATGCGCACGTCGGTGGGCCGGTCGGTAAGGATCTTTGTGCCCTGGATGGCTTGCAAATGCGTCTGCCCGTCGCCTGCACCAACCCATAGCTGAACGGATCCAGACGCGCCGGTTTGCAGGAAAAACACCGTGTCGCTTGCCGCATCCTGCTCGGGCTGCTTGTTCGGGACTTCGTGTTCCGCCAGTTCCGCAACTTCACTCACCACGCGGCCGTACAGTGCATTCTTCGGCGTGCGTTCTGCAACGTCGCCCAGCACCTCTACCTCGCCTGCGAGCCATGCGTCACTGCGGCGCTTGATATCGCTGGACACGAACCGATGCAGAAACACAAAGACCACGAGGGTGCCTAACGCGAAGGCAATCGTGGCCAGAAAAGAAATGCGCCAGGCGGCGCTGCGCAACGGCGGCTTAGCGGTCTTTGAGGACATAGCCCACGCCTCGCATGGTTTTGATGAGAGGTTGCTGGCCCGCGCCGTCCACCTTTCCGCGCAGCCGGTAGATGTGCACGTCAACCACATTCGTATCGGGCTGAATACGCATGCCCCAGACCTGGTCGAGGATCATGGATCGCGTCACCACGCGGCCGGCATTTCTGCACAGATATTCGAGGAGCACGAATTCCTGCTGCGTGAGTTGCAATACCTGGCCGCCGCGCGTTGCTTCTCTTCGCAGGAGATCGAGTTCGAGGTCCTGCACCCGCAATCGCGTGGCTTCTGCCGCAACCGGGTTATTGCGCTTGAGCAGATTGCGCAGTCTCGCCAGGAGTTCAGCCATGGCGAATGGCTTGGTTAGATAGTCATCTCCGCCCTGTTCCAGTCCGCGGACCCGATCATCAACCGACCGGCGCGCAGACAAGATCAGGACTGGAGCCTTGACACCCAGCTTGCGCAGGCGAAGGATCAGACAGATGCCGTCTTGATCGGGGAGCCCCAGGTCGACGATGAGAATGTCAAAAGGAGTTTCGATCGCCAGCCTCTCGGCTGTTTTTCCGTCTTGTGCGGTTTCAACCGTATAACCAGACTCTTCAAGCGAGCGCCGAAGAAAACTCTGGATATCGGCTTCGTCTTCCACTAGCAAAAGCCGCATGAGCCGATGTTAGTTCATTAGCGCCCAGTCGAGATAGTGTGCGTTGCACCGCGTCCAGCTTTCATGAAGATGTTGTCATCTTGGTGTTCAGCGCTCGTCATCTGGTTCCGCTATCCTTTATGCAACTAGCGATCCTTCAATTGACCCTCAACGGCCATCCGATCAGCTGCCGACTGTTCGCGGCCGAAACGAATCCCATGATGCGGAAAATCTCAGGGCAAGATGAACAAATCGTCACAGAATTCGGCCCGGGTAATGGCTCCCAGCGTCGGCTTCACAGCGTCTCATCAGAAGTTGGAGAGAGCGAAACTGATTGTTCATGCCCACGACCAAGTTTCTGCAGAAAACTACGTCTCGGAGACAACTTTGGGAAGTCGATTGTCCGACCCGTCGCTTATGGACTATCTGGAAACGAGCCATTTCCCGCGGATATTCAGCACATCTTTTTCGCTGCCCGGGACCCTGGAGCCCAACTTCGAGGGTGCGCTTCGCCATGTGCTTGAGAATCCTGGGAGCCTGATCCGGCCCCGTATCACATTCCAGATGGCCCAGGCCTATGGCATGGAGCCGTCGCACGCGCAGAACCTGGCAATTGCCCTGGAGTATTTTCACACGGCGTCATTGTTGTTCGACGATCTGCCCTGCATGGATAACGCTCTCGAGCGCCGCGGCGCCGCGTGCACCCACCTCATCTTCGGAGAGGACGGGGCGATCCTGAGTGCGCTCGCGCTCATCAATCGCGCGTACGGATTATTGTGGCGCGCCGTGGACGGCGGTGCCGGTGAGCAGCGCACCCAGGCTCTGGAGTATGTTGAGCACAACCTGGGCGTGTTCGGGCTACTCAATGGGCAAAGCCTCGATCTTCATTACTCATCGCTCCCTCACTCGCTTGAATCCACTGAACGCGTCGCCCGTGGAAAGACGGTATCGCTCATTCGCCTCACGCTTGTGTTGCCCGCGATTATTGGCAATGCTTTGCCCAGCGAGGTTGGGCAACTTGAGCGCATCTCGCTCTGCTGGGGGCTCAGCTACCAGATTGTGGACGATCTGAAGGACCTGCTGCAGAACAACTCTCAAACCGGTAAGACGACCGCGCGTGACGCATTGCTGGGTCATCCCAACATGGCTGCTGTGATTGGGGTCACCAAGGCTGTCCGGAGGCTGACACGGCTTATCGACATTGGCGATCGTGCGCTCGATCGAGTGCTGCGCTCTCGTCCGGAATTGGAATTTCTGAAGCGCTTTCGGGCCGAGTTACAGTTTGAACTTGCCCGTGTGACGCAGGGGTCGAGGACCCTGGCAGGCGAGGCGCGGTGATGATCTTCCTTCGGTTGATCCTCACGAACCTGCTTAGGCATCGCGTTCGGTCGCTCGTCAGCGTGGCCGGCATCGCGTTTTCTGTTGCGGCCATGCTCACGGTCGTGACCATTCTGCAGGGTGCTGTGGGCATGTTTTCGAACATCCTGTCGAACGACAGCGAGCTGATTGTCTTCGAGCGCGACGTCTCCGACCTCTTCTTCAGCAGCGTTCCCACCGAAGCCGCGCAGCGTATCTCGTCATGGGCGATCGTCGCGCATGCGAGTCCGGTTCTCTTCGGGATCGTTTCCAGTGCAGGTCATCCCATCATCACCTGCTTCGGAGTCACGCCATCCGATGCACGCATTCAAAATGCGAGATGGGTGGCCGGAGATAAAAGCCGTTTCGGGGCCGATGACAACGGCGTCGTTGTGGGGCAGCGTGCCGCCGAATTCATGGCTGCCTCGATCGGCAAGCCGGTTGAGATCGGCCATTCCATCTTCCATGTGACGGGAATCGTGAAAACCGCGAATGGATTTGAGGACGGCGGCGTCTTCATGACTCTTCCCGCGGCGCAGAAGTTCTTTCACAAGCAGGGCACTTCTTCGGTGATTACCATCAAGCTTCGCGACAAGGGCGACGTAGCGGCATTTAAGGCGCTGATCCGCCGGAATGATCCAAACCTGATCGCACTTGAAGATTCTGAATTTTCCCGCACGTACTCGCAATTCAAGATTCTCAAGGCGACAGCCTGGGCTGTAGGCGGATGCGGGCTGCTGCTGGGAGGCCTGGGTGTTGCCAACACCATGATCATGTCGGTATTCACGCGGATTCGTGAAATCGCGATTCTGCGCGTCAATGGCTTCTCGCACGCGCAGATCGGCGGCGTCATCTTTGGAGAGTCCGCCCTGGTGTCGTTGTCTGGCGCCATCACGGGGGTGGTCGTCGGCGCTCTCGCTCTTCTCGCGCTCAGGTTTGTTCCTGCCCTCGATGGATACGTCGACCCAAGTCTTCGCCCCTGGCTGTTGTTAGCGGTCTCGGTACTCGCCTTGCTGACGGGTATTCTCGGCGCCCTGTATCCCGCAATCTATGCCATGCGGATTCGTCCAGTGGAGGCACTGCGGTTCGAATGACGAAGGTGCTTGAGGAACGCCCCGGTCGGCGCACTGTGCTGCGCGCGATCGATCTGTGGAAGAGCTACGACGATGGCGCCTTACCGGTACTGAAGAGCGTCGACTTTCAATGCTCCGAGGGATCGACTGTGGCCCTTTGCGGGCCTTCGGGCTGCGGCAAAAGCACGCTGCTGCATCTTTTCGCGGGGCTGGATAAGCCCGACCGCGGCTCGGTCCTGGTGAACGGAGCGGAATTGACCGGGGGCGGGGAGCATTTGCGCCTGCTTCGGCATGAGATCGGCTTCGTGTTTCAACTGCACAATCTCATTCCCGGTCTCACACTGGCTGAAAATTGCCTGATTCCCTCCTTCGCAGCGGGGGTTCCGCGGCACGATGCCGCGGCACGCCTGCAGAAGCTGGCGGAGCGCACCGGTCTCGACCTCCGGCTTCATCATCCCATTCAGAAACTCTCAGGCGGCGAACGGCAGAGAACCGCGCTTTGTCGAGCATTGATGAACCGGCCTCGCATCCTGCTGGCCGACGAGCCGACCGGTTCGCTTGATGAGCGCAATGCCACGATAATTTTCGATCTCCTGCTTGAGCTGGTTGCAGAGGAGCGCGTCACGCTGCTGGTGGCGACACATGACCGCAGCCTCGCGGCGCAGTGCGATCGCATCGTGGAGATGCACGATGGAAAGATTCATGAACACGAGTTCGCCCACTGACCGATTCGCGGGAGGCCCCAACGTCATCGCCCAAGCGGCGTGGCATAGCCTCTTTTGGCTAGTCGCAGCCAATGCGATTGGAGTGCTGCTGGCAGTCTTGTTGCTCCTTCCCGACCTCAACGTCTTTCTGGGTGAATGGACCTATGGCCGCTGGATGATGGCCCACATGAATCTCGAGCTTTATGGGTGGATCAGCATTCCTCTCGTCGGGTACCTCTTTCACATCTATGGTGCGGGTCGGGGAACGATGGCGCGCTGGTGCCGGCCTGTTCTGTGGGTATGGTCAGCGGCGCTCGGTGTCGGTGTGCTCTCGTGGCTCAGCGGGCATTCCAGCGGCAAGCTCTTTCTCGACTGGAGCGGATATGCGCGCAGTCTCTTTTCGGCCGCGTTGTTCGCTCTATGGCTCCTTCTCGGAATCGCATTCATGGCTCGCCGCTGGAGCGAGCACAGGACCGCGCCCTGGCTGGCGAAGCTAAGTGGGTTGCTGGTTCTGCTCGCGGTCCCCTTTGCGCTGTTCGCGGCCTCCAACCCGAACAGCTATCCTCCCATTAATCCTTCAACCGGCGGCCCAACGGGCGCGAGCCAGCTCGAATCATCCCTGGCTATTGTGCTCATCGTACTCATGCTTCCGCTGGGGATTGCACGAAAGAAGCGGTCCGGTTCGCGGACGATTGCGAGTGCCTGGATGTTGCTCGCGATCCACGCGCTCTTCTGCGCCGCGCTGGGCCATGGCGACGTGAGCAACCGCGTTCCGATGCAGCTGGTTGGTTTCCTCACTATTCTTATTTGGCTTCCCGTGGCGCCGATCTATTTCGGGGCCTTTGATTGGCATGCGGAAGCGTGTCGATGGCGGCAGGCCGTCCTTTGGTGGTGGGCGGCGCTGCTGGTCACGGGAGCGACGATGTTTCTCCCCGGTGTCCTCGACCACTTCAAATTCACCGATGGGCTTGTCGGTCACTCGTTTGTTGCGATGGCCGGATTCGCCTCGAGCCTGATCGTGCTTGTCATGGTGCAGTTGCTGGGCAACGGCGGATGGATCTTCAATCGTGCGCGCGCCTTCTTCTTGTGGCATGGGTCTGTCATCGCCTACGTGGTAGTTGTGACCATGGCGGGGTGGCGCGAAGGCTTCGATCCTGCTTTCACCATGGTTCCCGGCTTTGAGAGAAACCTTCTCTATTGGTTCCGCCTGGTGACAGGAGTCGTGATGCTGATCGCCTCGGTCGACTGGCTGGTCGCCTCGACCGTCCTGTTGCGCCAATCGAACAGCGCCTCTGAAGTATTCACGTGGGAGAAGACGGCATGAACCGGCGGATTCTTCTTGCCTTTCACCTGCTGGCCGGGGCGTCGGACACGGCGACGGGTGCGCTTCTTCTCGCCGCCCCGGAGTTCACACTGCGCCTGATGCAACTGCATGCCCCCGAGGCTGCGACGGTCTACCTGTCGTTTGTTGGGGCATTCGTGCTCGCGGTCGGCCTGGCATATCTTTACGGCGCCAACCTGGTCGTTCGCGGAGAATGCAGGCAGCGGCTCGAAACCGTGTGGCTGCTCACCGCTTTTACGCGGGCCAGCGTAGCAGTCTTTGTCGTGTCACGAATCCTGGTGGGTGCGCTCGAGGCCGGTTGGCTTACGGTTGCGGTGGCCGATGGAACGCTGGTCCTGATTCAGGCGGTTGGTCTGCGCAAGGGGTGGCTGGCGAGTGCAGCGAAGTAGCCGCATCGTGCCCGGCTGGCAAGGCGTGTGCCTTGTCGCAATCACCTATGTCTACTTTCTGATCTTCGCGCAGTTTGCCTTTCTGAAGAAACTCAACCAACTGGGAATCTCGGGCACGCGCCTGAAGGTCGTTATGGCCGGAATGGCGGCCGGAGGGATTCTGCTCAGCCTGCTGGCGGCTCGCGTGAGCCGATGGCGATCACCGCGACTCCGCATGCGTGTCGCTTTCCTGGCATGCGCAGTGGCGTCGTTGATTGCCGTATTCCGGCTCGATTTCGCGGCCGCCGAATGTATGTCGATCCTTGTCGGTGCGGGACTCGGTCTGTTGACCGTCACCATCGCCACTCATCTTCGCGAGTGGGCAGGCTCCGCCAATCCGTTTCTGGTTGCCGGCGTGGGCACGGGGGTAGCGTACTTTGTCTGTAACATTCCCGGCTTTTTCGACGCCAAGCCCGACGTGCAGTCACTTGTTGCGAGCGTTCTTTGTCTTGCTGGTGCGGCAATCACGCTGCGACTCGAGCCGGAGCAGACTGCCGGGCTTCGAAGACCCGCGCCCGCTTCGTTCGTTCCGGTACTGGCCGCCTTTACGGCGCTGGTATGGCTCGATTCGGCGGCATTCTTCATCATTCAAAAATCACCGTCGCTGAAGGCTGAAACCTGGCAGGGGGCCGCGCACCTCTGGCTGAACGCGTTTCTCCATCTCGCCGCTGCTCTTACGGGCGCGTGGTTGCTTGCTCGCAGCAAAGTTTCCACGGTGTTGATTCCCGCGGTCGCTGCCTTGGGTTTCGCTTGCTTGTTGCTGCGGGATCCGGTGTCGGCGCCGATTGCGTCGGTACTCTATCCCATCGGAGTTTCACTGTATTCCGTCGCCCTGGTTGCATACCCATCGTTGATTGCTCCCGCTGCGTCGGACGCGGAGCGCGGACGCATTGCCGGGTGGATCTACGCGATCGCGGGCTGGGTCGGCTCCGCGCTCGGCATCGGCATGGGGCAGAACCTCGGGCACGTGCCGGTCGCGTTCGCGTTTTCTGCAGCCGCCGTGGTTATTGTTCCCACAGCGGTCCCGTTCTGGCATTCCCGGCGGCGCGAGATATCGCTCGTGGCGATGGTTCTCGTTTCCGCATGGCTGCTGAATCGAGCCATCGGAGCCACCCGCCACCCCTTTGCACCTGCGTCGCCGATCGAGCGCGGGCGCGAAGTCTACGTCTCGGAGGGATGCATTCACTGCCACACCCAATATGTGCGTCCGGGAACGCCCGATGAAATCATGTGGGGGCCCGTCCGCTCCATTGCCGATCTCCGCCGGGACCGCCCGCCGCTTATCGGCAATCGCCGGCAGGGCCCCGATCTTTCACAAGTCGGTGTTCGCCGGTCGGCCCTCTGGCTCAAGATGCACTTCTTCAATCCGGCCGAGGTCAGCGGCGCGTCCATCATGGCTTCTTACGGCTTCCTCTTCCGCGACCAACGCGGAAGCGACCTTGTTGTCTATCTTGAGAGCCTTCACGGCCCGGACACCGCTGCTCATATCGCAGAACAGGAAGCGTGGCAGCCTGCTCCGCAGGAGGTGGCGGGGGCAAGCGCGACGGAAGGCGAAGAGCTTTACCGCCGCGATTGCGCAACCTGCCATAGCGACAATGGGAAGACTCGGATTGCGTGGATTCGCGATTTCAAAAGGGCCCCGATCGACCTTATGAAGGGGCCTTATTTGTATTTATCCCCTGGTTCTGGAGAGCAACGCTGGATGCAGCTTGTGCGCATCACGAAATTCGGCATCGCGGGCACCGACATGGCGGGACACGAATACCTGTCCGACCGGAATATTTCATCGATCACCCTATGGTTGTCGCAGCATCTTGCGCAATCGACTGCAGTGTCTGAAAACATAACCCCTTCAGGAGACGAAAAGTGAAGTCATATTTGCAAGTCATTTTCCTCTCGCTTTTTGCGGCACTGGCGCCAAGCGCGTTTGCCGAGCGCCAGACTTTTTCAGTGGACCCCGCGGCTAGCCAGGTGGATTTTGCTTTGGGCGGCAGCGGCCATCATGTGCAGGGAACTTTCAAGGTCCAGAGCGGTTCGATCGCCTTCGATCCTGCGGCGCAGACAATCTCGGGCTCAATTGTGGTTGCTGCCGGAAGCGGCAATAGCGGTGAGCCAAGCCGAGACAAGAAGATGAGCAACGACGTGCTGAATGTCGAGAAATTTTCTGAAGTCACCTTCGCTCCCAGCAGCTACACGGGCAGTCTTGCGGCCTCGGGAGATTCGACGATCCAGGTGTCCGGCGTCTTCACGCTCCATGGAGCGGCGCACAATATCACCGTGCCGATGCAAGTGCATATCGACGGATCAAATCTGACGGCCAAGGGCCAGTTCACTGTGCCCTACGTGCAGTGGGGGCTGAAGGACCCAAGCGTTTTCATTTTGAAGGTCGCCAAAGAAGTCGAGATCGATCTGAGCCTCACGGGGCACGTTACCCACTAACCCCGAGCAGGCGCCCAAGATCTTAGCCGCAGGCTCGGCGGGAAGAGCGCGATCCGCGCGCTCGTCGTGTGTGGGCGTCGGTCCCATGGCCACACTGTGTCTGGAATATTCAGGGCCGCTTCGGCTCCTGGGGCAAGGTTTTCAGAGGGCAGTGGAGGATTCGCAATCCAGCACGGCCGGGACTAGACTGGTTCCATCGCACGGCGGTCTGTTCCCCGGTGGTTGACCACATCGAGACGCCGGTTGCGAAGGAAGCTCGCCGAGAGCTCGAATCCAGGAGAGATTGAAGATGGCTACGCTCACGCAGCGTCCAATCGCTAAAGGCACAGGCTCCATCCCCTGGTACTTGTGGTGCTCCGCTCTGGCCGTAACCTCCGTGACCATCGGCGCCCATTGGGATGTTTCCTGGCACCGCTCGATTGGCCGCGACAACTTCTGGACGCCGGCGCACATGGCGATTTATCTCTGCGGCGTGCTTGCCGGGATTGCCTGCGGCTATCTGATCTTTCGCACCACATTCAGCCGCGCCTCCGAAGCCAAGAGCGGAGCAGTCCGCGTCCTGGGCTTTTCCGGTCCGCTGGGCGCGTTCCTGTGCGCCTGGGGCGGCGTTGCCATGATCACATCGGCTCCCTTCGATAACTGGTGGCACAATGCCTACGGGCTCGACGTAAAGATCATCAGCCCTCCGCACACCCTTCTCGTAATTGGAATTTTTGCCGTCGAGATTGGTTCGCTTTTCCTGATCATGTCGGCGATGAACCGGGCGGAAGGCGAGACACGGCTCTTTCGCCGCTTGCAGTACTTGCTGCTCTATCTCGCCGGCCTGATGCTCGTGCTCACGATGTTCTTCAGGCTGGAATACACCTTCAGCATTTATCTCCATCGTGCGAGCGCATATATCTCCATCGCTCTTGGCGTTCCTTTGTACTACGCCGCAGTTTGGAAGGCATCGCGCAATCGCTGGGCATCGACATGGATGACCGCAATCTATACAGCCGCGCTTATTGCCATCATCCTGATCCTTCCTCTTTTCCCCGCGCAGCCGAAGCTCGGACCGGTCTACCAGCCGGTCACCCATTTCGTTCCGCCGCCTTTTCCAATTCTGCTGATCGTGCCGGCCCTGTTGCTGGATCTTCTCTGGTCGTGGATCGGAGAGCGCAACAAGGTGCTGGTGGCCTTAGTCAGCGGACCCACGTTCGTCCTTTCGCTTGTTGCGGCGGAGTGGCCTTTCGCAGATTTCCTCATGTCGGGCGCATCCCGGAACCGCTTTTTTGCCTCCGGTTATCTCGACTACGGTACGCCATCCTGGTCCGCGCAGGCGATGCACCGCTTCGTCCGCCCGCAGTATGGGCTTGAACTGTGGACGGGCCTGGGTTGGGCAATTCTTTACGCGGTCATCAGTGTCTGGCTGGGTTTGTTGCTTGGCGACTGGATGCGGAAGATCCAACGATGATGAAGCGTGCGCATGCGGTTTTTGGGTTGTTCCTGGCATGCACCTCCATGGCGTATGCACATGTGGGCAGCCCCGATATCTATGCAGAGGGCCAGGCGGGTCCCTACAAGCTGTTTATCGTCATCAGGCCTCCCCTGGTAATTCCCGGAGTGGCCGATGTTGAAGTGCGCGGGGAAACATCGGGGATCAACCAGATCCTGATTACGCCGATTCCCATGGTCGGCGAAGCCGCGGCGCATCCCCCGGTTGCCGAAGCCATGGGCCAGCCGTCCCGCGACAGGCAGTTTTTCTCAGGACATTTGTGGATCATGGCATCCGGTTCGTGGCGCATTCGCTTCTCGGTGAGTGGCGCGCAGGGAAGTGGCGTTCTTTCCATCCCGGTTCCCGCTACCGCGATCGCGACCCGCAAGATGTCTGCCGGCCTTGGGTTGATGCTGGCCGGCCTTGGGATCTTGCTGGTCATTGGCATGGTGGGTATCGTGGGAGCGGCTGCCCGTGAAGCCAAGCTGGCTCCCGGCGCGTCCGTTCCTCAGTCCAATCGCCGCAGCGCGGCCATTGCGATGGGCGTGACGTTTGCAGTGCTGGTCGCAGGTGTGGTGCTGGGCAACGCCTGGTGGAAGTCCGATGCCGCCGGCTATTCCGAGTACGTTTACAAGCCTCTCCAGATGAACGCATCTCTGAGCGGAACGGTGCTCGATCTCAAGCTGCGCGATCCGGGCTGGCTGTTGCAGCGCAAGCTTGACGACTTCATTCCCGACCACGATCACCTGATGCACCTCTACATGATTCGGTGGCCGCAGATGGACGTTGTATATCATCTGCATCCCACGCCGACGACCTCCGGCGAATTCCAGCTTCCCTTGCCGTCGGTGCCGGCCGGAACGTATCACTTGTACGCCGACGTGGTGCACCAGAACGGCTTTCCTGAAACCATCGTAGGGGCAATTACTGTTCCCGCGATCTCTGGGCGGCCGTTGGCGGGCGACGACGCGAAAGGCACTGCGGCGCCAATAGCCTCTGAGAATGCCACGGTCGCATCGCAGGGCAAGGGGGCAACCGCTGTACAGAGCTTCAAACTTCCCGACGGCTACACGATGGTTTGGACAAACGCCAATGAACTGCAGCCTCTGACGCCGGTCAATTTTCAGTTCGAATTGCTCGACCAGAACGGAAAGCCGCCGCAGGATATGGCGCTCTACATGGGCATGCTCGGTCACGCGGCATTTGTGAAGACCGATGGCACGGCATTCGCGCACATTCATCCTACCGGCTCTGTTTCCATGGCCGCTTTCATGATGGCGAATGCGAACCCGACCGCGGCAGGCGCGGCAAAATCCACTGGAATGGACATGCCGGGAATGATCATGGGGGGCGCGGTCTTGCCGAACGTTGTCGGCTTCCCGTATGGCTTTCCTTCGGCCGGAACCTATCGCATTTTTGTGCAGATGAAGCACGGTTCCACTGTCGAGACGGGCGCCTTCGATGCCTCGGTGCAAAGTCCCGGAGCCTAGAACTGCACATTCGTCCATTGGACGGCCGGGACAAGCCCGTTCCTCCATGTGACGAACGGCAGGAACTTCTGCGATTGGGCATGCGTAGCCCTGGGAACGGATAGGTGCGCAGGCCCGTCCCGACCCGATCGCAGGAGACAATCCGTGAATTCACTGACAAGCCAGCTCAGGCAGGTGGTGCGCCGTTTGTGGCGCGCTCCGGTATTTACTATCGTTACGCTGATCACACTGGCAGCGGGTGTGGGCGCAAACATCGCTGTCTTCAGCGTCGTGGAAGGGGTGTTGTTGAAGCCGCTTCCGTATCCGCATCCGGAGTCCCTTGTCGGGGTTTGGCATACCGCCCCCGGACTGAACCTGGACCTCGTGAATATGGCGCCCTCGAACTACTTCATTTATCGGGAGCAGAATCGCGCTTTTCAGGACGTCGGCATGTACGGCGGGGATTCCGTCGCCGTGACGGGGCGGGGAAACCCGGAGCAGGTTCACGGTCTGGATGTGACGGACGGAGTGCTTCCGATCCTCGGAGTGCCACCACTTCTCGGCCGCTGGTTCAACCGCCAAGACGATGCGCCCAACGCAGCCGAAACAGTGATCCTCGACTATGGCTATTGGCAACGGCGCTTCGGGGGCGACCGGTCAATTGTTGGCCGAGCTATCACCGCCGATGGCAAAGCGCGCACGGTGATTGGCGTCATGCCGCGGGGCTTTCGTTTTCTGGATGGCGATCAGCCTTCGCTTTACCTCCCCTATCATTTCGATCGCAACAAAACGACCCTGGGTCAGTTTGCCTACGATGGCATCGCGCGGCTCAAGCCCGGAGTCACCCTTGAAGCAGCGAACGCTGATATCGCGCGGATGATCCCCATCGTTTGGGCGAGTTTTCCGGCACCACCCGGCTTCAGCATCGATCTGTTTCACCAGGCGCGGCTCGGGCCCAAGGTGCAGCCACTCCGCCAGGTTGTCGTCGGGGACATCAGCAAGCTCTTGTGGGTGCTCATGGGATCCATCGGTGTTGTGCTCCTAATCGCTTGCGCCAATGTGGCCAATCTCCTGCTGGTTCGTGCCGAGAGCCGGCACCAGGAGCTCTCTGTTCGTGCGGCGCTGGGAGCGAGCCCGTGGAGAATCGTGCGCGACTTCCTGCTCGAGAGTGTGGTTCTTGGCGCGATGGGAAGCTTGCTGGGCCTGGCGCTCGCCTGGGGCGCGCTGCGGTTGCTCGTCCTGCTTTCTCCGCAAGGATTGCCGCGGCTCAACGACATCAGCATCGATTGGACGGTCCTGGCCTTCACGGTGGGCGTATCGCTGTTGTGCAGTCTGCTGTTCGGATCAATTCCTGCGTTGCGTTACGGAAACGCCCGTGTGGGAACCGGTCTGCGCGAAGGTGGGCGAACTCTGAGCGAGGGCCGCGAGCGCCACCGCACGCGCAATGTGCTCGTTGTCGTCCAGGTCAGCCTCGCGTTTGTTCTGCTGATCTGCTCAGGGCTGATGATCCGAACCTTCCGCGCGCTGATGCATGTGGATGCGGGCTTCGACACGACCGCGCCCATTCAGACTTTCAATCTGTCGTTCCCTGATACCGAGGTGCCGAAAGCCGAAGATGTGGTGCGGAGGCAAGAGGCGATCCTGCACAAGATCGAGACGGTTCCCGGCGTGACGTCGGTTGCACTGGCGAACTCGGTTCCCATGGATGGCTCTGGCTGGATGGACCAGGTTTTCGTGCAAGATCGGAATTATCCCGCGGGAACCATGCCGCCCCTGCGGCGCTTCAAATTTGTGTCCCCGGGATTTTTCAAGGTGCTGGGGATTGGCTTATTGGCAGGGCGCGACTACACCTGGGATGACCTCTACCAGAGACGCCCGGTGGCGATCGTCTCTGACAATCTTGCCCGTGAGTACTGGGGAAGCCCGGTCAATGCTCTGGGAAAGCACGTCCGCGTGGGCAGCAAGGACGACTGGCGGGAAATAGTAGGTGTGGTCGGCACCGTGCACGATGACGGTTTGAATAAAGATGCAGTGCCGACGGCATACTGGCCGCTGCTCGAGAACCACTTCGAAGGTCAGGACGAATTTGTGCGTCGCTATGTTGTCTATGCGATCCGCACTTCGCGCGCAGGGTCTGAAAGCCTGATGAGCGATATACGGCGCGCCATCTGGTCAGTCGACGCCAACCTGCCCGTTTCAGAGGTTCACACCGAGGAGTATTTCACTTCGCGATCAATGGCCAGAACCTCGTTCACGCTCGTGATGCTTGGCCTCGCCGCCTCAATCGCGCTGCTGCTTGGGATCGTCGGTCTCTATGGCGTCATTGCCTACTCGGCATCGCAGCGGAAGCGCGAGATCGGAATACGCATCGCGCTGGGAGCGCAGCGAAACGACATTACCGGCATGTTTGTGCGGCAGGGGGTGCTGCTGGCCTCTATCGGAGTTCTATTCGGCCTTGCGGTTGCGTTCGGCACCACGCGGCTGCTGCGCTCGCTGCTCTTCCACGTCAGCCCAATGGATCCACTAACCTATCTCGTTGCGATCGCTGCATTGGGCACGGCTGCGATTCTGGCCAGCTACATTCCCTCGCGTCGAACGGCGAGCGTGAACCCAGTCGAAGCCCTGCGCGCGGAGTGAGGCAGAACCGGTGGTCCGTAACGAGCACGGAGACGGGAGACCGCGCGTTCAGGCGGTCTTTCCCTCAAAATACGCCTCGATCTCTTCGAGAGTTTTTCCTTTCGTCTCGGGCAGGAGGAATGCAGCCGTCAGGAAATAGACCAAGGTAAAGCCGGCAAAGAGAAAGAAGATCGATGAGTATCCATGCTTGGCGACATAGGGCAGGAAGATCGCAGCCAAGGTAGTGGACACGAGCTGATTCAGCACCAGCGCGACGCTCATGCCGTTTGAGCGGATGCGCGTAGGCATTAGCTCAGAAAGCGCGACCCAGACGCAGACGCCCGGTCCCATCGCATAACAGGCGACGAAGAAATAAATCCCAAGCGCAACAAGCCACCCGTGACTAGCGTCGGGCACCTGGCCTACCAGCGCCTTGCGGATCCTTAAAGGAGCTGAGCGTGCAGCATCGAGATCGGCGAATGGGTTCTGAAAGAAGCTCTGCACCTTGTTTGGAGGCACGCAGCTTTCGCGCGTGATCTGAATGGGCGAGGCCCCGCTATCATCGGAGCGAACAAAGCTCGTGGTTGCGGAGTAATCTCCGTATGAGTAGATGATGGCGAGCGAAGCTCGACTGGCGTCGATTCCGCTTCCCGTGCCCGCCAGCAGGCGCGCCGCCTCCGCCTGGTCAAAGTGCACACTGAGCGTCTGGTCCTGCGTCACCATCTTCTGCAAAATGTCGTGGCGATCGATGCTCTGCCGTTCGGTCTTCAAAAACAGGGTTCCGACGGTAACCATCGCGACGATGATTCCTGACGTTCCGAGCACCAGGAGGAATTTGCGTCCCTTGCGATCCACGAGGGTAAGGCCAATGATGGTGCACAGGAAATTGGTGGTTGTGAAGATCACGTAGCCCCAATGTGCCTGCAGGTCTGAGAGGCCGCCTTGCAGGAGGATCCCGGTGTTGTATCCAATCACCGAGTTGATTCCGGTGGCGGTGTTGCAACAGAGGATCAGGCAAGTCAGCAAGAAGGGAATCACGTATTTCCGGCGCAGCAGGGAATCTCGAATCGTTGTGCCGTCCCCGGTGGCCCGCGCGGTCGACTCCATCTCCTGCAACTCGGTGGCAGCCTGCTCCGCAGTGCGTGAACGAAGGAGAGCGGTGTTGGCTTGCTCCTTTCGTCCGCGGCGAAAGAGCCAGCGTGGGGATTCGCTGACGAAGAAGCAGCCAACGACAAAAACTAATCCTGGCGGCAGAGAAACCCAGAAGATGCTGCGCCACGCCTGGTTCTTGAACGCGAAAAGCGCCACGGCATCGCCGGTCTGCGCGACAGCGGCAACGCGATAGCTGTAGTAGATCCCCACCAGCGCGGCAGCAACGATGCCCAGGGTCAGCAGCCACTGAAAGATGCCGGTGCCTTTGCCGCGGCTGGACGCCGAGAGGCATTCGGCAAGATACAGGGGAACGACTACACCCACGAATCCGCCGCTCATGCCCTGCAGCAAACGGCCAAAGAAGAGGGGACCGTACCCCTGCGACAGCGCGATCACGGGAATGCTGATCACGAAAGCAAGCCCGCTGAGAATCATGAGCGGCTTGCGTCCCATCCAGTCGGCGAGCAATCCCGCGAAGAGGGTCGAAAAGACGCTGCCCAGCAGGACCGCCGCGACGATAAAAGAGAGCTGCGAAGCATTCAAGTGCGACGTGGCTTCGAGATAGGGCAGCGCCCCGCCGATAATGCCCACATCGATCCCGTAGAGAAGCCCGCCAAGCCCTGCAACCAGCAGCAGAAAGCGGTTGTAGGCGCGCTTTGAAGAGTCGGCATGCAGCGGAGCAAGAGCATCGGTTTGAGATGTCACAGTCGTTGGACCTGTGCGCAGATTACGACGCGCGCCTGCGCCATGGCAACGGCCAATGTTTTGCGCGATACCGGCTAAAGATACTTCGCGAACGCCTCAACCTGCCTCGCGTGATATTCCCTGCGCTCGATCGGCGACGAAAGTACGGTCGACGTCGAGGTGGCGCCCAGTGCGGAGAGCCGATCAATGAACGCCTCGAGGTGCCGGATCGACACCACGTGGGCCTCAATCACAAAGGACTCATCGCCGGTGATGCGATAGCAGCGCCCGATCTCCGGCATTTCCTTGATGGCGGTGACGGTTCGGCTGATCGGCAGATCGCCACCGGGAATGGTCAGCCGTACCAGGACGCCAATGGGCACGCCAAGTTTCGCCATGTTCAGCGACGCGTGGTACCCCGTAATGACACCGGCATCTTCGAGGCGGTGAATCCGCTCGGCCACAGCAGGGGTTGAGAGTCCCACCTTGCGGCCCAGCTCGGCAAACGACAGGCGGGCGTTATGTTGCAGGCTCTCAATGAGCTTCCAGGCAATGGCGTCGAGCTCGAAAAAGTTGGGCAAGGTTTTATGCGTCATGTCCAGCTGTTCTTTAGGTAAAAATAGATTATAGCTTAAGATTGTAAGGCATCTTGCGTATTTTTTATTCAGATCGCCATGTTCAGTGCTCTTTCTGCGGGCCTATTCTTTCGGCTAGTCGGAGGTGATTTCCCCGCTCCTGCGAGCGCGCTTCCGGCCCAGGAGGTCAGTCTCATGAGCGCAGCGCAGCGTTCCACTCAAACCCCTTCTCAAGCTGTTCTTGATCGTCCTGCCAGCGATTTTCTTCCGCTTCTCGGCACCGACCATGTGGAGTTCTATGTAGGCAATGCCCGCCAGGCTGCTCACTTCTATCGCACCGCATTGGGTATGACGCTTGTGGCGTATGCTGGACCCGAAACCGGGCGGCGCGACCGTGCCTCCTACGTGGTCCAGCAAGGCAAAATCCGATTCGTTCTGAGCACGCCGCTGCGCCCGGCCGGCCCAATCGCCGAGCACGTGCAGCGCCATGGAGACGGTGTGCGGGCGATCGCGCTCTGGGTAGACGATGCCGAGCGTGCGTGGCGCGAGACCACGGGCCGCGGCGCGGTCAGTGTCCAGGATCCTCACACGATTTCGGATGAGCACGGGCACGTTGCGCTTTCCAGTATTCGCGCCTACGGAGACACGATCCATACCTTCGTCGAACGAGACGCCTACGACGGCCCGTTTCTGCCCGGCTACCGCGCGGTCGAGAGCGACCCCATCGCGCGCCCGACCGGCCTCCTCCACATCGACCACATGGTCGGGAACGTGGGCTGGCATGAGATGGACAAGTGGGTCGAGTTCTATGAGCACGTGATGGGATTCAAGCTCTACCAGCACTTCGACGACAAAGACATCTCCACGGAATATTCATCGCTGATGTCGAAGGTGATGGCGAACGGCAACGGCTATGTAAAGTTCCCCATCAACGAGCCCGCCGAAGGCAAGCGGAAATCGCAAATCGAGGAGTATCTGGAGTTCTACGGCGGACCCGGAGTGCAGCACATCGCGCTCGCGACCAACGACATTCTCCATACGGTGAGCACCCTGCACGCGCAGGGCATCGAATTCCTGCATGTGCCTCACACCTATTACACCGAGTTGCAATCGCGCGTGGGAAAGATCGATGAGCCGGTAGAGGAACTGGAACAGCTTGGCATTCTCGTCGACCGCGACGATGAAGGTTACATGCTGCAGATCTTCACGCGCCCAGTCGAGGATCGACCCACGCTGTTCTTCGAGATCATCCAGCGGAAAGGGAGCCGCAGCTTCGGAAAGGGCAACTTCAAGGCGCTGTTTGAAGCCATCGAACGAGAGCAACGCGAGCGCGGCAATCTCTAGCGCAGTGGAGGTGATTTATGCACGCAGCGACGCTAAGCTCGGCGGCGCCTTACATCATCCGGCAGGACTGCTCGGCGTATAGCGATGAACAGCATGGCGTGTGGGCCGAGCTTGTTGGTCGCCGCCTTCCAGACCTGGAGGAGCACGCGGCGCGGGCGTATCTTGACGGCTTCGAGATCATCGGTCTCAAGCGCGACCGCCTGCCTAACCTTGCGGCGATCAGTGCGCGGCTTGAGCCGAGGACCGGCTGGAATTCTACGCCGGTGAGCGGATTTCTACCCGCGCCGGCGTTTTTTGAGATGCTCGCGAATCGGCTCTTTCCGACAACGACATGGCTCCGCAGCCGGGACTCGCTTGAGTACACGCCGGAGCCGGATATTTTTCACGACGTGTTTGGTCACGTCCCCATGCATGCGCACGCGGTGTTCGCGGGCTTCCTCGAGCACTATGGCCGTGTTTGCGCCGCAATCGAAAACCCCGACATACTGGAAAAGCTGGGACGTCTTTTCTGGTATACGGTTGAGTTCGGCCTCATCCACGAGGGTGATAAGGTCAAGGTATACGGCAGTGGCCTGATCAGTTCCCACGGCGAGTGCCGCAACGTGATGGAAGGCCATTGCGCCGTCCACGATTTCTCGCTCGACGAAGTGCTGCACACTCCGGTAAAAGTGGACGAACTGCATAAACTGCTGTTCGCGGTGGATAGCTTCGACCAGATCTACGAGGCGATGCACGAGGCAGAACAGATGGCCCGCAGCGGCAAGTTGTGAGTGAGGGAATCATGCCGGTCGAAATCGAATATCAGTCGGGGTTCGGCAATGAATTTGCCACCGAAGCAGTCACTGGCGCTTTGCCGGTGGGCCAGAACGCGCCGCAACAGCATCCGCTCGGGCTCTACACGGAACAATTCAGCGGCACGCCGTTCACAGCACCGCGCGGCACCAATCGTCGCACCTGGACGTATCGCATTCGTCCCTCGGTCACCCATCGGCCTTATGAAGAGATCGATAAGAGGCTGATTCGCAGCGGCCCATTTCTCGAGGTTCCCACAACGCCGAATCAGCTGCGATGGGATCCTCTGCCGGTGCCCAAGGACAAGACCGACTTTGTGGACGGCATTGTCACCCTGGGGGGCAACGGTGATCCGGCAATGCAGGCCGGCGTGGCGATTCATCTTTATGCGGCCAATGCTTCCATGAAGGGCCGTTTCTTCTATAGCGCCGACGGGGAGTTTCTCATTGTCGCGCAGATGGGCAAACTGCGTTTTCATACGGAGCTTGGCATTCTGGACGTGGCTCCCGGCGAAATCTGCATCCTTCCCCGGGGCGTGAAGTTTCGCGTGGAGCTGCTCGAGAGCAGCGCGCGAGGCTATATCTGCGAGAACTATGGCTTGCCGTTCCGCTTGCCCGAGCTTGGCCCCATCGGCGCAAATGGGCTGGCGAACCCACGCGATTTCCTCGCGCCCAAAGCGGCATTCGAAGATCGGGACGGCGATTTTCACATCACTGCCAAGTTCATGGGAAGGCTCTGGTCTGCATTCATCGATCATTCGCCGCTCGACGTGGTCGCATGGCACGGAAACTACTTTCCGTATAAGTATGACCTCGGCCGCTTCAACTGCATCAACTCGGTTTCGTTTGACCATCCCGATCCCTCCATCTATACGGTCTTGAGCGCGCCATCGCAGGTCCCGGGCACTGCGAACTGCGATTTTGCGATTTTTCCGCCGCGCTGGATGGTCGCCGAACACACTTTCCGTCCCCCATGGTTTCATCGCAACCTGATGAACGAGTTCATGGGACTTGTGTTCGGTGCGTACGACGCCAAGGCCGAAGGATTTGTCCCCGGGGGCGCGAGCCTGCATAACTGCATGGCTGGGCACGGGCCCGACGCGGAGACCTTCGAACGCGCCAGCGGAGCCGAGCTGAAGCCGCAGTATCTCTCCAACACTCTGGCGTTCATGTTCGAAACGCAGCTTGTGGTGCGCCCCACGGAGTTCGCGATGAAGACCAAAATCCTGCAGCACGAGTACTTCGAGTGCTGGCAAGGCTTGAAGAAGCATTTCCGCAACGGCAAGAGCCTGCACGCAGCGAACGGCAAGAAGGTGTCCTCCGCAAAGCGATGACTGCGATCGGTAACCTGCGCGATGGATTCTTTGACTACGCCGGTCTCTTTCCGCCCGCGAACCTTGAGCTCGAGACCGCGCTCGAAAACTACGGGTCATACCGGCGCGGCAAAGATGCGCGTGCACTCGGGCGCTTTATTGTCGATCTTGATCGGGTGAAGGCGCTACTCGAAGCCGCCGGCGATGACTTCCAGGACCTAAGGCTTAGCGTGGTTGCAGCAGCGAATGCGAATTGGGATACGCTGCGCTGCCTGCTCGATCACGGCGCCCCGATCGAGTCTATCGAAATCAAGCCCGCAGCGCCCTCGGTAATCGCGAGCATCGCGGCCAGGCTTCCCGCAGGATTAGCCACATGGTTTGAAGTTCCTTTTGATGCGAGCCACACAGCAGCCCTCGATGCGATTTGCACGGCCGGAGCGAATGCAAAACTACGCATGGGCGGGGTTGTCGCCGAGGCGTTTCCCTCAACGAGGTGCGTTGCCGGCGTGTTGCAGGCAATTGCCGATCGTCACCTCAGTTTCAAAGCCACGGCGGGGCTGCATCATCCTTTGCGGTCGCGGCATGCATTCACCAGTTCGCCCGCAAGCACAACAGGCATGATGCATGGCTTCGTCAACCTCTGCTGTGCGGCCACGCTCATCCATCTGGGCGGTGATGCGGACGATGCGACGGCAGTTCTCGAAGAGACAGATCCTCGTTCGTGGAGCGTTACTCCCGATTCAATTGGCTGGCGAGGGGTTACCTGGGGTGGTGAAGAGATTCGTGCAGCACGGCAGGAGTTCTTTGTGAGCATCGGATCCTGCTCGTTCGTCGAGCCAATGGCTGACCTGGAGGCATTGGGATGGCGATGAATCAAAGCTGGGTTTCGACTGCAAATGCGCCAGACACGGACTTCCCTCTGCAGAATCTCCCCTACGGCGTCGTTCGTCACGACGGCGAGATCTTTATCGCCGTGGCCATCGGCGATGAGGCGCTCAACCTGAGAGCATGCGCCGAGGCAGGATTGCTCGCACCGCTTTCCGCCGCCGCGATCGACGCTTGCCGGGCCGATGTGCTCAATCCGCTCATGGCGCTCGGGCCCGATGCGTGGTCCGCAGTTCGCAAATGCACCATGGCGCTGTTGGATGCGCGCCGAGCTGACAGATCAACCCAGGATCGCGTCAAGCCATTCCTCGTTCAGCGCGCGGCCGTTGAGATGCTGCTGCCCGCCCATATCGGCGACTACACCGATTTTTACGCCTCCATCGATCATGCCACGCGCGTGGGCAAGCTGTTCCGTCCCGACAACCCCCTTCTACCGAATTACAAATACGTTCCCATTGGCTATCACGGCCGCGCTTCCTCGATTGTGGTGTCGGGCAGCGCAATTCGCCGGCCATCGGGACAAATCAAGGATGGGGAAGATCCGCCTCGCCAGACGACCTCGAGCCGTCTCGATTACGAACTCGAAGTTGGGGCATTTATCGGCACGGGAAGTGCGCTTGGAATTCCGATTCCGATCAGCCAGGCGGAGGAGCATATCTTCGGCCTTTGCCTCGTGAACGACTGGTCGGCCCGCGACATCCAGTCGTGGGAGTATCAGCCGCTCGGCCCATTTCTCGCCAAGAGCTTCGCCACCACGATTTCGCCATGGATTGTTCCGGTGGAGGCTTTAGCGCCCTATCGTATCCCGGTGCGCGAACGCGGGAATGGCGAACCGGCTGCACTTGCCTATCTTTCTTCGTCCACAGAAGGGCGCGACGGAATCGATCTCAGTCTTGAAGTCTTGCTGCAAACAAGAAAGATGCGGTCCGCAGGCATCGCGCCGTGTCGCGTCAGCCAGGGTAACCTTCGCGAGCTTTACTGGTCTCTGCGGCAATTGGTAGCCCATCACACCAGCAATGGATGCAACCTGCGATCCGGGGATCTGCTCGCGACTGGAACCGTTTCCGGCCCCGAGGAAGGTTCCGAAGGGTGCCTACTCGAAATGAAGCATCGTGCAACGCCATTCAGGCTTCCCGGCGGAGAGACGCGCTCGTTTCTCGAAGACGGCGATCAGGTTACGCTTCGCGGTTGCGCCTCACGCGAGGGCTTGCCGCGGATTGGCTTCGGGGACTGTGCGGGCA
This sequence comes from Occallatibacter sp., assembly GCA_035508975.1. GTDB lineage: Bacteria > Acidobacteriota > Terriglobia > Terriglobales > Acidobacteriaceae > Telmatobacter. The sequence goes on from DATJMC010000038.1 coordinate 25,842, forward strand.
CCATTCTCGGGAGCAACGAGGCCCGATAGAAACGTGGCAATGTGCCCGGGAAGCGGCACCTGCCCAGGAATGACTCGGTCGCAGCCTTCGAGTCTTCTTGCCGCGCACAGTTCTTTTACCGCGGCGCGCCAACATTGGGGTAAAATTCACCAATCCCGGTGGGTCCACTCCCCTTATGCTCAATTCTGAATGTGGTGCAGGGCTGGTGCATGGAGAGTCTCAACGACAGAGTAAAAACCCTGTTCGAGGTTGCCCTCGACATGAATGTCGACCAGAGGGCAGTTTTCTTGTCGCAAAACTGCCCCGATGGCGCCGTTCGTGCAGCTGTCGAAGAGCTTCTTGCGAGCCATGAAAAGGGGAGTGCTGTCCTAGTCGAGCCTGCGGCTCCCGCTCTTTCAGAAATAGTTGACGTCCACGTTCCGCTTCTCGGAGCAGGAACTCTCCTGGCGCACAGGTTCAAGATCATTCGCTTTATCGCTCTTGGTGGAATGGGCGAGCTGTATGAAGCCGAGGATCTGGAACTGCATGAGTCGCTGGCAATCAAGACATTGCGTCCCGAAATCCTGCGGCAAGCAAGAGCGATTGAACGTTTCAAGCGAGAAGTCCATCTTGCCCGGAAGGTGACCCATCCCAATGTTTGCCGCGTGTTTGATCTTTTCCGCGACAGGCCCGAGGGAAAAGAGGAAATCGTTTTTGTCACGATGGAGTTCCTCAAGGGAGAAACGCTGGCGGACCGCCTGCGACGATGCGGCCGGATGCGGACCGAAGAGAGCCTGCCGCTGATTCGCCAAATGGCTTCAGCGCTCGGAGCGGCTCATGAGGCGGGTATCGTACACCGCGACTTCAAGCCCGGCAACGTCATGCTGGTTGATGATTCATCGGGCTCTCGCGCGGTGGTCACGGATTTCGGTCTTGCCTTTCGCGAGCCGAATTCGCCGAGCTACTCGGTCAAGGACGCATCCTGGGAACCCGCCTCTATGGGCGGCGCGCTTTACGGAACGTTGGCCTACATGGCGCCGGAGCAAATCGAAGGTCATGCTCCCACATCTGCTTCCGATCTCTATGCGCTGGGCCTGGTGATCTACGAAATGGTGATCGGAGTGCGCCCGTTTGGAGGCGACACGCCGATGGCAGCGGCGGTAAAGCGGCTCATTGAGCCTCCTCCTTCGCCCACGGTGCTCGATCCGGAACTGGATCCCGGTTGGGAACAGACGATTCTACGTTGTCTTGCACGCGATCCGAGTCGCCGGTTTGCGAGTGCGCAAGAAGTGATCGACGCACTGGGAGGCGCTGCGCAACCGCAGGCGCGGCCAGGCACGCAGGATCGCAGGCGCACCGGTTTCCTTCAGTCGCCGCGAGCAGGACATCGATCCATCTGGATCACCGGCCTGGCTGCAATCGCGATTGCCGTCATTGTGGTGGGCCATCGGTATAACCCTCATCGAGGCGATGTTTCGCCTCGGTCTCCGCTCGCCGGGGGCTCGGTCAGCTTGCGTCCGGCGGTCGCCGTTCTTGGCTTCAAAAATCTGTCAGGCAAACCCGACGCCGAATGGCTCTCGACTGCGCTCTCCGAGACACTCAACACTGAACTTGCTCTGGGCGAAAAGTTGAGGACAGTTCCGGGTGAAACGGTTGCGCGGACGAAGCTCGCGCTTTCACTACCCGATGAAGACAGCTACGGTCAGGCGACGCTGGCACGCATCCGCGCGAATATGAACACCGACATTGTGGTCCTGGGATCCTACCTCGACTCAGGCAAGAAATCGGGCGGCCACGTTCGCATAGACCTGCGCGCCCAGGACACACGAACCGGAAACACGATCGCTGTGATCTCTGAAAATGGCACGGAAGCGCAGGTGCTCGACTTGATTTTGCGCACGGGCGCGAAGGTCCGCGAAAAGCTGGGAGCTGGCGCAGCGACGGCTGAGGTCAACCAGGCGGTGCGTAGCTCGGCGCTACCGAATCCGGGAGTAGCGCGCCTCTATTCCGAAGGGCTGAAGAGGTTGTGGCTCTTCGACTCGGTCGGTGCGAAGGCTGATTTCGAGAAGGTTGTCGCGGCAGAACCGGATTATCCGTTGGGGCACGATGCACTGGCGCGTGCCTGGTCCAATCTCGGGTATGAGGAGAAGGCCAAAGATGAGGCCGACAAAGCCTTTCAACTTTCCAGCAATCTCACCCGCGAGCAGCGCCTTCAGATAGAAGGATATGATCGCGAGATGCATCACGACTGGGGAAAGGCCATCGAACTTTACGGCGCTTTGTTCAGTTTCTTTCCGGACAACGTGGACTATGGGGTGCAGCTAGCAAAGTCTGAGTGGCTCGACGGAAAAGGAAAAGACGCGATCCAGACGATTCAGGCGCTCCGCCGTCTTCCGTCGCCGGCGAAAGACGATGCGCGCATCGACCTCGCGGAGTCCGAAAGCGCCTTCAATGCTGGAGATTTCAAGCTGGCGCAAAGGGCAGCGAGCGAAGCAGAGAAGAAGGGAACCGCACTCAGTGCTCCCCTTGTCGTTGCCGCCGCACAACTGGGGCAGTGCGGAGCCTTGGAACGGCTGGGTGAATATGCACAGGCCGTGGCAGATTGCGAAAATGCGCAGCGAATCTACACTCAAGCAGGCGACCGCGGACGAGAGGGGAAGTCTCTCCTGAGTCTGGGCCTGACGTTGTACCGCCAGGCGAACTTTAAGAAAGCTCGGGAAGCGCGCCAAGAGGCGGCTGAAGTCTTCAAGGAAGTCGGCGACAAAGCGGGACAGGCCGCAGCGATGAATGATTCGGCTATCGACCTTTCTGAGGTCGTCGGGAATCACATCGCAGCGGAGCGCATGTTTGAGCAAGTGATCGAGCTTTGGCGCGAGGTCGGCAATAGGCCCAAGGTCGCCTCGACAATGGCCAACATTGCATCGGAGTTGAAGTATCTCGGACGTCTGCCCGAAGCAAGCGCCAAGTTTCGAGAAGCAGCTGCATTGGATCGTGAAGCAGGGAGTAAAGGTTCTGAAGTGTTTGCTCTCAGGGAGCTTGGTGCGACGCTTTCTTTACAGGGCGACCTTTCTGGAGCGGAGAAGGCGCTGAACGAGGTGATCGATCTCTGCCACAGCCTCGGGCCCAAGATTCAATGCGCCGCTGCATTTGGTGATCTGGGAGATGTTTTGGAAAACAAGGGGAAATTGGATGAGTCGGAGGCCAGGAATAAGCAGTCAATCGCACTTTTTAACGAGATGGGGATGAAGGAAGGAGCCGCGGAAATCCAGATGTCGCTCGCAGATCTCCTGCGTGAAGAAGGCCGGCCGGCCGATTCTGAAGGTTTGATCCGGCAAACGATCGCAACGTTTCATGCGGCGAACCTGACGGACGACGAAAAGCAGGCAAATATCGTGCTGGCGAGAGCCCTATTCGCGCAGGGCAAGAGCGACGAGGCGGCTCGTGTGATCAATTCCATCCCCGCCGGCAGCATCGAAGACAAAGAGCTTCGCTTGGAATTTACTCTTGCCTCGGCTCTTATTCGTACTGCCTCAGGAAAGCCGGAAGAATCGGCTGCGGCAACGAAATCGGTCAATTCTCTGATTGCCGAAGCCGCGCGCGCTGGTTTTAAAGGCGATGAATATGAAGCGCGTCTCACGCTTGGCGAAATCGAAATGAAAAGCAATCACATCGAGGAAGGCCGCAGAACGCTGGCTGGTCTCGAAAGAGACGCACGCAGCAAAGGCTTCGTCCTGATCGCCGCAAAGGCCGCCAAGGCGGCGAAGGGTTAAGCTCTTCTCGTTCGTGCGACATGCCCTTGTTTGCGTGCGCGGTCAGTAGTTCGCAGAGGCGGCAAAGTGCTGATTCTGTCAGCGACATTCCGCGGTCGTGAATCGGCCGCAGCGGATCAGAGGATACGAAACGCGACTGAGGAGATCGCGCCCGACGCTCTTCGTTCACTGAATTCTGAGGTGTAGCTTAAGCGCGGATGCAAGCGCCGCAGTTGAAGAAGGTGGCGCCTGAAGTTGTTATTACTTGCTCTCCGGTGCTGCCTTCTTGTGCTCCACAAATGTGTGTGCCTGATGGCAGTTCACACATGTCTTGCCTTTCATGAATGGATCAGACTTCAGCTGCGCCACCTGATCGGTGTGACAGGTGTCGCATGCGCTTAACGCCGGCATGCCCGCGAATTCCTTTGAGGTCGGTTCGCCATGGCACACGGTGCATTCAATACCGTTGGCGGCATGCGGGCTGGCCTTCCATTGGTCATACACAACCTTATGGCAGGTTGCGCAGGTATCCCCGGCTGGAATTCCCCGATGGAATACATGCGGGGCTTGATCCTGCTGAGCAATGGCAGGTTGGACGGCGGCAGCCAAAAAGAGAAGGCAGAGCAAGGTGGAACCAAAGATGCATGCGCGGAACAGATTCACGAAAGGTCCTCCCGAGTACTAGTTCGCAGTATGAAAACGGTGATGCCTGCTGGGCAGTGATACCTATCACGTCTCACCGGGATGCGATTTTCGTACTGGACGCCCGATGCGCGAAATTCGGATCTCGCACGGCGCTCGTTTCGGTTCCCGATCAGCGGCCGGTGGGTGGCTTGGGGGCCTGAAACAGCGCGCAAAGGAAGGTGAAAGTCAGAGTAAGGACCGGAGGCTGTCTTGGGGATCAGGCCATCTTCTCCTGTGTAGCAGAGTGAGAGGCAGTTGGCTTGAGGCCTTTAAGCACTCGGCATGGTGTTGCACACTTTGCCTGCCCCTCCGGTCCATGCGCGTTGGGCGCGGATCCGGTCTCAGATCCATAGGAGATTCGAGCAGAACCCAAGCAGCGTTCTGCCCGCGTTTCAGACGTTCAGGGACTTGAGGTAGGGCACGCTCAGCGGCATCAGTGCCGGATCCTCTTCAAGCTCGACGAAGTAGTTTTTTATGCCGCCTGTTCTTGCTGCGGTAAACACTGCCTTCCAATCCACGACACCCTTGCCCAAGGCTACCTGGCGGAAGCCGGACGTTGTGGAGGAGTCCTTGACCCAGTCTTGGCAGTGCATGGAGAGGAAGCGGCCCGGGTACTTCTGGAAGTAGGTGACTGCATCGTAGCCCTGCTGCATGCTCGAGACCTGAAACTGCAACTTGGTGGTGGCGGGATTGAGTTCGGCAATCATCATGTCGTAGACGGGTTTGCCGTCGATGTGTTCAGAGACGAATCCCTCATTGTGCAGCAGAGCCACGATGCCTGCGGCATGAGCCTTTTCGGCGAAGACGTTGAAGGGCTCGACGTAACGCTTGACGTCATCGGGTGTTTCGGTAGTCCTCGGGCTCCAGGGTCCAAGCGCGGCGATGGCCATCTGCGTCATGCCGAAGTCCTTCGCATAGGCGATGCTCTTGTCCGCATTTTGAAACAGCTCCTCTGCCGCCCAATGCGCGGAGATGCAGCCCAGTCCCCAGTCGTTGAGCATGCGCCGCAATTCTTGGGGCTTGTATTTTTGGAGACTCGAGAAATCGTCGTAGCCGTACGGCGAACAAAGCTCAATCTGAGTGAACCCCGCTGCACGCAATCCCTTCATGGTGCCGGCGAAGTCGGTGGCGATCGATTTGCGCACAGGGTAGGTCTGGCAGCCGATCGGCAGGCCAAGCGGATCGGCGGATACGTAGTGAGTGCCGGAGAGAACAGCGGAAGCGGCAGCCGCTTTCATGAGAAACGTTCTTCGATTCATTGTGTGCACACCCTCTCCCGAAGAGATTGGAGAAACTATAACACTGGCTGTTCCCCTTGATTTTTGCCCGGCATACGCTCAAGTCAAGACGGGGCCAACTTCAACGGAAGCGCGGAAGTCTCGCTCTTTCGCAGAGCAGACGGATCTGAGGCGATGACTCGAGGTCGCGCAAGATCGGGAATACATGAAAGAATCAGTCAGAGCCGTCCGCACCCAGTGGGGCCGCCACTCGGTTTTGCGTTGAGAGGACTAAGGAGATGCGGAAGGGGTTTACAAGAAAGCCACAACCGGACGAGCCCGCGACGGTAGGCAGGAACTACATCACGCCGAGCGGGCTGCAGCGCCTGAAAGATGAGCACCGATTTTTGCTGACCAAGGACCGACCGGCGGTCGCGGAGGTCGTAGCGTGGGCTGCCGGCAACGGCGATCGCAGTGAAAACGCCGACTATCAGTATGGCAAGCGACGGCTGCGGCAGATCGATGGGCGAATTCGCTTTCTGACCAAGCGGATTGAAGCCGCAGAAGTGGTGGACCCGGAAGCTCCGAGGGGAAGGCAGGCGGCGGCGAGGGCATTTTTTGGAGCGACGGTGCGTTATGCCAATGCGGCGGGAGCGGAGCGCGAGGTCAGCATCGTGGGCACTGACGAGGTTGATCTCAGCCGCAACCACATCAGCTGGGTGTCGCCTCTGGGGCGCGCGTTGATGAAGTCGGCAGCGGGTGACACTGTCGTTTTGCACGCACCGGGCGGCATCGAACACCTGACGCTCCTGGAAGTGCGGTACGAACGCATTTCGGTGGAACCGTTCCGTGAGCCACCTGGATCCGAAGCCTCGACCAAGGAGCTTGCGCGCCGGCGCTTATCCGAAGAAAAGGACACGAAACGGGGTTTGATTTCTGGATGACCGAGCGGCTGGAGCTTTTGGAAGCGCGGCTTATGCATCAAGGCGCCGAGGAATTCGAGTGTCGACGGCAAGTGGGGAAGATGCTGCCCAGGCGCCCGGTCAATAGACACCTGGGATGAGCCGCTTTGTCCGGTGGCTGTAAGCTTCGTACTCGTCTCCAAAAGCGAGGCGAAGCGCCGTTTCCTCAACGTGAATACGATACAGAAGAGCCAGAGTCGGTGGGATGAGGACTACGGCGAAGCAGGCCCATACGCGCGTATGCAGGGCACAGGCCATGAGGATCAACTCCAGGCCGAGATAGGAAGGATGGCGAACCAAAGCGTAGAGCCCGCCTTGCTGGAGACTTTGGCCGGCGCGCATGGCCACGTTTGCGCTGAAGGCTCGGCCCAGCATGGCGATGGCCGCGGCGCGAATCCCCAGTCCGAGGATCAGAAGCGCAAGGGCCGCCGGCCGCAGCCAGTTATGACTCCCCGGCATGTCGCTGGGCAGGAATCGGTGCATCCACTCGTCAGCTTTGAACGAGGCGACGATGACAACCCACAGGATGATCTGAGTACCGCGGTCTTGGACTCTGCCCTTGCCCTTGCGCGTTGTTGTGATCAGGGCAATGAGGATTTCCCCCGCGACCCATCCCGTTGTGAGCGCATTAAAGAAGGTTTCGAGATTCATAATCTCCTCGCATCAGCTTGAGACAAGCATGCGCCAGACGGAAGGCGAAGAACCAGTACCCGCTATCACCGATGATCGATGACAGCTATCACTATGACAGCTGTCATGCGCACAGGATGATAACGGGAGGTGGAGCATACCGTGTGGCTGGTGGGATGATGAAGGCATGGACAGAGGTCCTTCACAAGCTCCGGAAGGCGGTGCGGCGATTCCCTTCGGCGACGCGAAGCGAGCCTTGATCAGCGGACGTTTTATGGTGCGGAGCACCGCTTTGGCGTATGCCGCTTATCTGTTTTTTCTGCCGGCGTATCGGCACTCAATTGCAGCCTGGGCGGCGTGCGGGGCTCTCTACACGATCTTCGTCGCCCTATTTTTTCTGTGTGCGCAGCTTACCGGGCGGCGGCACAGTGTGGCATTCGTGTTTTATTTTCTGTTCGCGTTTCTGTATTTCGCGGTCAATCGGGAAGCCACGGGAGTGTTTATCTACCCTTTCGCGATGCTCTGCCTCTTCCTCACCCGCCTGCGGGCGGTTTTTCTGGCACTGTCTGCGATGACGGCCGCTGTGACTGCGGAGACCTATTACTTCGCCCATTCGTTTGCTACGGCCGAAGAGGTCCTCTTCTTCTGCGTGATCATTGGAGTCAGTAACTTTGCTTATGCGCAGCAGGAGCGGACAACTTCTTTGGTGGAGCGAGCGAATTCAGAGATCGCGCGTCTGTCGCGGGAAGCAGAGCGCGAGCGCATCGCGCGAGACTTGCACGATCTTCTCGGCCACACCTTGACGGTCATTACGGTGAAGCTCGATCTGGCGCGACGGCTGCTCGCCCTCAACGCGGAACGCGCCCGCGACGAGATCGCAGATGCCGAACAGACGGCTCGAAATGCGCTCGCCGAAGTCAGAAATGCCGTGTCCGGCTACCGTGCCGAGGGTCTGGATGCAGAGATCTGCCGCGCCCGGCGTAGCCTCCTTTCCGCCGAGGTAAGGCTGACCACGGTGCTGGCTCCGCTGAAGCTTTCGCCGAGCTATGCGGATGCACTTTGCCTGGTGTTGCGCGAGGCGGTGACCAATATTGTCCGCCATGCTCGTGCGACCGCATGCCAGTTGGCACTCCTCGAAGAGGGCGGGATGATTCATTTCACAGTGGAGGACAATGGTGTGGGTGGAGTGATTCACGAGGGGAATGGGCTGCGCGGCATGCGGGAGAGGCTGCGCCCCATGAAGGGATGGGTAAAGGTGGCGGCCTCAGGCACCGGCGGGACCAGACTTGAGATCACTTTGCCTCGAATCGAAACGGCCTCGACTCATGCTGCGAACGAGGTTACGGGAGAGGCGTCGTGAATCAGCGGATACGCGTTGTGCTGGCGGAGGACCAGGGAATGTTGCGAGGCGCGCTGGCGATGTTGCTCTCGATCGAACCGGATATGGAAGTGCTCGGGTCATTCGACGATGGGGAGCAGGCCCTGCAGGCCGTGGGAAAGGACAGACCGGACGTCCTGATCACCGATATCGAGATGCCGAAGATGAGCGGGCTGGAGTTGACAGCGCGTGTGCGGGAGCTTTACCCGGAGACTCGCGTCCTGATCCTGACGACCTTCGCGCGGCCGGGTTATCTGAGACGGGCCCTGGATGCAGGAGCTTCGGCTTATCTGCTCAAGGAGCGACCCTCTGAAGAGCTGGCCCATGCCGTGCGCGAAGTCAGTCGGGGTGGTCGCGTCGTAGACCCGCAATTGGCTTCGCAGATCTGGAGCACGGAAAAGGACCCGCTCACGGATCGGGAGCGCCTGATCCTGCGTCGCGCCGGCGATGGGGAAACAACCGCAGAGCTGGCACGCTCGCTACGGCTGAGCGAGGGAACCGTACGCAACTATCTTTCGGAGGCCATATCGAAGTTGCAGGCTTCAAACCGGTTTGAGGCAGCCCGCATCGCTCGAAACAAGGGATGGCTTTGACCGCGAAGGGTGATGAACTTGTGTGCCGGCGGCGCCACTGGCACTTGCCGCTTTCGACAATAGTTGGGGTGTTCGTTTTGGGCAAGAAGACTGAGCGCGGTTGGGCGCAGAGACTTTCGCTGTGGTCGGCAGGCAGGTAGCGATCGGAAGAGCGACATATTTATAGAGCCGTGCGTCCTGACTCTGGGTCCGGTCCTTTGGGCTTGCACCCGTACCAAAGTTCCCATCTCGGCCTAATGCCGACAGGAAACCCAAGCTTTGCCGATGAATTTCGCAGGAAAAATCCTAATCTATTGATTCTAAAACGGCTGGTGCCGAAGAAGGGACAATCGCCGGTAATGCTAAGTTGTTGGGATTAAATGATTTGCTAAATTTATGGTGCGAACTTAGTGAATCTGCCCGGTGACTCGGTATTAGACGGAGAACCTTACCCACAGTGAACCATAGGTTGGTCGCTGCTGAAAGTAGGGTATCTGAAACCGGAGCAAATCCCTTATGGCAAATACAGCAAGCCTCCTGCGCTATGCAAGCCTCCCCGGCTTGGGCTGGCGGCGGGGCACACTAGTGCAAGGCAAGAACGGACGCATCAAACCGAATGCGGTCCTCTACAACGGCGTCGAATACACAGTGGAACCGGAGAACGGGCACTTTCAACTTCGCCAGTACGAAAACGGCAAGAGCATTTACACCAATTGCGGTACTGACATTGAGACGGCTCTTGCAAGACTGTCTCAGCTTCAAGC